>JBEVDH010000162.1:0-2924 GCA_040514115.1 Comamonas sp. | reverse complement strand
TTCACCGCGAGATTGAGCGCGCCGACGTTCACCAGCGTGCCGTTGTTGGGCGGCATCTGCTTGGCCAACACGTTCTCGTTGCTGTCGATGTCGTAGAGATCGGTGGCGGTGGTGCCGGCAAAGCTGTTGGTGTAGGCCCCGGCCGCGACCACGGCGGGCGCGCTGCGGTTGATGTCACCGTCGGTCGTCGTGGCGCCCGTGTCCACGTTGATGCGCAGGCTCTGGCCCAGGTTGCTGATGACGCGCAGGCGGTCGGCCACCGGGTTGAAATCGACGACAAAGCGGGTGCCGTTCAGGCCGGCGTAGGGCGCGGTGGTATCGGTGGCGTCGGCGCTCAAGGTCGAGGCTGCGGTGGCAGCGCCCGTGGTGGGATCCACCGTCAGCAGGCGGCCGGTGCTCGTCAGCGCATACAGGCGTGCGTTGGCCGGGCGGAAGTCGATGCCCAGAACGCTCTCGCCAGCGGCCAGGCCCGTGATCTTCACCGGGGCCGACAGCGTGGCGGGCGTGGCTGGCGAGAAGCTGCGCAGCTGCGAGGCGTCATCGAGCGCGTAGACCATGGCGGCCTCGGGCTGCGTCAGCGTGATACCCACCAGCGCCTCGCCGGTGCCGATCGTGCCCACCAGTTTCGCCCCGGCCGTGCCGCTGAGCGCCACCGTGTAGAGCTGTGCGGTGCCGTTGACCGACAACGCGGCCCAGGCCTGGTTGTTGCGGGCATCGATGTCGAAGCCATTGCTGGCCGAGAACGCGACATTCAGCGGCACGGGATTGGCCAGCGTGCCGTTGTTGGGCGGATCCTGCAGGTACACGGTGCCGGCCGCGTCCAGGTTGTAGAGCTGCGTGCTCGTCGCGCCGGCAAACGAATTGGTGTACGCCGAAGCGGTGATGGCCGCGCCGGTCACGCCATTGATGGCGCCATCGATGACGGCAGCGCCCGTGCTCACATCCACGCGCAGGTTCTGGCCCGTATTGCTGACCAGGCGCAGCCGGTCTGCGACCGGGTTGAAGTCCACGCCGAACGCGCTGCCCACCAGCGGGGTGCTGAGCGTCGACTTGAACGTCAGCGCACCGGTCTTGGCGTCGAGCGTATAGATGCGGTTGGTCGAGCTCACCGCGTAGATCAGGCCGTCCGCCGGACGGACGTCGAAGCCGACCAGGAATTCACCGCGCGTCAATCCGGAAAGGAGGACGTTGCTGGTCAGGGCGCCGGGCGCGGCGCGATCGAAACTGATGACCCGGCCGGAGGCGGTGACGGCGATGGTGTTGCCAAGCGTGGTCACGGGCTGGTCCGCGGCACCGTCATTGTCGTCACCGCTGCCGCCGCAGGCGGCCAGGGCGAAAACGGCCGACATAACCGCGAGAGGGCGAAAAATCTGGAATCGATTCATTTGCATGTCCTTGAAGTGGAGGAATGTCACGCACGATGTTTTCTTGCGATTTGGTGGCGACCAGTCCACTACCCGCCAGGCGCGCGTTTGGATGCAGTGCGTAACAAAGAAATACGTATTACTTCTGGCGCGGATGTGGTCACAGAGTGGAGTGCGTTGCAGATGAGGCGCGAAATCAGGCCGTGCCCGCCAGCCACATTCCGAGCACGATCGCCAGCAACCCCGCCCCGAGGGGCACTTGCCGCAGCCGCCGGGGGCGCAAGGCACCCACCGCGACCACCGCAACCCCCGAAAAAGTCAGGATGCCAAACCAGAGTACCGATCCGACCACAGGTCCGCGTGACAGCCACGCCGCCGCCAACGACACGATCAGTCCCGACCAGCCCGCGCACTGCAAAAGCGCCGGCCTGGTCTTGCGCTCGGCGCCGCGCCCATAGCAATCCTCGAAATGCCGGTCCATGGCCAGGGCCAGTGCGCTCCAGGCGCACAGCGCGGCCAGCAGTGATGCCGCCAGGGCATAGCCCGCTTGGGGTGTCACGATGGTTCCTTCCTTGAAAGCGGCTGCGCCGGGGCGAAATTGCCGGTGTTTGTGGCCGCATGGGGTCTGGCGACCGGCTTTTTCAAAGCTTTGCGCTTCCTGAGCCAGAACACGCAGGCCGCGAACAGCATTCCAATGGCCCATGCCGTGAGGTCGAACCCGGCGATGCCCCACTGTCCCGCCGCGATCGCCGCCGGCAACCCTAGGCCGCCGGTCAGCGGATTGAGCAGGGGCAGCGACATCCACAGCGCCGCGGCCATGCCGAGCTGAAGCTGCCACATCCGCAGCGTAGGCCGTATCAAGGCCAGCAGGGCACATGCACCCCAGACAGTGAAGAACAGGTGGATCTCCATGTCGGGCCGGGCAGCCATTGCGACCGGCAGCAGGCGGTTACCCCACAGGTAGGCTCCCATGGCCGCCGGCAGGCCGGCCACGGCCGCGATGTTGAGCCCGTCGACCAGCCACAGGCCGATGGAAATGCACCCGCCCTTGGCCAGTGCCTTCGCGTGCTTTTGCCGCTCCTTCACGGCCCAGAGCAGCAAGCCGGTGGCGACCATGGCGCAGCCCGCCAGGCCCGACACGAAAAAGAGCCAGCGCAGGCCCATGTCCGAGAACCGTCCCAGGTGCAGTCCGTAAAGCACCCCGCGGGTGTTGGAGGCCGGCGCGATGTTCTCTCCATTGCGGCCCACAAGCGTGCCGTCAACGCCGTCGAAGGTGATCGACGCCTGGTTGGATGTCAGCACCCCGCGTTCGTGGCGCGAGGCCACCACGCGCGCGGACGCATCACCGGGGTTGTGTATGACCAGACTGGCGACCCCTGCGCCGCCCCATGCCGCGCTGCTCGCCTGGGCAATCGCTGCCAATGGCACCAGGGGTGCGGGGGTGCCGGTAGGCTTGGGGCTTTGCGCACCGCGGGCGGTCGGGAAGACTTCCGCGACATAGGTACGCTGGTCGCCCTCGTAGACGACCTTGGGCGCCCACGGCATGTACATGAACATCAG
>JBEVDH010000198.1:0-7748 GCA_040514115.1 Comamonas sp. | reverse complement strand
TACATGGCCAGCGGCACGGGCCTGCCGATCCGCGTGCATGGCGCGTTCGTGAGCGACGAGGAAGTGCACCGCGTCGTCAAATACCTCAAGGAGCAGGGCGAGCCCGACTACATCGAGGGCGTGCTCGAGGGCGGTGTCGTCGATGGAGATGGGGAAATTGGCGGCGACGGGGGTGAAAACGGCGAGAAAGACCCCATGTACGACCAAGCTGTCGAAGTGGTCCTCAAGGACCGCAAGGCCAGCATTTCGTATGTGCAGCGCAAGCTGCGCATCGGCTACAACCGCTCGGCGCGCCTGCTCGAAGACATGGAGAAAGCCGGCCTGGTGAGCTCATTGACCACCAGCGGCCAGCGCGAGGTGCTGGTGCCGGCGCGCAGTGAATAGGGCCTTGCCCCATTGGATGGAGAGTTTATGAAGCGATTTTTGACAAGTCTCGTGCTGGTGGCCGGTGCCGGCCTGGCCAGCGCCGACGGACTGCAGAGCCTCGAGGCCTTCATGCAGAGCGCACAGGCCGGCCGGGCCGAGTTCACCCAGACGGTGACCTCGCCCGCCAAGGACGGACAGGCCGCGCGCAGCAAGACCTCGAGCGGCGAGTTCATGTTCCAGCGCCCGGGACGCTTCAAGTTCGATTACCGCAAGCCCTTCGAGCAGCAGATCGTGGCCGACGGCAAGACGCTGTGGATGTACGACGCCGACCTCAATCAGGTCACGCAGCGCGCCCAGGCCAAGGTGCTCGACGCCACTCCGGCCGCGATCCTGGCCTCGGCGGCCAGCGTGCAGGCGCTGCGCGCCGATTTCGATCTCAAGGCCGCCCCCGATCAGGATGGCCTGCAGTGGGTGCTGGCCGTGCCCAAGGCCAAGGAAGGTCAGCTGCAAAGCGTGCGCGTGGGCTTTGCCGGCAACAAGCTCGCGGCCATCGACATGCTCGACAGCTTCGGCCAACGCTCGCTGATGCGCTTCAACAACGTCCAGACCAGCGCCAGCCTGCCGCCCGAAACCTTCAAGTTCGTCGCACCCAAGGGTGCGGATGTCTTGGCGCCTTGAGCGCCGCTGCGCTCGGGCGCCCGCGCCTGCGGGCCCACTGCCTGGAGGCAAGCCATGTCTGACCTTTTCACGCAGCAACCTGTCGCGCCCCTGGCCGAAGCCTTGCGGCCCCGGACCCTGGACGAGGTCGTGGGCCAGTCGCACCTGCTGGGAGAGGGCAAGCCGCTGCGGCTGGCCTTCCAGTCGGGCAAGCCGCATTCGATGATCTTCTGGGGCCCGCCCGGCGTCGGAAAGACCACGCTGGCGCGCCTGACGGCCACGGCCTTCAAGTGCGAGTTCATTGCGCTGTCTGCGGTTTTCTCCGGCGTCAAGGACATCCGCGCCTCGATGGAGCTGGCCCAGCAGAACCTGGCCATGGGCAAGCACACCATCCTGTTTGTCGATGAGATCCACCGCTTCAACAAATCCCAGCAGGATGCGCTGCTGCCCTATGCCGAAAGCGGCCTGGTGACCTTCATTGGCGCGACCACCGAGAACCCGTCGTTCGAGGTGAATTCGGCGCTGCTGTCGCGCGCCCAGGTGTATGTGCTGCAGTCGCTCACGGACGAGGAGCTGCGCCAGCTGCTCAAGCGCGCGCAGGAGATCGCGCTGGGCCACCTGCAATTCGACGAGCTGGCCACGGACACCCTGATCGGCTATGCCGACGGCGACGCGCGGCGCTTCCTGAACCTGCTGGAGCAGACCAGCACCGCCGCCAGGGCGTCGGACTTGACCACGATCACCGCCGACTTCCTGCAAAACGCGCTGACGCTCAACAGCCGGCGCTTCGACAAGGGCGGCGACAACTTCTACGACCAGATCTCGGCGCTGCACAAGTCGGTGCGCGGCTCGCACCCGGATGCCGCGCTGTACTGGCTCACGCGCATGCTCGACGGCGGTGCCGACGCGCGCTATCTGTCGCGGCGCATCGTGCGCATGGCGTGGGAAGACATCGGCCGGGCCGACCCGCGCGCCATGCAGATCGCCAAGGACGCGGCGCTGACCTATGCGCGCCTGGGCCCGCCCGAGGGCGAGCTGGCGCTGGGCCAGGCGGTGATCTACCTGGCCGTGGCCGCCAAGAGCAACGCCGGCTACAACGCCTACAACCGGGCCAAGGCCTTCGTGAAGCAAGACAAGAGCCGCGAGGTGCCGGTGCACCTGCGCAATGCGCCCACCAAGCTGATGAAGGAGCTCGGTTACGGGCACGAGTATCGGTATGCGCACGATGAGCCCAATGCCTATGCGGCCGGCGAAACCTATCTGCCCGAAGGTATGCCCGAGCCGGGCTGGTACCGCCCCGTGGCGCGCGGGCTCGAGGGCAAGATCGGCGAGAAGTTGGCCCAGCTGCGCCAGTGGGACCAGGAAGCGGGCAACAAATAGCGCCACCTGGCCCGCGGCGCATATGACAAATGGATGACTGTGCAGCAGTCTGGCGCCGCGAAGCCAGTCGATGCCGGGGTGTCTTGCGCCTTTTTGGCGCATCCATTTGCAGGGATTTTCTGTCTGTTGGTTTTATGTCTCAGCGCGGCAACCCGCATGCAGCCTGGCTTTTGCGCTATCGGTCAACAGGTGGGCGGGGTTTGCCATGGGCCCTTTTACAGCAGATGCAGTCGATTACCAGGCGCTTACGAAGTCGAGAGTACACTTCGCCCGGTTGACGCCGGCCAGCCCCCATCCTGCATTCGTGGGCGCCTGCGTGTCCATCAGAAACCCTGGTAACAAATCCCATGCTATTTGCCAAGCTGCTGCCACGCGAAGGTAATTTCTTCGCCATGTTCAACCAGCACGCGGACCACATCGTCGAAGCCGCGCACGCATTCTCGCAGCTGGTGGCGAACTACAACGACCCCCATCTGCGCGAGAAGTACAACCAGGATGTCGACAATGCCGAGCGCGCCGCCGACCGTGTGACGCACGAGGTGAACAAGGCCTTGCACAAGACCTTCATCACGCCGCTGGACCGCGAACACATCCATGGGCTGATCAACACCATGGACGACGTTGCCGACCTGATCCAGGACTCGGCTGAAACGATGGCGCTTTATGACGTGCGTCATATGACAGATGAAATCACCCGCCTCACCGCCTTGAGCGTCAAGTGCTGCGAGCGCGTGCGCGACGCCGTGAAGTTGCTCGACCGCATCTCCGACGCCAGCACCGCCGAGGCCGCGCTCAAGACCTGCGAGGAAATCGACCGCCTCGAATCCGATGCCGACCGCGTGATGCGCGCCGCCATGAGCAAGCTGTTCCGCGAAGAGCCCGATGTGCGCGAAGTCATCAAGCTCAAGGCCATCTACGAACTGCTCGAGACCATCACCGACAAGTGCGAGGACGTGGCCAATCAGATCGAGGGCATCGTCCTCGAGAATTCCTGATCCGGCGCGGAGTCCCTACGTAATGGAAACCGTACAAGCCGCCCTCTGGGTCGTGGTCATGCTGGTGGTGCTGGCCCTGCTGTTCGACTTCATGAATGGCTTCCACGATGCCGCCAATTCGATTGCCACCGTGGTCTCGACCGGCGTGCTCAAGCCGGCACAGGCCGTGGTGTTTGCCGCCTTCTTCAATGTCGTGGCGATCTTCGTGTTCCACCTGAGCGTGGCCGCGACGGTCGGCAAGGGCATCGTGCAGCCGGGCATCGTCGACACCCATGTGGTGTTTGGCGCATTGCTCGGCGCGATTGCCTGGAACCTGATCACCTGGTACTACGGCATTCCCAGCAGCTCCTCGCATGCGCTGATCGGCGGCATCGTTGGCGCGGTCATTGCCAAGGCCGGCGCTGGCGCGCTGATTGCCAGCGGCATCTGGAAAACCGTGGCCTTCATTTTTGTCTCGCCGCTGCTGGGCTACCTGCTGGGTTCGCTGATGATGGTGCTGGTGGCCTGGATCTGCCGCCGGGCGCGGCCCAGCAAGGTCGACAAGTGGTTCCGGCGGCTGCAGCTGGTCTCGGCCGGGGCCTACAGCCTGGGCCACGGCGGCAACGACGCGCAAAAGACCATCGGCATCATCTGGCTGCTGCTGATTGCCACGGGCTACACCAGCGTCAACGACGCGGCCCCGCCGACCTGGACCATCATTTCCTGCTATATCGCCATCGGCCTGGGCACGATGTTCGGCGGCTGGCGCATCGTCAAGACCATGGGCCAGAAGATCACCAAGCTCAAGCCCGTGGGCGGCTTCTGCGCCGAAAGCGGCGGGGCGCTGACGCTGTTCTTCGCCACCGCCATGGGCGTGCCGGTCTCGACCACGCACACCATCACCGGCGCGATTGTCGGCGTGGGCTCGACCCAGCGCGCCAGCGCCGTGCGCTGGGGCGTGGCCGGCAATATCGTCTGGGCCTGGGTGCTGACCATTCCGGCCAGTGCGTTTGTGGCCGCGATTGCTTATTGGGTGAGCCTGCAGATCTTCTGATCGGGCGCTGCTTAACTGGAAGCCGTCGGCTTGGGCTGGCGGCTTTTTTTATGGCGAAACCACACCTGAATTGGGCGATGGCAGACGCCAAGGCCTCAATTGAGGTCAGGCCGTTCATCCTTCGACAAGCTCAGGACGAACGGTTGATGGATCACTCACGTGTTCGCCCAATCATCTTCTCACCGCCCAACCTGGGCCTGCCTCGGCGTGCCCGTCCAAGGGCGCCGGGTTTGCAACCTTTATTGCGAAATCTTCCGCGCCTCTTCGATCTGATACTCGAAGTAATGCTGAAAGCTGTACGCCAGACTGGCCATCAGCACCGTGGTGCCTAGCATCAGTGCCAGCCCGATGGCAAACACCGTGCCCCAATGGGTACGGCCGGTGGCGGCGTCTGGGGAGGCGCCGGGGTTGAAGCGGGCGTTCCAGGCGGGGGTGGGCATCAGGCCGTAGAGGATGGCGCGCAACGCGCAGGCGGCAATGGTGAAGCCCAGCAGTGGAATCAAGAGCCAGCTGAGCTGGTCGTCCTGGCCGAGCTCCTGGACGCGCTGTATGCCATAGAGGCCCAGCGCCGTGGGCAGCGGCAGCAGCCAGCCGCGCCAGTCGCCCAGGCCGTGGAGATAGAAACGGTGCAGGCCCAGCGGCCCGCCGAGGAAGGCCAACCAGGCGGCCAGGGTCTTGCTTTTCATGCGGACATTATTCGCATGAACGCAGCGCGCGGCTATTGGGGCACTTCCGGAGAGGTGGTGTCGCCCGCGCCCAGCGTCTTTTCCATCAGCACGATGTCGAGCCAGCGGCCGAACTTCCAGCCCATCGAACGCATCACCCCGATCTCGGTGAAGCCGGCCGCGCGGTGTACGCCGATCGAGCCGGCGTTGCCCGAGTCGCCAATCACGGCAAGCAGCTTGCGCACGCCCGCGGCCTCGGCCTGCGCGCTCAGGGCCGCCAGCAGCAGCCGGCCCACGCCCTGGCCGCGCGCGGCGTCGGCGACATAGACCGAGTCCTCGGCCGAAAAGCGATAAGCCGGGCGCGGCTTGAACCAGTTGGCATAGGTGAAGCCCAGGATCTGCCCGTCATCGCCGGCGGCCACGAGATAGGGCAGGCCGCGGCCGAGCACGTCGGCGCGGCGCGTGGCCATATCGGTTTCACTGGGAGGCTCGACCTCGAAGGTGCCGGTGCCATGCAGCACATGGTGGCGGTAGATGGCGGTGATGGCGGGGATGTCGGAGACGGTGCTCGCGCGGATATTAGGCATAAATCAAAGAAGTCGATATAATCGTGCGCTTTGCTGCGTGTCGCTGGCCGGGTGGCTATGTCGCGTGTCTCAACGTCGCAAAAACATGTGCAGCATACGCTGCATACCACCCAAAGGATAAATCATGGTCGTCATTCGACTTTCCCGCGGCGGCTCCAAGTCGCGTCCGTTTTTCAACATCGTTGTGGCTGACAAGCGCACCCGCCGCGATGGCGCCTTCATCGAGCGTCTGGGTTTCTACAACCCCACCGCCCGTGGCGGCGAAGAAGGTCTGCGCATTGCGCAAGACCGTCTGACGTACTGGAAGAGCGTGGGCGCGCAATCGTCGCCCACCGTGGACCGCCTGATCAAGCAAGCCTCCAAGGCAACTGCTTAAATCTAGCGCTTCCCTCAAGGCGGGTTCCGTGGCGTATGCTGACGGAGCCCGCTTTTTTTTGTTTCTCAAATCTGTTTGCACCATGGCCCTTCTCCCTCATTTCGAACCCGCCCAGCTGCCAGCCGACGCCGTAGAGGTCGGCCGCATCGCGGACGCCTGGGGTATCAAGGGCTGGTTCAAGGTGCTGCCTTTCAGTGCCGATGCCGAGGTACTGCTGTCCGCCAAGCACTGGTTCCTGCAGCCGTCCGAGCGCGGCGCGCGCACCTTCACCGGCACCGTGCTGATGCCGGTCAAGCAGTCGCGCGAGCATTCGGGCTCGATCGTCGCCACGGCCGAAGCCGTTGCCGACCGCACGGCCGCCGAGTCGCTCAAGGGCGCGCGCATCTTTGTCTCGCGCGCCGAGTTTCCCAAGGCGGCCGAGGACGAGTATTACTGGGTCGACCTGCTGGGCCTGGATGTGATCAACCGCGAAGGCGTGGCGCTGGGCCAGGTCAAGGACCTGATGTCCACCGGCCCCCAGACCGTGCTGGTCCTGGCCTATGAGGAAGAGGGCAAGGCGCTCGAGCGCATGATCCCCTTCGTGTCGGCCTATGTGGACAAGGTCGAGCTGTCCGAGCGCCGGATCACGGTGGACTGGCAGACGGACTATTGATGGCCTGCCTTTTGTTGCCGTTCGGGAAGGGTACCTGCCATGCGCTTTGACATCATCACCCTGTTTCCTGAGATGTTCGGGCCGTTCCTGACCAGCGGCGTCACGCGCCGCGCCTATGCTTCGGGCCAGGTCACGGTGCGGCTGTGGAATCCGCGCGACTACGCCCAGGGCAATTACCGCCGCGTCGACGACCGGTCGTTTGGCGGCGGCCCGGGCATGGTGATGCTGGTCGAGCCGCTGCAGGCCTGCCTGGAGGCCATCCGCGCCGACCGTGCCGAGGAACCGGCGCAGCAGGTGCCGCTGGTGCTGTTCTCGCCCATTGGCCGGACGCTCGACCACCCGGCCGTGGAGCACTGGGCGCAGGGCCCGGGCGCCGTCTTGCTGTGCGGCCGCTACGAAGGCATCGACCAGCGCTTCATCGACACCTATGTGGATGCGCAGATCAGCCTGGGCGACTTCGTGCTCTCGGGCGGCGAGATCGCGGCGCTGGCGCTGCTCGACGCCGTCACGCGGCTGCAGCCTGGCGTGCTCAACGACGCCGGCAGCCACCAGCTCGACAGCTTCAATCCCAGCCTCAACGGCCTGTTGGACTGCCCGCACTACACGCGCCCCGAGGTCTGGCAGGACCGGGAGGTGCCGGCGGTGCTGATGTCGGGCCACCATGCGCATATCGAGCGCTGGCGCCGCGACCAGAGCCTGGAGATCACCGCGCGCCACCGGCCCGACCTGCTGGAGCGCGCGCGCGAGGCCGGGCATCTGACCCGCAAGGATGAAGCGGTTTTGGCAAAATTGCCGGACGGGCTATAATCGCGGGCTGTCGATCCTCTGCCGGCCGCTGCATTCGAGGAGCCTTTACAGGCGCGGAATGCAGCCATACAGTGCCAATCCCGGTGCTTGCCAATTATGGCGCGGACAAGATCGTTGGATGTAACCATGAATCTGATCCAGACTCTTGAGCAGGAAGAAATTGCCCGCTTGAACAAGACCATCCCCGTGTTCTCCCCCGGTGACACCGTCATCGTGAGCGTGAACGTGGT
>JBEVDH010000171.1:0-8710 GCA_040514115.1 Comamonas sp. | reverse complement strand
GCGGGCCGCCGGGCCCTGGCCCGCGGCGTCCGCCGTGGTCTGGCGAGCCATGGGCGCAGGCGGCGCAGATCAGGGCCAGGCCGACCGCCGAGACGGGGAATGCGGTTCGCATGCGAGAGCTCCAGGTTGCAGGCGAGGCATCTGGACGTCGGCCTGAAGGCGCTGCGATGTCGGTCACGCCACAGTCACGTTTCACGGCTGCGTCCCCGCGTCGCCGCCGCCGAGACTCTGGTATAGGACCACCTGGTTGGCGAGCTGCTGCTGGCGGTTCTGGGCGGCGGCGTTCTCCGCCGCACGGCGGGCCTCCTGGGCGTCCAACCAGGTGCGCAGCGGCACGGCGCCGGCCCGGTAGCGCACCGCATAGAGCTGGTCGGCGCGCTGCGCCGCGGCCAGCGCCTGGTCCAGGTCGGCGACGCTGGCATGCGCCACCCTGCCGATGGTCTCGCCCGTGGCCGGATTGAGCACCGGGATGCTTTTGCCGCCAGAGGCTTGGACCCACCGGTTGTCGATCAGCAGGAGCGTGTCGGGGTAGCTGGGCGTATCGGTTGCTGAGGTCATCTCTTTCCTATCGCTCTGGAATGTGGCCAGGCCGGCGCCGTGCGGGCATGGCGCGGCCCTGCCTGCGGCGCGGCAGGCAAATGGCAGGGGTGGGGAAGAAACGCGTGCGCGGCGCGCACGCGTTGCGCGCGGTCTGAGCCGTTCTCGCTCAGCGGTCCGGGCGTGCCCTCACGGGCCCGCCCAGGGTGGCACGCTCAGATGGCGACCTTGGCTGCGTCGTAGGCGTAAAGCCAGTCGTAGCGGTCGGCGATGGGCTCGCTGCTCCACTCGCGCGCCAGGTACTGGTCGGCGGATTCTTCCGTCGCCAGCTCCGGGCTGTGGAAACGCCCGGTGTTGGACGTGGCGCCGCGCACCATGCGGCTGGTGCGCTCGATGCGCGCGCTCTCGTAGCGCTGCAGCGCCGCCGCGGGCATGGCCTGGCCTTCTTCCAGGCAGCGCGCCAGCACCACGCCGTCTTCGATGGAGTGCACCGCGCCCTGGGCCAGGAAGGGCAGCGTCGCATGGCAGGCGTCGCCCATCAGGCTGACGCGCCCCAGCGACCAGCGCTCGATGGGCTCGCGCTTCATCAGCGCCCACTTGAGCAGCGTGGGGCTCAGGCGAATCATGGTCTGCACGTCCTCGTGCCAGCCGGCGAAATCGGCCAGGCATTCCTCGGTGGTGCCGGGCTCGCAGCTGGCCTGGGTGGTCCAGGTCTTGCCTTCGATGGTGGCCACGAAGTTCATGATCTCGCCGCGGTGCAGCGGGTAGCTCACCACATGCGCGCCGGGGCCGATCCAGGTGCTGCCCACATGCGCCTGCATGTGCTGCGGCAGCCGGTCCATGGGGATCAGGCCGCGCCAGGTCACCATGCCGGAGAACTCGGGATTGCACTCGCCCCACAGCGTGTTGCGGATCACCGAGCGCCAACCGTCGGCGCCGATCAGCACGTCGCCGCGGATCTTGCGGCCATCGTCCAGTACCAGCGTGGCGCCGGTGTCGTCCTGCTCCAGTCCGGCCGCGCGGCAGCCCAGGTGGATGGCGTCGGGCTTGAGCGCACGCACGGCGTCGGCCAGGGTGTCGAGCAGGTCCGGGCGGTACACCGTCAGATAGGGGTAGCCGTACTTCTCGATGGCCTTCTTGCCCAGGTCGAACAGTGGCCAGGCCTTGCCCGTGTTCCATAGCCGGAACTCCTTGCGCACCGGGTCGCACGAGAGCTTCTGCAGGGTCTCGAACACGCCCAGCGCGTCGAGCGCGCGGCAGCCATTGGGGCTGATCTGTATGCCCGCGCCGACTTCCTTGATCTCGGGTGCCTGCTCGTAGATCTCCACATCGATGCCCTTGCGCAGCAATCCCAGCGCCGCCGACATGCCCCCGATACCGCCACCGGCAATGATTACTTTCATCTTGCTACTCCTAGTTGGACTCATTCGACTTCGATGCCAGCCTTGGCGATCACATCGCGCCAGAGGCTGATTTCCTGCTGGAAAAACTGCTTGAACTCGGCGGCACTGCGCTGCGAGGGCTGGGCGCCGCGCTGGGCAAGGTAGCCGGCCAGCGCCGGCGACGCCATGACGTCGCGGATCGCCGCATTGAGCGCGTCGAGAATCGGCTGGGGCGTGCCGGCGCGCGCGAACATGCCAAACCAGGTGCTGGCCGCGAACTGGCCGTAGCCGGCCTCCTTGGCCGTGGGCACCTGCGCCAGCACCGGCCAGCGCTGCTCTCCGGTAATCAGCAGGCCGCGCAGCTTGCCGGCCTCGATGAACGGCGCCAGATTGGCAGCGTCGAGAAACACCACCTGGGTCTCGTTCTTCATCACCGACTGCATGGCCGACATCGCGCCCTTGTAGTTCACGGGCATCATCTTCACACCCGCCTGCATGCAAAACAGTTCGCCCGCCAGGCGCGTGGACGTGCCGGCGACCGCGGCGTTGAGCGACTCGGGCTTGGCCTTGAGCAGCGCGACCAGCTCGCCGATGGTCTTGGCCGGAACCTGCGGCGCGACGGCAATCGCGAACGGCAGCGACATCAGCTGCGCGACCGGCGCCAGATCGCGGGCCGCGTCGTAGCGGCTCTGGTGGCTCTTGTAGAGGCTGGGGTTGATGGCCGAGGCCGGCGTGTCGGTGAGCAGCGTGTAGCCGTTGGCCGGCGCGCCGAGCAGCGCGTTCATTCCAATGGCGCCTTGGCCGCCGGGGCGGTTCTCGACGATCACGGTCTGCCCCAGGCGTTTGGTCAGCCCTTCGGCGACCAGGCGGCTGGTGATGTCCACCGTGCTGCCCGCGTCATAGGGGGTCACGATCCGGATGGGACCCGTGGGATAGGCCTTCGCGGCAGCGGTGGTGCCCGCGGTGGCGAAGGCTGCGGCGCAGCCCGCTTTCAAAACAGCGCGACGATGCATGGACTTGTCTCCTTTGGATATTTGGCAGGCTGCGGTGCGGCGCGGCGGCGTGCTTGGCGCCTGTCCTTCTTGCACACCGCGGCCTTCGGGGGGTGGATTACACGCTTTCGGCCATCGCTTCTTCGCGCAGCATGCCGATGGCGCGCATCACCGGCTCATCGCTGGCACGCACCATGAAGCTCTCGACGTCGGCTTCATGGCGATAGGCACGCCAGGCGGGAATGGCGATCACATCGCCCATCGCCCATTCGATGGTTTCGCCGTCGACCACGCTGCGGCCACGGCCCTGGATCACCGTGAAGATGCTGTTGGCCGTGGTGCGGTATTGCGCGGAGCGAAAGCCCGCATGGAAACGCTGCGCATGCAGGGCCACGGTGCGCAGCGCCGGATTGCCAAGCTCGGCTTCGCGCTCGGCCATGCCATGCGCGGGCGAAGCGGCGGCGTCCAGCGCCGCGAGCGTGTCTTCCCAGCGAAAAGCAATCGGCGAGCTGTCGGCATCGACCACGTCGGGCTCGAGCTTGTCGGGATGGCGCTCGAAGAACATGCCTTCCATCAGATGGACCAGCGGCACATCGAGCACGTCCACCCAGTAGCAATCCTCGTTGCCGTTGCTCGAATGCGAGTGCCAAGCCCAGCTTGGGGTCAGCAGCACGTCGCCGGGGCGCATCTCGACGCGCGTGCCATCGACCACGGTGTAGGTGCCCTTGCCTTCGAGAATGATGCGCAGCGCATTGGGCGTATGGCGGTGGGCATCGGCGGTCTCGCCGGGCTTGATCAGCTGGTAGGCCGCGACCATGGAACGCACGGTGGCGTAGAGGTTGCCCTCCACGGGGTTGGTCATGGTCAGGTTGCGCCGGTCGGCCATGGCGTGATCCACCAGATGCCCGGCCGCATCCAGGATGGGCTTGACGTCGGCGTAGCGCCAGCGAAAAGGCACGAAGTTCTTGCGGGGTTCGGGCCACAGGGCAGGCGCGCGGCGGTGCCAGCCGCCTTCCACGCTCAGGCCGTCAAAGGCCTGGTACAGGGATTCCAGTGAATCGAGTGGGTTCATCTCAGGCCACCAGCGGTTGCTTCTTGATGTCCAGCACGTAGGGGTTCTCGAACACCACCGAGCGGCCCGAAGTGCCCTGCACTACCTTCATGGACATCTCGCCGAGCTGTTCGATGTGGATGCGCACCACGTCGCCATCGACAATCTGGCCCACGCCCGCCGGCGTGCCGGTGGCGATGATGTCCCCGGGCTCGAGCGTCATCACCGAAGCCGCCATTTCAATCATGCCCGGGATGTCCAGCACCAGATCCCTGGTGTTGGCGCTCTGGCGCAGTTCGCCATTGACCCAGAGCTTCATCGCCAGGTTGGCCGGGTCGGTGACCTCATCGGCCGTGGTGATCCAGGGGCCCACCGGACAGAAGGTGTCATAGGCCTTGCGGAACACGCGCTCCTCGCGCCCGCGCACCACCATGTCCATCAGGCAGGCGTAGCCGAACACGTATTCCTGCCAGTCCTCGCGACGCACATTGCGGCCCGACTTGCCGATGATGATGCCCAGCTCGGCCTCATGGTGCACTTCGCGACCGGGCAGGTCGGGCAGCTCGATGACATCGCTGGCGCCGCACAGCGACGATGCGGGCTTGAGGAAAAAGCCCTGGTGCGTGGCGCGGTAGTTGGCCTGCATTTCCTGGCCGTGATCGTTGTAGTTCACGGGATAGGCGATGACCTTGTTGGGCCAGGGCACGGGCGTCAGCAGCCGCACCGCCGACAATGCCACGCGCGGGGCGGTGGCGAGTGCGCCTTCGATCTTGGCACGCAGCTGCGTCCATGCTGCAATCATCTGCACGGCGCCGACTGGCGGCCACTGCTGGGGATCGACACCAATGACGTCCGTCACATCGACCAACTCTTCACCGACGACGATGCCGATGCGACCTTCGTTAAAACGGGCAATTTTCATGTCTTACGTCTCCATCAACTATAGCCAGCAAACTACAAAATCAATGCACGCAACAAATTTGCAGTTCGAACGAATGAATTTTATCCACGAATAGACTAAGAAATCCAGATTTATTTTTGAGATGTTCTGTTTATCAATGACTTTTACTATTTTTCAGAACAGTGTTTAAAATGGCCTCTTCAACGAATCCATCTCCACGCATGCGCAAAACATCCCCTGCAACGCCCTTGGAAGACAATGCTGACGGCGTTGGCGTTGCCGCAGTGAACCGCGCGTTATCGCTGCTGGCCGCCTTCTCCAAACAGCGGCGCAGCTTCACGCTCACCCAGTTGGCCGAACACACCGGCCTTTACAAGAGCACCGTGCTGCGACTGGCGGAATCGCTGGAAATAGCCGGCTACCTCTACCGGGATCGAGAAGGCATCTACACCCTGGGGCCGGCACCGCTGCAGCTCGCCGCCATCTACCGCAGCAGCCTGCACCCCTCCGAATTCATCATGCCGGTGCTGCGCGAGCTCTCGAGCCTGACCGGGGAGAGCGCGGCGCTGTACACCCGCGCCGGCGACAAGCGGCTGTGCGCCTATCGGATCTCGTCTTCCCGCGCCATCAGCGACAACGTCCAGCAAGATGAATTGCTGTCGTTGGACCGGGGCGCGGGAGGACATGTGCTGCTGGCGTTTGCCGGCGAGCCCGGCGATCGCTACGACGCCATCCGCCAGCGTTTGCTGTGCCTGACGATGGGCGAACGTGACCAGGAAACTGCCGCCATGGCCTGTCCGGTCTTTGGCGTCGATCAGAAGCTCGAAGGGGCGCTGTCGGTGTCGGGTCCGCTGCACCGCTTCACGCCGGAAGCTATTCAATTGATCCAGGGCCATCTCCTGAGCAGCGCGGCCAAGATCAGTACCCACTTCGGAGGAGACCCCGGCGTCTTCGTCGACTGCAACCTGCCAACCGGGATTTGAACTATGACCCCTCTATTGAAGAACATTCGTGTTCTCGACCTCACCAATGTTCTTTCGGGCCCCTTTTGCGGCTACCAGCTGGCATTGCTGGGTGCCGATGTCATCAAGGTGGAGTCGCCCGATGGGGGGGATCTGGCGCGCCAGCTCGGCGCCGACAAGGACCTCAACAAGCACCACTTGGGCGCCTCCTTCCTGGCGCAAAACGGCAGCAAGCGGTCGATTGCCCTGGACCTCAAGAACCCGCAGGACATCGACACCTTCAAGCGCCTGGTCGAGACGGCGGACGTCGTGCTGGAAAACTTCCGGCCCGGTGTGATGGACCGGCTGGGCCTGGGCTACAAGCAACTGCAGGCGCTCAGGAAGGATCTGGTGTACTGCGCCATTTCCGGCTTTGGCCAGGACGGTCCGTTGGCCAAGTCCCCGGCCTACGACCAGATCATCCAGGGCCTGTCGGGTCTGATGAGCATCACGGGGGACACCGAAACCGCCCCGCTGCGCGTGGGCTACCCCCTGTGCGACACGCTCGGCGGCATCACCGCGGCGTTCTCGATCTGCGCCGCGCTGGTGCGCCGCGGGCAGACCGGCGAAGGTGCGATGCTCGATGTATCGATGCTCGACTCGACGCTGGTGTCCATGGGCTGGATCGTCTCCAACCTGCTGATCGCCGGTCAGCACCCCGTGCCCATGGGCAATGAGAATTTTACCGCTGCACCCTCGGGCACGTTCAGCACCGGCAACGGCCCGATCAACATCGCCGCCAACAAGCAGCAACAGTTTGAGCAGCTGTGCGACATCATTGGCGCGCCGGAACTCAAGACCGATGCCCGCTTTGCCGAGCGCGAGGCGCGCAAGAGCAACCGCTTTGCGCTCAAGGGCCTGATCGAGCAACAGCTGTCGACGGCCGATGCCGCAAGCTGGGAAGCGCGCCTGAATGCCGCCGGCATTCCCGCCGGGCAGGTTCTGAGCATGGAGCAGGCACTGAGCCAGCCCCAGGTAAAGCACCGCCAGCTGTTTGCGAGCGTGCCCTTCGAGCACGCGGGCCATGCCGAACTGCAACTGGCGCGCAGCGGCTTTCACGTTGACGGTCACGCCACGGGTCCGGCCACGGCGCCGCCCCTGCGCGGCGAGCATGGCGATGAAATCCGGAACGAGCTGAACATCGCGGCGCACGCCTGAGCCCGGCCCGCCGTTTCATCCCTTGAATTGCGCGACCAATGCACACCTCCCAACCGCTATCCGCCGAACAGCGTCTCGAGCAAGCGTCCGATCGGTCGCAGGCGCGGTCCGCGCGCCTGCGAATGACGCGTAGCCCCCGGCCGTGCAGGTCCCCGCAGGCCCTGCCCGCCCCCCCGCAAACACTTGACTCCATGAACCTCGCAACACCACTGCACAGCCCCTGCGCGCGCCGCGTCCTGCAGGCACTCGCGGCCTATCGCACTCCCGGATGGATGTTTGCCGGACACTATCTCGACCTGGTCTACGCGCAGGTCGACCAGGCCACCACCGTGGTCGAGCTCCAGGTGGGCGCGCACTGCCGTGCCGCCGACGGGCGCATTTCGCTGGCGGCACTGAGCATCCTGGCCGATGTGGCGCTCGCGGGGGCCGTGCGCAGCGCATTCGGCCAGCGCGCGCGCATCGCCACCTTGACGATCCGTTTATCGTTTGCTTCGCTGCCCACGCATGGCGTCCTTCGGGCCGTCGCGAAGCTGCAGCAGATCCCGTGCAGCGGCGCCATGGAGACCGCGGTGGCCAGCGTGGAGATCTATGCCGAGGATGCAAGCCTGTGCTGCAGCGGCGCGGGCTCGTTTGCGGTGCTGGAAAACCGCCAGGCCACCGCGGACCACCCCATGCCGCGCACCAGCACCCTGTCGGCAGCGCCCGTGCTGTCGGCGCATGAACTGCAGGACGCCGAACAACCGGTCTGGGATCGCGCCCTGCGGGCCGAGCAGGAGCCAGGCAAGGGCAGCTTCATCGAGCAGTTCTGGGGCCTGCTGCCCGGCCCGGGCAGCGCGCCGGGGCAGGCGTGGTGCCGCGTGGAGTCGGGCGTCCATATCGGCAATCGCTCGGGGCATGTCCAGGGCGGCATCATGCTCGGCGTGGCGGCGGCGACCTGTGCCGCGGCAATGCCGGAAAACTGGCAGTTGCTGGACCTGTCGGCGCAATTCCTCGAGGCCGGCACGGGACCGCACATCGATGCCAGCGCCAGCACGCTGCGCTCGGGCCGCAACCTGGCCGTCATGGAATGCCGGATTGCGGACGCGGCGGGCCAGCCGATCTTTTGCGCCCAGGCAAGCGGTCTGCGCGGGCGCTGAGGCGCGGGCCCGGGGGCCTGTGGAAACCGGCCACCGCCCTGCGATCGGAAAGCCCCGGCGTGCCCAGGCGGCGGGACATCCGGGCCCTGGTCAGACCCGTCGCACCCCGCGGGCGGCTGGGCCGCTCGCGCTGGCAGGTGGCCATAGGCTCAAGCGCAGTGTTTTCCGGTTGGGCATAGCGGCGCCCACCATGTCGATGGTGCCGCAGTCATGCCCCTTGCTTGCTGCGCATCAAACAGCTTCTGCGACCACCTCGTGGTGCGCTGAATATTAAACGTTCAATAAAGCGATCTTGGAGGTCGCCTTCATCATCAGCCGCCGAACGGTTGTGCGTTCCTCGCCTGCTGTACTCGCCCAGTCGCGCCGTTTCCTTCCCCCTCCTGCCCTGACGACCGCCGTACCCATCTCTGCCCAGTGCCGCAGCCATGCGGCCACCGCGCCGTGCGCCGCAAATGCCCGGCACACGGCACGCCCGATGCCCTGGGCGCCGACAGCCACCACGACCAAACCAGGGCGCTAGATGGCGTTGAAAAAAGAGCTGACCAGCAAGCT
>JBEVDH010000154.1:0-7125 GCA_040514115.1 Comamonas sp. | reverse complement strand
TTCATTTTGTCGGAGCGTAGCGCAGCCTGGTAGCGCATCTGCTTTGGGAGCAGAGGGTCGCGAGTTCGAATCCCGCCGCTCCGACCATTATTTAGAAGTAATGACAGTGACTTAGACGATTTTCCGAGGTCCTTGACCGAAGTCAAATGTCTAAACCCTTAAGGCACTGTCTCACTTCAAGCCAGACGAAAAAGGCACTACTTGGATTAAACCTCGTAGTGCCTTTTTTCTTTTCGTCGTCGGCAATCCCGATTCCCCATTTGATTACCTCCCCCGCTTTTGTCTGCCTGCTGTGATCAGCCAGCAAGGAGCAATTGCTGCCAGTGCGAAGCCATGGCCCCGCACCGCCCGCCAGCTTGGGGCAAACCGGCCGGCCAGTACCAAATCAGCCATTGCTTGCGGATTTGACGGCCCATCCATCGACAAGCCGTGGCGCAAGCTCAGCGAGGCCGCGGCGCGTGGGTCACTCCTACAGTCAGCGCAGGCTATTTTACAATCGACGTGTAGTCTCCATTTATCCTCGCTATACTCGCGCCCCATGCATCGACTCGTGCTGGTCTTCCTGTTGCTTTTGCTCCCCGTCCAATGGACCTGGGCGGCAGCGTCCAGCATTTGCCGGCACGAAAGCGGCGCGGCAAGCCAGCATTTCGGCCACCATGACCATCGCCACGAGGCGGGCGTGAGCGGCGCCGCCGAGGTGCAAAAAGTCTCGGAGGCGGGCACCCAGCTGTCCGACCTGCCCCATGCCGACTGCGCCAGCTGCCATGGCGCCGCTCCCGCCTTGACGGCGCTGCAGAAAGCGCCGGCGCTGCACCATCCCCCGCGCCAGGGCGCGACGCCCTATCTGCGCGTTGTCACCGCGGGCATACCCGAGCGCCTGAGCCGTCCTCCTCACGCCAGTTTCTCCTGATCTGCGGCAGGCAGCCGGCTGCGCGCTCTTGCGCGACCGCCGGGCGCCTGTCTTCATCCGGACGAAACCGCGGCAGATCCTGCTGCCGCCCATGAGGACAACATGCTTTCTTTTACCAGACCCCGCCCTGGGGTCAAGGGCCTGCGCGCGCATGCGTGGGTCGCGGTGGCACTGAGTCTTGCCGCCGTACCCGGGCTTGCCCAGCCCCTGCCCGAATCAGCCACCGCGGCGACATCGCCGATAGCTGCCGTGCCGGCAGCGCCGGTGCCGGCGCTCACCACCTTGCGCCAAGCTTTTGACGCTGCCTGGGCGCGCCAGCCCGAAGCGGCAAGCGCCGCGCACTACCGCAACGCCGCCCAGGGCCGCCAATCGGTCGCCAATGGCTGGACGCCCGAGCCACCGGCCCTGGAGCTGGCCACCAAGACCGACCGCTGGCACCGCGACGAAGGCAGCGCAGAACTGGAGCTCGGCGTCGCCGTGCCGCTGTGGCTGCCCGGCGAGCGTGGCCGCGCGCAGGCGCTGGCCCAGGCCGAATTCGATGCACTGGACACGCGCCAGGCCGCGGCGCGCCTGCGCCTGGCCGGTGCCTTGCGCGAGGCCTGGTGGCAGCTGCAGCGCGCGCAGCTCGACATCGCCCAGGCCCAGGCCCGGCTGGGCAGCGCCGCCGAGCTGGCCGCGGATGTGGCCCGCCGCGTCAAGGCTGGAGAACTGGCCCGCGCCGATCAGCACCAGGCCGATGGCGCGGTGGCCGCGGCCGAGGCCGCGCTGGCCGAGAGCCAGGCCCAGCGGGCCGTACACGAGCAGACGCTGCGCACGCTGGTGGCGCAGCCCGTGGGCGCACAGAGCGAAGCGCCCGAAGAGCTACCCCCGGGCGCATTGATCGAAGCCTCCGGCAGTGCCCAGGCCGACGCGCAGGCAGCCGACCATCCCGCACTGCGCGAAGCCCAGGCCAGGCTGCAGGTGGCCGAGCGTGCGCAGGGTCTGGTCGGGGCGCAAACACGCGCCAATCCCGAGCTGACCGTGGCCACGACGCGCGAACGCGGGGCGCGCGGCGCGCGCTACGAGCGCACGTTCACGGTGGGCGTACGCATCCCCTTTGGCTCCAGCGGCGCGCGGCAAAGCAGGACCGCTACCGCCGCCGCCGAGCTGCTGGTGGCGCAGAGCCAGCTGGAGCTCGAGCGCCTGCGCATTGCCGGCGAGGTGGCCAGCGCCCGCGCCCGGCTGACCGGCGCGCGCACGGTTGCCCAGGCCGCCGAGCGCCGCGCGGTACTGGCGCGCGAGACCCAGGCGTTCATCGGCAAGGCGTTTCGCGCCGGCGAGATCGACCTTCCCAATCGCCTGCGCGTGGAGCTGGAGGCGGCCGATGCCGAGCGCCAGGCAGGCATTGCCCGGCTGGGCATCCATCAGGCGCTTTCAGCCCTGCACCAGGCCATGGGCCTGCTTCCGCAATGAATCCGCCCACCTCTTTTGGCATCCCACCCATGACCCATTTCTTTTCCCCATCGCCGCGCGCGCTGTGCGCCGGCCTGTCCATGGCTGCGGCCCTGCTGCTGGGCTCTGCCGTGCAGGCCGATGAAGGCCACGACCATGGCGAAGCGCCGGCGGCGGCCAGCGGCCCGGCGCTGCCCCGCTTCAGCGCCAGCTCGGAGCTGTTCGAGCTGGTCGGCGTGCTCGATGGCAAGCAGCTGACGCTGTACCTCGACCATGCACCCACCAACGCCCCGGTGAAGGACGCAACGCTGGAGCTGGAGATCGGCAACCACAGGCTGCAGGCCCAGGCGCATGGCGAAGGCCAATTCGAAGCCACGCTGGAGCAGCCCCTGCCCGAAGGCGTGTCGCCCATCACGGCCACGGTGACCGCTGGCAACGACAGCGACCTGCTGGCCGGCGAACTTGACCTCCACGGCAACACGCACGCCGAGGCCCGCCATGCCCACGGCTGGAAGGAATATGCCCTGTGGGGCCTCGGCGGCATTGCCGCCCTTGCCCTGGCCGTCGCCGCGCTGCGCCTGGCACGCAAGAAGGCTGGTGCCGCATGAAGCTGCGCATCCTGGCCCATCCCTTCCATTTCCTCTCTGTCCCAACAATGAAACTGCGCCTTTGCATGCCGGCCGCCCTGCTCGCCGCGGCCTTCCTGGCCACCTCGCCGGCTCTGGCCGATGAGGGGCATGACCATGGCGCGGCCCCCGCCGCCGCGAACAGCAACGGCCCGCAGCGCCTGCCGGACGGCAGCGTGTTCCTGCCCAAGCCGGCCCAGCGCCAGATGGCGCTTCGCACCGCCCCGGGCGTGCAGCGCTCGCTGCCGCGCGCGGTGGAGCTCAACGGCCTGGTGCTGATGGACCCGAATGCCGGCGGCAAGGTGCAGGCCATGGTGGCCGGCCGCCTGCAGGCCGGCCCACGCGGGCTGCCCACCATCGGCCAGGCCGTGCGCAAGGGCGAGGTGCTGGCCTATGTGCAGCCGGCCACCAGCAGCCTCGAGCGCTCGGGCCAGCAGGCCCAGCTGGCCGAGCTGCGCGCCGCGCGGCAACTGGCGGAAAAGCGCCTGGCACGCCTGCGCGACCTGGCCGACACCGTACCGCGCCGCGACATCGAGGCGCTGGAAAGCGAAGTGGCCAGCCTGGGCGAGCGCGGGCGTGCCGTCGGCGCGGGGCTCGAGGGCCGCGACGCGCTGGTGGCCTCGGCCTCGGGCGTGATCTCCGCGTCCCATGCCGTGGCCGGCCAGGTGGTCGATGCGCGCGAGCTGGTGTTCGAGATCGTCGATGCCCAGCGCCTGCGCGTCGAGGCGCTGGCCTATGACACCGCGCTGGCCCAGGATGTGGCCGGCGCCTACCTGATCACCGATGGCGGCCAGCGCGTGGCGCTGACGCTGGTCGGGGCGGCGCGCAGCCTGCGCGAGCAGGCCCTGCCGATCCAGTTCCGTGCCCAGGGCGAGGGGCTGGGCCAGCTGGCCATCGGCCAGCCGGTGCGGGTGGTGGTGCAGACGCGCAGCGAAGTCACGGGCGTGGCCGTGCCGGCCGCGGCGCTGGTCAGGAATCCCTCCAACCAGACGATTGTCTGGGTGAAGACGCAGGCCGAACGCTTCGAGCCCCGCGTGGTCACCACCGCGCCGCTGGACGGCGCATCGGTCAGCGTGACCGCGGGCCTCCAGGGGGGCGAGCGCATCGTCACCGAGAGCGCCAGTTTGATCAACCAAGTTCGCTGAGGAGCCACCCATGTTCAAGTGGCTACTCGACAGCAGCCTGGCCAACCGGCTGCTCATCATCATCGCCAGCCTGGTGCTGGTCGCGTACGGGGCGTTCACCCTGTCGCGCACGCCGGTGGACGTGTTCCCCGACCTCAACAAGCCCACCGTCACCATCATGACGGAGGCCGGCGGCATGGCCGCCGAGGAGGTCGAGCAGCTCATCACCTTCCCGCTGGAAACCACCATGAACGGCCTGCCGGGAGTGGAGTCGATACGCTCCACCTCGAGCGCCGGGCTGTCATTCCTCTACGTCACCTTCGACTGGAGCACGGAGATCTTCCGCGCCCGGCAGATGGTGTCGGAGCGGCTGTCCTCGATGGAAGAAGGCCTGCCCCTGGGCGTGGTGCCGCGCATGGGCCCGATCAGCTCGATCATGGGCGAGATCATGCAGATCGCCATCCCCATCGATACCGCCAAGGTGTCGTCCATGGCGGTGCGCGAGTATGCCGACTGGGTGCTGCGCCCGCGCCTGATGGCGATTGCCGGCGTGGCGCAGGTGATTCCCATTGGCGGCGAGGTGCGCCAGTTCCAGGTGCAGCCCAACACCGCGCGCATGTCGGAGCTGGGCATCTCGCACGAGCAGCTCGAAAACGCGCTCAAGGGCTTCTCGTCCAATACCTCTGGCGGCTTTCTGGAGCTCAACGGGCGCGAATACCTGATCCGCAACCTGGGCCGCACCTCGAACCTGGAGGACCTGAAAAACCTCGCACTCACGGCCAGAAGCGGCCAGCCCATCCTGCTGCGCCAGCTGGCCGATGTGAGCTTTGCGCCCGCCACCAAGCGCGGCGACGCGGGCTTTGCAGGCAAGCCGGCCGTGATCCTGGGCGTGCAAAAGCAGCCAACGGCCGACACCATTGCCCTGACCCGCGCCATCGAGACGGCGCTGCAGGAAATGCAGCGCTCCCTGCCCGCGGGCATGGACGCGCCCGAAATCACCTTCCGCCAGGCCAGCTTCATCGAGTCCTCCATCACGACGCTGCAGGGCAAGCTGATCGCCGCCTCGGCCTTTGTCGCGGTGATCCTGTTCCTGTTCCTGGGCAACCTGCGCACCACCGTGATCGCGCTGGTGGCGATCCCGGTCTCGATCTTCATCACCGCCCTGGTGTTTCGGTACTTTGCCCTGTCGATCAACACCATGACGCTGGGCGGCCTGGCAATTGCCATCGGCGGGCTGGTGGATGACGCCGTGGTGGGCATCGAGAACGTGATGCGCCGCCTCAAGGAGGACCGCGTCAAGCATCCGGACCACCGCCTGAATCCGCGGGAGGTCGTCGCGCTGGCGACCATGGAAGTGCGCTCGGCCATCCTCTATGCCACGGTCATCATCGTGCTGGTGTTCGTGCCGCTGTTCGCGCTGCCGGGCCTGGAGGGCCGGCTGTTCGCGCCGCTGGGCATTGCCTTCATCGTCTCCACGCTGGCCAGCCTGGTGGTGTCGGTCACGGTGACGCCGGTGCTCAGCCTGTACCTGCTGCCGCGCATGAAGTCACTGGACCATGGCGACACGCGCATGCTGGCCTGGCTCAAGGCGCGCTACCGCAGCGGCCTGCAGGCCACGCTCGAGCGCCCGCGCCTGGCGCTGGGCGCCGGCGTGGTGGCGGTGCTGGTGTCGATCGCGGCGGTGCCGTTCTTTCCCACCACGTTCCTGCCGCCGTTCAACGAGGGCACGCTGCTGATCGGCCTGCGGCTGAACCCCGGCGTGACGCTGGCGCAAAGCTCGGCTTTGGCCAGCCAGGCCGAGGTGCTGGTGGCCCAGGTGCCCGAGGTCACGCACGTGGGCCGGCGCAGCGGCCGCGCCGAGCTCGACGAGCATGCCGAGGGCGTGCATGTGAGCGAGCTGGACGTGGGCCTCAAACCGAGCAGCGAGATCACCCGCTCCATGGACGAGATCAGCGCGGACATCCGTTCGCGCCTGGTCAACCTGCCGGCGGCCGTCGGCATCGGCCAGCCGATCTCGCACCGCATCGACCATATGCTGTCGGGCGTGCGCTCGCAGATTGCCATCAAGATCTTCGGGGAGGACCTGGACACCCTGCGTGGCCAGGCCGACCTGCTGCGCTCGAAGCTGGCGGCGATTCGCGGCATTGCCGACCTCGAGGTGGAAAAGCAGGTGCTGGCGCCGCAGATCAAGATCCGCATCGACTACGACGCCGCGGCGCGCTACGGCGTGCCGGCCACGCAGATCCTGAGCACGCTGCAGGCGCTGGTGGAAGGTGAGCGCGTGACGCAGATTGTCGAAGGCAGCCGCCGCTTCGCACTCGTGGTGCGCCTGCCCGAGAGCGCCCGCTCGGTCGATGGCCTGGGCAAGATCCTGATCGAGACGCCCACCGGCCGCGTGCCGCTGTCGCGCCTGGCCAGCATCGAGGACGGCGACGGCCCGAACCAGGTCAGCCGCGACGACGGCAAGCGCCGCATCGTGCTGTCCGCCAACGCGCAGGGCCGCCCGCTGTCCGACATCGTGCAAGACATCCGCGCCGTGGTCGCGCAAGCCAAGCTGCCCGAGGGCTACTTCATCACCCTGGGCGGCCAGTTCCAGGCGCAGGAAGAAGCCTCGCGCCTGGTGGGCCTGCTGTCGCTGGTGTCTGCCGTGTTGATGTTCGTGGTGCTGTTCAGCCGCTACAAGAGCACGCGCCTGGCGCTGCTGATCATGGCCAACATTCCGCTGGCCCTGGTCGGCGCGGTGCTGGGCCTGGCGCTGTCGGGGCAGCCGCTGTCGGTCGCGGCGCTGGTGGGCTTCATCACCCTGGCCGGCATCTCGGTGCGCAACGGCATCCTCAAAGTGAGCCACTACATCAACCTGATGCGCTTCGAGGGCGAAAACTTCGACATGCCGATGATCGTGCGCGGCTCGCTGGAGCGGCTCAGCCCGGTGCTCATGACGGCGCTGGTGACGGCGTTCGCGCTGGCGCCGCTGCTGTTCGAGGCCGAGCGCCCGGGCACCGAGATCCTGCATCCCGTGGCCGTGGTGATCTTC
>JBEVDH010000114.1:0-12806 GCA_040514115.1 Comamonas sp. | reverse complement strand
CCCTTGTGGATGTTGTAGGTGGCGACGCGCAAGATACCGGAGTCGGAATGTGTGGCAAGAGTCATGTACAGCGGTGAGAACTAGAGGGGGGAAGCAGCCAGCCGAGGCAAAAGCAGGATGGCTTCGGCATTCGATGCGGCCGTGCAGCGCTCCGCCGCTTCCATCCAAGGATGCCAAGCAAATGCGGTGTGCTCGCAAGGATTCAAGCGCACGCCGGTGTAGGACGGAACCTCCAGCCCGAACACGCGTTCGGTGTTGTGCCAGACCCCGGGCGCATAGCGGTGCTGCCATTCGGGGTAGATGGTGTAGACGTTCTCGAGCTGCCAGTCATGCAGCCGGCAGCCCTCCGCATGGGCGTCGATGCCGGTTTCCTCGCCCACCTCGCGCGCGGCCACGGCGGCCCAGGGCTCGTGCGCGAAATCCTTGCTGCCCGTGACCGACTGCCAGAATTGCGGCTGCCCCGTGCGCTGCAGCAGCAGCACCTCGAGCTGCGGCGTGTGGATCACCACCAGCACGGATTGCGGAATCTTGGGCATGGGCCATTGTGGCCCATGCGGGCACCCATGAAAAAACGGCACCTGCCTGACCCTGTGGGTCAAGCGGGTGCCGCTTGTGCGTGCGCTGGCAACTCAATTGCAGTGCCAGTCTGTTTTCCGTTCGTCCTGAGTCTGTCGAAGGATGGACGGGCTCAAGCTACAGTTAGGCCTTCGCAGCGTCCAGGTTCCGCAAGCGAATGTGCAATTCGCGCAATTGCTTTTCATCCACCGGGCTGGGCGCCTGCGTCAGCAGACACTGCGCGCGCTGGGTCTTGGGGAAGGCAATCACGTCGCGGATCGACTCGGCGCCGGTCATCAGCGTGACGATGCGGTCCAGACCGAACGCCAGGCCACCGTGCGGCGGCGCGCCGTATTGCAGCGCGTCGAGCAGGAAACCGAACTTCTGCTGCGCGTCTTCGGGCGAGATCTTGAGCGCGTCGAACACCTTCTTCTGGACTTCGGCGCGGTGGATACGCACCGAGCCACCGCCCATTTCCCAGCCATTGAGCACCATGTCGTAGGCCTTGGCAATGCACTTGCCCGGGTCGTTGACCATCAGGTCTTCATGGCCGTCCTTGGGCGCCGTGAAGGGGTGGTGCACGGCGACCCAGCGGTCGTTTTCCTCGTCATGCTCGAACATCGGGAAGTCGACCACCCACAGCGGTGCCCAGCGGTCTTCGAACAGGCCGTTGGCCTTGCCGAAATCGCTGTGGCCGACCTTGATGCGCAGCGCGCCAATCGCGTCGTTGACGATCTTTTCCTTGTCGGCGCCAAAGAAGATCAGGTCGCCGTCCTGGGCGCCGGTGCGCTTGACGATCTCGGCCAGGGCCGCGTCGTGCAGGTTCTTGACGATCGGCGACTGCAGGCCTTCGCGGCCCTTGGCGGCTTCGTTGACCTTGATCCAGGCCAGGCCCTTGGCGCCGTAGATCTTGACGAACTCGGTGTAGCCGTCGATCTCGCCGCGGCTGATGGCCGCGCCGCCAGGCACGCGCAGCGCCACGACGCGCCCGCCGGGCGTGGTCGCGGGTGCGGAGAACACCTTGAAGTCGACATCGGCCATCACGTCGGTCAGCTCGGTGAATTCAAGCTTGACGCGCAGGTCGGGCTTGTCCGAGCCGTAGCGGCGCGCCGCTTCCTGGTAGCTCATGACCGGGAAGTCACCCAGGTCCACGCCCAGCGCGGTCTGGAACACGGTCTTGATCATGCCCTGGAACATGTCGCGGATTTCCTGCTCATCCATGAACGACGTTTCAATATCGATCTGGGTGAATTCAGGCTGGCGGTCGGCGCGCAGGTCTTCGTCGCGGAAGCACTTGGTGATCTGGTAGTAGCGGTCGAAGCCGGCAACCATCAGCAGCTGCTTGAACAGCTGGGGCGACTGGGGCAGCGCGAAGAACTGGCCGTCATGCACGCGGCTGGGCACGAGATAGTCGCGCGCGCCTTCGGGCGTGCTCTTGGTGAGCATCGGGGTCTCGATGTCGACGAAGCCATTGGCGTCGAGGAACTTGCGCACCTCCATGCTGACCTTGTAGCGCAGCATCAGGTTCTTTTGCATGTACGGGCGGCGCAGATCCATCACGCGATGGGTCAGGCGCACGGTTTCCGACAGGTTTTCGTCGTCGATCTGGAACGGCGGCGTCACGGACGCGTTGAGCACGTTCAACTCATGGCACAGCACTTCGATCTGGCCGCTCTTGAGCTTGTCGTTGGTCGTGCCGGTGGGGCGCGCGCGCACCAGGCCCTTGACCTGCACGCAGAACTCGTTGCGCACGCCTTCGGCAGTGGCGAACATCTCGGCGCGGTCCGGGTCGCAGACCACCTGCACATAGCCTTCGCGGTCGCGCAGGTCGATGAAGATCACGCCACCGTGGTCGCGGCGGCGGTTCACCCAGCCCGACAGGGTGACGGTTTCGCCCAACAGGGCTTCGGTCACAAGACCGCAATAGTGGGAGCGCATGGCCATGGCTAGTCTTCCTGCGCCCTCCTCGGGCGCGACAAGGTTTGTTATTTATTCGCGAGCGTGGTGTCGGGTGGCGTCACCACGCCCATCGAGACGATGTACTTGAGCGCGGCATCCACGCTCATGTCGAGTTCAATGCAGTCGCTCTTGCGCACGATCACGAAATAGCCGCCGGTGGGGTTGGGCGTCGTGGGCACGAACACGCTGAGGTATTCGTCGCGCAGGTAGGCTGCGATCTCGCCGCTGGGAGAACCCGTGACGAACGCCACGGTCCAGACGCCTTCGCGTGGCCACTGCACCAGCACGGCCGTGCGAAACGCATTGCCGCTTTCGGAAAACAGCGTATCCGACACCTGCTTGACGCTCGAGTAGATCGAGCGCACGACGGGAATGCGGCTCACCACCGCATCGCCCCAGGATACCAGCTTGCGACCGGCGAAGTTGCTGGCCGCGAAACCGACGATCAACAGGATGGCCAGCGTCAACAGCACCCCGAAGCCGGGAATGTGCAGTCCCAGCAGCCGGTCGGGCTGCCAGGCGGCAGGCAGGATGTTGAGCGTCTGGTCCAACATGCCGACGATCCAGTTGAGCACCCAGACGGTGATCACCCCGGGAACGATCACCAGCAGACCGGTGAAAAGCCATTTGCGCAAGGCAGCCATGGGGGGTACTCAGGCAGCCGTGCCGGCGCTGGCGGCAGGTGTCGCAGCGGGCGCTGCGCCAGCGTCGGCTGCCGGAGCGGCCGCTGCGGGTGCGGCTGCAGCGGCGGCGGCGGGGTCAGCCGCAGCCGGCGCGGCAGCTGGCGCAGGCTTGCTGCCGTTCTTGAAATCGGTGGCATACCAGCCCGTGCCCTTGAGCTGAAAGCCCGGGGCCGTCAGCTGCTTGGAGAACGCCTGGGCATTGCAGGCCGGGCACTGCGTCAGTGCCGCATCGGACATTTTCTGCAGCACATCCTTGGCGTAACCACAGGAACCACACTTGTAGGCGTAAATCGGCATAGCGCTTTGTATCAGGGGAAAGTGCAAAACCCTCAATTATAGGCGTGCGCTCCGAACCTGGGGCTGGCAAGGCTGTGCGCGAGCCCGGCCAGGATTTCAGGCCACGGACTGCGCAAAGTGATGCCCGGCTTCGCGCCGGTCGTCGAACCATTGCGGCAGCAACGAGCCGACCCCCATGCCGCAGGCCGCCGCCAGCAGGCCCGCGAGCTGCTGCGGAAACAGCTCGCTCCACCCCGGCACGCAGATGAACAGCAGCCAGACGCCCAGGCCCATCAACACGGCCGCCAGCGCCCCCTGGGTCGTGGCGCGCTTCCAGTAAAGGCCCGCCACCAGCGGCACCAGCGCGCCGACCAGCGGCACCTGGTAGGCGCCCGAGACCATCTCGTAGATCGAGCTGCCCTGCATGGTGATCGAATACGCCAGCACGCACAGCGTGAAGACCAGCACCGACACCCGCATGGCCTTGAGCGTGGCGGTATCCGACAGGTTCGGGTACACGTTGCGCAGGATGTTTTCGACAAAGGCCGTCGACGGCGCCAGCAGCGTGGCCGAAGCCGTGGACATGATGGCCGACAGCAGCGCGCCAAAGAACGCGATCTGCAGCGCCAGCGGCATGCGCTCCATCACCAGCGTCGGCAGGAGCTTTTGCGGATCGTCGGCCAGCAGCGCGGCGGCGGTGTCGGGCATGATCAGCACCGCGGCCGTCACGACGAACATCGGCACGAACGCAAACAGGATGTAGAAGATGCCGCCAATGATCGGGCCGCGGCGCGCCACCGAGGCGTTCTTCGAGGACATGACGCGCTGGAACACGTCCTGCTGCGGAATCGAGCCGAGCATCATGGTGATGCCCGCGCCAATGAAAAACAGCCATTCGCGGGCGCTGGCGTTTTGCGGGAAGAAGCGGAACTTGCCTTCGGACGCGGCAAACTCGATCACGCGCCCCGCGCCGCCGGCGAGATCGGCCGCGCACCAGGCAATCAGCACCAGCCCGACGACGATGACGATCATCTGCACGAAATCGGTCATTGCCACCGACCACATGCCGCCATAGAGCGTGTAGACCAGCACGATCAGCGTGCCCACCAGCATGCCGGCAGTGACCGACATCGCGCCCTGCGTGAGCAGATGGAACACCAGGCCCAGCGCCGTGATCTGCGCGCCGACCCAGCCCAGGTAGCTGCAGATGATGATCACCGAGCACATCACTTCGATCGTGCGGCCATAGCGCAGGCGGTAGTAGTCGCCGATCGTCAGCAGGTTCTTCTGGTAGAGCTTGTAGGCAAAGAACAGCCCGACCAACACCAGGCACATGCCCGCGCCAAACGGGTCCTCGACCACGCCGCCGAGGCCCTCCTTGACGAACTGCGCCGACACGCCAAGCACCGTCTCCGAGCCGAACCAGGTGGCAAAGGTGGTCGCGACAACCACCGCCAGCGGCAGGCTGCGGCCGGCAAGCGCATAGTCGGACGTGTTCTTGACGCGTGTGGCCGCATACAAGCCGATCCCGATGGAAGCGAGCAAGTACAGGACGATGAATGTGATCAGCATGGCACCTTTCCCCAACCCCGGGTATTGTCAAAACCGCAGCGGATTATCAAGGCAATAGGCGCACTCCATGCCATCTCCGGCCATCTGTGGTGCAAATGATGCGCGCGTTGAAAAACCATGGGGGGCTGTGGAGGCATGGGGCCAGGATGAAAGGCCGCGGGGGTGCCTTGAGACTCTCGCCCAAGGGCCCGACAGGAGGGCATTGCGCCCTCCCCGCCGTGGGCTCCAGGGAAATCAATAAATGCGCACTTGCACCACGAACTGCATCACCAGCAACCCCAGCAGGAAGCCCGCAGCCCCATAGATCAGCGCCTGCAGCAGGCTGTTGGTGCGCTGCTGGGCCTTGAGCAGCTCCTGCAGCACCCGGCCCTGGTCGCCGTCGTCGCGGCGCAGCGCGCGGTACAGCAGGCGCGGCAGCTCGGGCAGCAGCTTGGCATAGGTCGGGGCCTCGTTGCGCAGCTCGCGCCACAGGCGCTGGGGCCCCATCTGGTCAAGCATCCACTTCTCGAGAAATGGCTTGGCCGTGCTCCACAGGTCGAGGTCGGGGTCGAGCTGGCGGCCCAGGCCTTCGATGTTGAGCAGGGTCTTTTGCAGCAGCACCAGCTGCGGCTGGATTTCCACCTGGAAGCGCCGCGAAGTCTGGAACAGCCGCATCAGCACCATGCCCAGCGAGATTTCCTTGAGCGGACGGTCGAAATACGGCTCGCACACCGAGCGGATCGCCGATTCGAGCTCCTCGACCCGGGTCGTTGCCGGCACCCAGCCGCTTTCAATGTGCAGCTGCGCCACGCGCTTGTAATCGCGGCGGAAGAACGCCGTGAAATTCTGCGCCAGATATTCCTTGTCGAACTCGGTCAGTGTGCCAACGATGCCGAAGTCGATCGAGATGTAGCGCCCGAAGGTCTGCGGCTCCAGGCTCACCTGGATGTTGCCCGGGTGCATGTCGCCATGGAAGAAGCCGTCGCGAAACACCTGGGTGAAGAACAGCGTCACGCCATCGCGCGCGAGCTGGGGAATGTCCACGCCGGCTTCGCGCAGCCGCTCGATCTGGCTGATCGGCACGCCCTTCATGCGCTCCATCACCATGACCTGCGGATGGCAGAAGTCCCAGTGGATTTCCGGGATCAGCACCAGGTTCAGCCCGTCCATGTTGCGGCGCAGCTGCGCGGCGTTGGCGGCTTCGCGGATCAGGTCCAGCTCGTCATGCAGGTAATTGTCGAATTCGGCGATGACCTGGCGCGGCTTGAGGCGCTTGGCGTCGGACGACAGGCGCTCGATCCAGCGCGCCATCATGTGCATCAGCTGCAGGTCCTTGTCGATCACGGCCAGCATGCCGGGGCGCAGTACCTTCACCGCCACTTCGTGCTCCACACCGGCACGGTCGCGCAGCACCGCGAAATGCACCTGCGCAATCGATGCGCTGGCCACGGGCTGCTGGTCGAAACTGACGAAAATCTCGGCCAGCGGCTTCTGGAACGAGCGCTCGATGGTGGCCACGGCAATCGCCGCCGGAAACGGCGGCACGCGGTCTTGCAACCGGGCCAGTTCCAGCGCCACATCGGCCGGCAGCAGGTCGCTGCGGGTCGAGAGAACCTGGCCGAACTTGACGAAGATCGGCCCGAGCCGCTCGAGCGCCTCGCGCAGCCGCTGGCCGCGCGGTTCGTGAAAACGCCGGCCCACGGTCAGCACCCGGCTGAGCAGGCGCAGCGACGGGTGCTTGAAGCCCGAGAGCACCAGCTCGTCGAGCCCGTACCGAAACACCACCCAGAGGATGGTCACCCCCCGCAGCAAGCGGCTCATGGCAGGTTCCGGCCGCCGACTTCCCCGGCACGCGTCTCGCCGGACGCCGCGCCGCCACGGCCCGTACGCGCGCCGACGAACTGGCGCAGCGTCTGCGCCGCCTTGCGCGCGATGCTCGAGACGGTATGTGCGGGTGCGTCGCCAATCACGCGCGCGAGATCTTCCTCGATATCCCACTGCACGTTGTCGACCAGCCAGTTGATGTCCGCGGCCAGCTGCACATCGCCTTCGATGCGGATCGCGGGCTTGTCGCCGCGCAGCGCCGCCTGGGCCAGCGCCAGCGGCGAGGTGTCGGTGATCTCAAGCTGCAGGTCCGGCACGGCGTCGGCTTCGGCCAGATCGAGCAGGCCGGCGGGCGTGATCGCCAGCGCCATGGTGTACGAGCGCCACTGGACGCGGGCAACGCGGCCTTTTTGCCGCACCAGACGCTCCATTGCCGCCTTTTCCTGCATCAGCACATGGTTGAGGAACAGCACCGTACGCTGCTGCACTTCATGCACCAGCCAGGACGGAAGTTGCGGGCCTGTCACAACGCGTTCCAGGAGGCCGTTCAGGAAAGAAAAAGGGGACTGTGTTGCCATAGTCCCCGATTATTCCCTAGTTGGCGCGCCTAACAAAACCCTTGAGACGTCGTTGCGGGGCCTTGCCGTGCAATTTGCACTGTCTGCGGCCCTGCGCCTAGTCTCAACCGCAAATCTGCGATTTGCTGGGTTCTTTTAATCGCGCTTCTGAAAATTACTGCAAAGCCTGCACTCCGGCCACCAGCCAGCCGCTGTTGCCGCTCTTGGGCTTGGTCATATTCCACACTTCGCGGAAGGGGCTCGGGCTGGCCGCGGCTTCCTCGCGAATCATGCCGGAGAACTCGACGCTGGCCATGTAGCCGTCGCCCAGGTCCTCGATGCCCAGCAGCTGGGCTTCGATCATCAGCACGTCGGTCTGGTTGACGGCACCGGGATGCTCGGTTTCGCGCTCGGCCAGCTGGCTGCGGATTTCCGACAGCATGCCGTCGGTCATCATCGCGCGCAGGCTGTCGATGTCGGAGCGGTCCCAGGCGGCCTGCAGCGTCACGAAATTGCGCTTGGCGGCCGTGAGGAAACCGTCGGCGTCAAAGCCTTCGGGCACTTGCCAGGTCGAGGGCAATGCCGAGCCGATCATCGAACCGGTGGCAGAGCCCACGGGCGCTGCGGCCACAGCCGCGGGAGCGGCCGAACCAAACGCCGTGGCCTGATTTTCCCAGGGACGGGCCGATGCATCGTTGCCGACCTTGTCCGGGCTGTACTGGCGCGCCACGGGCACATCGCCTGCATCGCCGGCGCCCTGGAAGGCAAAGGGGCTGCGGGCCGCGGGTGCATTGCCGGCCGCCTTGGCCTTGCGTGCGCGCAGCACCATGCCCACGACCACCATGATGGCCATCGCCAGCAAGCCGAACATCAGCATGTTGGCAAAGGCTTCACCCAAGCCCAGCGAGTGGGCCAGCCAGGCCAGGCCCAGGCCCGCGGCCAGGCCGCCAAGCATCGCGCCCCAAGGCTTCTTCGGTGCCGCCGCAGCCGGCGCCGCGCCGGGACGGGCCGCAGCATTGTTGGTGGCGTTCTGGGTGGGCGCAGCGGAATTGCCAGGTGCTGCCGAATTGCGTTGGGTCACATTGCCCGATTGCTGCCCCATGGACTTGCCACCGCCCATGCGCTTGGCGTCGGCATCGAGGTGCACCACTGACAGCATTGCCACCAGCACTACGGACCATAGCTTCATCATGTCATCTTCCTTCCATTGTTCGTTTTGCTTGACGCCCTGGGGCGTGTCTCCCATCCATCCTACTCAGCACTTGATACCCACATGAAGCGCCACGATGCCGCCCGTCATGTTGTGGTAGTCGACATGGCCGAAACCGCACTGCTTCATCAGCTTCTTGAGCTCGTCCTGGCTGGGGTGCATGCGTATCGATTCGGCCAGGTAGCGGTAGCTGGCGTCATCGCCCGCGACCAGCTTGCCCAGCGTCGGCAGCACCTTGAACGAGTACCAGTCGTAGGCCTTGGTCAGTGGCTTGGCCACGCGCGAGAACTCCAGCACCAGCAGCCGGCCGCCCGGCTTGAGCACGCGGCACATCTCGCGCAGCGCCGCATCCTTGTGCGTCATGTTGCGCAGGCCGAAGGCCACGCTGACGACATCGAAATGCGCATCGGGAAAGGGCAGTTGCTCGGCATCGCAGACCAATGTGGGCAGCAGCGCGCCCTTGTCGATCAGCCGGCTGCGGCCCACGCGCAGCATGGCTTCGTTGATGTCGGTGTGCACGACTTCGCCGCTCGCGCCGACTTTCCGGGAAAACGCCAGCGCCAGATCGCCGGTACCGCCGGCAATGTCCAGCACCTTGCTGCCTTCGCGCAGGTTGGCCACCATGACGGTGTAGGCCTTCCAGGCGCGGTGCAGGCCGCCGGACATCAGGTCGTTCATAACGTCGTACTTGGACGCGACAGAATCAAAGACGCCGCGCACATGGCGCGCCTTTTCCTGCTCATCGACCGTCTCGAAACCGAAATGTGTGGTGCTCATATGCCATCCATGCTAGCGGACACGCGCCTTGCGTACAGAGGACAACCCCGTGGCGCCGCAGGGCTTGCCATGCCTGCATCAAAATGAAAATTGGGCTGCGGCGCAGGCTGATGCTGCGGTCGAAGCTATTGTTAATATAGCATTCTCGACACGACTGACCAGGGATTGTCCGCAGGCCTGTCGGCCCTGGGTTAAGCGTATCTGAGCTTGTCGGACAGGCCCTTCATCCTTCGACAGGCTCAGGACGAACGGTTGTTACCGATTCGCCCTGGGCACCCGCTGTGCCTATCAAAGAGCAGAGGGCCTCACCCCTACCGTTCGCCCTGAGCCTGCCTGGGCGGCCCCGTCGCAGGGTGGACGGCCTGCCCTCAAAAACCAAACGGGCCGGCCTGGAGCCAACGACGTAAAAGTCACTCACTGACTGCTGCACCCATGCCCCGACGACTTCGAAGGCATCGGCGTGTCCCGATCCACCCCCGCCGCCTCCAGCCGCTGCAGATACTGCCCCCACAGCTGCTCCTGCTGGCTGCCCAGCTCGTACAGATAGACCCAGGTGAACAGCCCGCTTTCATGCCCGTCGCTGAAGATCGGCTTGATCGCGTAATTGCCCACCGGCTCCACGGCGACGATCTCCACATTGCGCTTGCCGTACTGCAGCACTTCCTGGCCCGGGCCATGGCCCTGGACTTCGGCCGAAGGCGAGTACACGCGCAGCAGCTCGAAGGGCAGGCGGAACTGCGCGCCATCGGAGTAACCCACTTCAAGCACGCGCGAGGCGCCATGCACGGTGAGGGATTCGGGGGTCGGGATGCCGGGTTTCAAGCCTGCCATGAGGTCACCTGTATTCTTTGAGTTTCAAGACTGCAGCTTCAAGACCAGGGCTGCAGCGCGATCACCAGATGCGCATCGACCTCCGGCAGGCGCGCCGCCAGAGCAGCCTCCTGCTCCAGCGGACGCGGGCGCTCGGACAGCGCCCAGATGGGAGCAGGGAAATGGCTGTCCCAGTCGAAGCGCGCGATCACATGCCTGTGCAGGTGCGGCACCATATTCCCCAGCGCCGCGAGTTTGATCTTGGTCGGGTCGAGCTGCACGCGCAGCACGCGCTCGACCGCGGCCACGACCTGCATGCACAGCATGCGGTCTTCCTCGGACAGGTCGGAGAACTCGGCCGCATGCTCGGTCCAGACCACCCGGTAGAACGCCGGAAAACCCGGCTCGTCGGCGCGGATCACGCGCAGCCGCGCGCCCTGCCAGACCGGCGTGCCTCCCGGGGTCGTGCACAGCACGCAGCTGTCGTTCATGTCGTTCATGTCGTTCACATTGCTCATACCAGCACCCGTTCGATACCGCCGGCGTTGGCCCGCTCGACGTATTCCGGCATCCAGTTCTCGCCGAGGATCTTGCGCGCCATCTCGACCACGATGTAGTCGGCTTCGAGCAGGCCGTTTTGCAGGTCGTCGCCGTAGCGGCTCAGGCCCTGCAGGCAGCTCGGGCAGCTGGTCAGGATCTTGACGTTGTCCTGGGCACCCAGGGCGCCCGCGGCCTTGAGCTGGAGCTCGCCCTGGCGCAGTTCCTCTTCCTTGCGAAAGCGGATCTGCGTCGAGATGTCGGGCCGGCTCACGCCCAGCGTGCCGGACTCGCCGCAGCAGCGCTCGCTCTTGAGCACCTGGTCGCCCATCAGGCCCTTGACGGTCTTCATCGGGTCCTGCAGCTTCATCGGCGTGTGGCAGGGGTCGTGGTACAGGTAACCACCGGCCTGGCCCAGCGTGATGCCCTTTTCCAGCAGGAACTCGTGGATGTCGATGATCCGGCTGCCCGGGAAGATCTTGTCGAACTCGTAGCCCTGGAGCTGGTCGTAGCAGGTGCCGCAGCTCACCACGACGGTCTTGATGTCGAGGTAGTTGAGCGTATTGGCCACGCGGTGGAACAGCACGCGGTTGTCGGTGATCATCTTGTCGGCGACATCGAACTGGCCGCTGCCGCGCTGCGGGTAGCCGCAGCACAGGTAGCCCGGCGGCAGCACGGTCTGCACGCCCGCATGCCACAGCATGGCCTGGGTCGCCAGGCCGACCTGGCTGAACAGCCGCTCCGAGCCGCAGCCCGGGAAGTAGAACACCGCCTCGGTATCGGCGGTCGTGGACTGCGGGTTGCGGATGATCGGAACGTAATCCTTGTTCTCGATATCCAGCAGCGCGCGTGCGGTCTTCTTGGGCAGGCCGCCGGGCAGCTTCTTGTTAATGAAGTGGATCACCTGTTCCTTGATCGGCGGCTTGCCCACCGTGGAGGGCGGACGCGCGGTCTGCTTGCGGCTCACGGCCTTGAGCATGTCCACGGCAAAGCGCTGGGCCTTGAAGCCGACGCCGACCATCGCCTGGCGCATCACCTTGATGGTGTCCGGGTTGGTCGCGTTGAGGAAGGTCATCGTGAGCTTGTTGCCCGGATTGAAGCTCTTCTTGCCCATCTTGCGCAGCAGGTTGCGCATGTTCATGGTCACGTCGCCAAAGTCGATCTTGACCGGGCAGGGGTTGGCGCACTTGTGGCAGACCGTGCAGTGGTCGGCCACGTCCTCGAATTCCTGCCAGTGCTTGATCGATACGCCGCGCCGGGTCTGCTCCTCGTAGAGGAAGGCCTCGACCAGCAGCGAGGTCGCGAGAATCTTGTTGCGCGGGCTGTAGAGCAAGTTGGCGCGCGGCACGTGCGTGGCGCAGACCGGCTTGCACTTGCCGCAGCGCAGGCAATCCTTGACGGAGTCGGCAATGGCGCCGATATCCGACTGCTGCATGATCAGCGACTCGTGGCCCATCAGCCCGAAGCTCGGGGTGTAGGCGTTGGTCAGGTCGGAATACATCAGCGATGCGCGCGCCGCCTTGCCGTCGTGCTGCAGCTCGCCCGCGCTCAGATGCGCGTTGCGGATCAGCTTGCCCTTGTTGAAGCGCCCTTCGGGGTCGACGCGCTGCTTGTACGCGGCAAAGGGCGCGAGCTCCTCGTCGGTCAGGAACTCGAGCTTGGTGATGCCGATGCCATGCTCGCCCGAGATCACGCCATCCAGATGGCGCGCCAGCACCATGATGCGCGCCACGGCCTCGTGCGCGGTCTGCAGCATTTCATAGTTGTCGCTGTTGACCGGGATGTTGGTGTGCACGTTGCCGTCGCCGGCATGCATGTGCAGCGCCACCCAGACGCGGCCCTTGAGCACCTTCTGGTGGATGGCCTGGGCTTCGTCGAGGATCGGCTTGAAGGCCCCGCCCGCGAAGATCTGCGCCAGCGGCGCGCGGATCTGCGTTTTCCAGCTCGCGCGCAGGCTGTGGTCCTGCAGCTCGGGGAACAGCGTTTCCACATCGGCCAGCCAGCCGGCCCATTGGGCGCGCACGCCGTCAATGAGCTCCAGCGCCTGCTGCACGCGGTCCTCGAGCA
>JBEVDH010000046.1:0-6187 GCA_040514115.1 Comamonas sp. | reverse complement strand
AGGGAGAGCTGCTTGTGAAAATTTGTAATACGGTGGGCGGGATAGGACTGTTCGCGCTGTCATTGACCGCGTCAGCGTTGTCTCTCGGTCAAAGCCAGGGCCTTGCCGTATTGGGTGCGCCGCTGGATCTGGTGTTCCAGCTGGAGCCGGATGCGGGCATGGACGCAGCTTCTTCCTGCGTGGTGGCCGAGGTCGTGCTCGGTGAGCGCCGCATCGACGCCAGCCGCGTGCGGGTCACGCCCTTGTCGACACGCGCCGGCCAGCCCGCGGCGGTGCGCGTACGCGCATCGGTGGTGATCGACGAGCCGGTGGTCACGGTGCGGCTGTCGGCTGGCTGCGCCGGCCAGATGTCGCGCAGCTATACCTTCTTTTCTGAATTGCCCGAAGCGGTGGTGCGCAGCGCCATGCCGCTGGATATCGCGCGGCTCGGCGCGTTGCCCGGGGCGGCTGCGCCAGCGTCCGCCGCCGCGCCGCCCGCGCGTGCGCGCAGCGCGCCACCGGCCTCCGGCAGCGCCGCTCCCACGCCCCGGGTCAGGTCGGAATCGTCCCGCGCCAGGCCTGCACCCGCGCCGGCGCCACGCCCGCGCAAGCCCGTGGCCCAACCGCCCCAGGCGGCGCCGGTGCAGCCCCAGGCGGGCGCTCCTGCACTGGTCGCATCGCGCCTGCGCATGGAGCCGCTCATTACCTGGACGGGTGCTCCCGGCGCGGCTGGCACGGGCACCGCGGCGGCCACTGCGGCAGCGGCCGCTGCGGCCGCGGGCGCTGCATCCCCAACGCCGGCGTCAGGCGCCGCTGCCCCATCCGCCCCTGCAGCCCCCGCGTCCGCGCCGGTTGCGGCAGCTGCGGCCGACGCCCCCGTGCCCGCCGGGGATGTGGCGACCCCTTCCGCAGCCGACCAGCGGGTGCTTGCGCTCGAGGCCGAAATGCGGGTTCTCAAGGCGCGCGACGCGCGCCACAACGCCAGCCTGGCGGAAATGCGCAGCCAGCTTGAGGCCCTGCAGGCGAACCAGGGCAGCCCCTGGACACTGCCTTTGCTGATGGCGTTGGCCATTGCCCTGGCCGTGCTGGCCTGGCTGTTGCTGCGCCTTCGCAGCCTGACGCAGACGCCGCCGGCCGGTGCCTGGCTGCATTCCGTCGAGGGCCGCTCGCGCATGAGCGATGTGGCCTTTGCCCCGAACGCAGCGGCCGGCGCGGGTTCCACGGTGCCCGCGGCCACCTCGGTTTCATCGGTTTTCAGCGCAACGCTTGCAGGCGCCCCGGGCGCTTTTGAGTTCGAGCAATCCACGCTGCGCGCCTCGATGCTGTTCGGCACCGATGCGGTGCCCGCGCAACGGCCGCGCAATGTGGTCAAGCCGGAAGAGCTGTTCGATGTGCGCCAGCAGGCCGAATTCTTCACCTCGGTCGGTGAGTACGAACAGGCCATCGCGGTGCTGCGCAAGCACATCGCCGAGCATGAAGACTCTTCGCCGCTGGCCTACCTGGAACTGCTCGGCCTGTTCTACCAGCTCAGCCGCCGAACGGAATACGACGCGCTGCGCCAGCAGTTCGAGCGGCACTTCGCGGTGCGCGTGCCGGAGATGGCGCAGTTCGCGCAGCGCGGGCAGTCCCTCGAGCACTCTCCCGAACTGCTCGCGCGCATCGAGGCGCAGTGGCCCACCGAACAGGTCTGCGAGCTGCTCGAAGGCGCCCTGTTTCGCGAACCAGGCCAGGGCAGCGCCCCGAGCTTCGATCTCGAAGCCTTCGATGATCTGCTGCTGCTGCAGGCCGTGGCGCGCACCACGCCGGCCGGCCTGCGCGGTCTGGTCGAGGGCCGGGTGCGCACCACGCCGGCGGCGGGCCCCGCGCCCACGCCAGCCGGCGTTGCCATGGCCGCGGCGGCAGGGGTCGCAGCCGCCAGCCTGGTGCCAGGCGACGAGCCCTGGGCCACGCTCGAGCGTGCCAATCCACCCGCGGACGTGATGGTGCCGCTGCCGCCGTTGCCGCACGCGCTGGACCCGGCGCCGCTGCTGCTCGATATTCCCATGGACTTCGAGGCGCCGCCGGGCGACTTTGCCCGCTCCGAGCCGCTGGCCGCGGACAAGCCAAGCAGCGGTTTGCCCGAGATGCCCATCTTGCTGGACATCGACCTGAGCGATGTCGGCCGCGTCATGCCGCTGGACCTGCCGGCCGTGGAGCCGATGCCTTTCGATCTCCGGGAGTTCCCGACGCGGCCGATTCTCGGCTCGGGCGTGGACCAGGGCGTGGGTTTCAACCCGATGGACCCCCGATTGCCCCTGCCCGAGGACCTCGAGCTCACGTCCTGGGATTCGGACGATTCACCCGACAGCATCTTCTCGGCCTGGAACGCGGCGCGCACCGAGCGCGTGAGCGCCAAGCCGCCGGCCGCAGACGCCGAAAAGGACAAGCCCGAAGACGTGCGCGGCTGAAGGTCGCGGGCGCGGCCGGCTCAGGCGCGGCCGGCTCAGGCGCGGCCGGCTGAGGCTTGACCCCAGGCAGCCTGCAAAGTGCGTGCCTGGCCTTCCGGATCCTGCGCCGCGACCAGCGCGCGCACCACCGCGATCGAGCCCGCGCCCGTGGCCAGAATGTCGGCGAACTGCTCCGGGCCGATGCCGCCAATGGCCACCAGCGGGTATTGCCGCATCAGCCGCACATAGGCCGCCAGCCGCGCCACGCCCTGCGGCGCCGTGGCCATGCGCTTGAGCGTCGTGGGGAACACGGCGCCCAGCGCGATATAGCTGGGCCGCACCGCCTGGGCGCGCAGCATCTCGGCGTAGCCATGGGTGCTGACCCCCAGGCGCAGGCCGGCCGCGCGGATGCGCTCCAGGTCCGCGGCCCGCATCGCGTCGAGGTCTTCCTGCCCCACATGCACCCCGTAGGCGCCGGCCGCAATCGCTTCCTGCCAGTGGTCGTTGATGAACAGCAGCGCGGATGTTCCCTTGACCGCCGCCACCGCCGAGCGCACTTCGTGCGCAATGGCCACCGGATCTTCGGACTTGAAGCGCAGCTGCACCGTCGGCACGCCGGCGCGCGCCATGCGGCCGACCCACTGGGCATCGGGCAGCACGGCATACAGGCCCAGCGATTGCGGGCAGCTGGCAAAGGCCGGGGGCAGGGCGGCGTCGGCGGGAATCAAGCCGAAGTCACGCGCGTCATCGGGCCAGTGCGCGGCATCGAACTGTCCGGTGCGATCGCTTTGCGCCTGCCAGGCGCGCGCCAGGCATTCGGCATCCTGGGCAATGAAGCCCAGCGTGCTGCCGGCCTGCAGCGCCGCCAGATACGCGCTGCGGGACTGGGTTGCCGGCGGTATGGGCTGGGGCGGCAGCGCGCTGCGGTCACTGCCTTCGGGGGCGAACGCCGGCGCGTGGTGCGCGATGATGGCCCGGGCCTGGGTGTCGATATCGGTGGAGGTCATGGTGCGCGTGCTCTCGATCAAGGGCTGTCGTGGTGCCAGAACGGCGTGCCCAGCACCGGCGTGCTGGGCTGGGCGGAGTGCTGCTCGGCCATCGCGCCCGCATGCCAGGCGGCGCGCCCGGCATGGGTGGCGTCGGCAAACGCGCCGGCCATCGCGACCGGGTCCTGCGACAGCGCCACCGCGGTGTTGAGCAGCACGCCGTCAAAGCCCCATTCCATCACCTGGCAGGCATGGGACGGGCGGCCCAGGCCGGCGTCGATGATCATCGGCACCGGCAGGCGCTCGCGCAGCGTCTGCAGCGCGTAGGGGTTGACCGGACCGCGCCCGGTGCCGATCGGCGCGGCCCAGGGCATCACCGCCTGGCAGCCGACATCGACCAGACGCTGGCACAGCACCAAGTCCTCGGTGCAGTAGGGCAGCACCAGGAAGCCGTCCTTGATCAGGATCGATGCGGCCTCGACCAGGTTCAGCGTGTCGGGCTGCAGCGTGTAGTCGTCGCCGATCAGCTCGAGCTTGATCCAGGGCGTCTCGAAGACCTCGCGCGCCATCTGCGCCGTCGTCACCGCTTCCTGGATGCTCAGGCACCCGGCGGTGTTGGGCAGCACCGGCACGTCGAGGCGCCGCAGCAGCTCCCAGAAGGCGGCGCCGGTTTCGGCCGCCTGGCTGCCCTGGCGGCGCAGCGAGGCCGTCAGCATCGCCGGGCGCGAGCGCTTCACCGCGGCTTCGAGCACGGCCGGCGACGGGTAGCGCGAGGTGCCCAGCAGCAGGCGGCTGTGGAAGGTGTGGCCGTACAGGACCAGCGGGTCGGAGGGGGCAGCGGTGGTGTTCATCTTGGGCAAATTCAGTGATTGAGCGGATCAGCCGCCGGTGACGGGCGACACGACTTCGACGCGGTCGCCTTCGTGCAGGGCATGCGCCGCATGGTGGGCGCGCGGCACGAACCGGGTGTTGACGGCTACCGCGTAGGGCGGGCGCAGCGCCTGCAGGGCCAGGGCATCGGCGAGGTTGGCGCCTTCGGGCAGGGACAGCGGCTGTTGGTTGAGAAGAATATTCATGGGCGGATTCATCAAGAGGCGGGGGCCGTATGCACGGCGACATCGAAGCGGCGCGCGAGCGCCGAGTCGCCCGTGGTCAGCAGCTCCAGCACCACGTCCAGCATGGCGGGCGAGATCATGAAGCCATGGCGGTACAGGCCGTTGACCTCGAGCACGCGTTCGGCGACGCGGCGCACGGCGGGCAGGTTGTTCGGCAGCGTCGGGCGGCACTGGGTCGCGATCTCGACGATGCGAGCTTCGGCAAAGCCCGAATGCACGGTATAGGCCGCGCTCAGCAGCTCGAGTGTCGAGCGCACGCTGGGCGGGGACAGGTCGTCGGATTCGATCTCGGTGGCACCGATCACGAACAGATGGTCCTGCTTGGGCGCGATGTACAGCGGATAGCGCGGATGCACCAGCCGGGTGGGCCGCTGCAGCGTCACCTCGGGCGCATGCACGCGCACCACCTCGCCGCGCACGCCGCGCAGATCGCGCCAGACGGTGCGCGCGCCCAACCCCCGGCAGTCGAGCACCCAGTCGGGCTGGCCCGGGCTGCCGGGCGCGAAGTCGCCGAGCTCGCGCGGGGTGTGCCAATGGATTTCCACGCCCAGGCGCGTGAGCGTGGCGAGCAGCGCGGCCAGCAGCTGGCGGTTGTCGAGCTGGCCTTCATCGGGCAGGTAGACCCCCTGGCTGAAACGGTGCGTGGTGGCGGGCTCGATCTCGTGCAGGGCGTTGCCCGAGAGCGTCTGCAGCGCGGGCAGCGTGGGATTGATGCGGCGGTTCTTCTCGAACAGCGCGCACAGGCGCTGCGCGTCGCCCGCATCCTGGCGGTGCCAGAGCACCAGGGTGCCGTTTTGCTGAAAGAACACGGGAGCGTCCAGCTCGGCAATGAGCTGCGGCCAGCGCTTGAGGCCGTGCTGGCCCATGCGCACCACGCCCGGCTCGGTCACGGCCGATTCGGCCAGCGGCGCGAGCATGGCCGCGGCCACGCGCGCGGCCGCGCCTTCGGCCTGCGGGCCCTCGGCGTCGTACAGCGCAATGTGGTGGCCCCGGCGCGCGAGCTGGCAGGCCAGCAGGCGGCCCATGAGCCCCGCGCCCAGGATGGTGATGCGCGAGGAAGGTTGAAGGCAAGGCATGGGTGTCCCGTCGATGAGTCCCGTCAATACGGCAGGGACAAAAAGGCGTGGCCACGCTTTGCAGGAAACTCCCCACGCCAGTATGACCTGGATCGGGTGTCGGGGCGGGCAGCGCCGGTGGCGCCGCCGGGCGCATGCGCCCCGGCCCCAGGGTGTTTCTCAGTCGCGCACTGCCGGTGGAGGTTGCGCTGGGCAACCGGGCCGGCAATGGGACACCCCTGTTTCGTCCGTTAAAGGCGAATTACAGCACAGGCGCGGGCGCGGTGCCCGCATCCACTCAACTTCCTGCGTCGCCGCCAGGGTCCATGCGCGGGCACGGGGCAGGCTTGCACGCTGGCGGTGCGCACTGCGCGCATTTGAAGCACGTTGCGTGCAGAACCCGTGAATTTCACCAGCTCCAGCCTGGCATGCATCGTGCTCTATTGGTTGCATGTATACCTGGATACAAACTTACAACTTGATGCGGTTTCGGTGGGCGGACCCTGGCGCGGGAGCCGGCGCGTAATGGACCGGGCCTTCGTCAGCGCCGAGCAGGAGGCCTATGACTATGTGCTGCAGCGCATCCGCAGCGGCGCCTATCCCTCGGGCGAGCGCCTGATTGCCGA
>JBEVDH010000001.1:0-7059 GCA_040514115.1 Comamonas sp. | reverse complement strand
TGGCCCGGGCCCTTGACGGGCTCGAGCTTGGCCAGGCCTTCGAGGGTGGTGCCGGGGCGGTTGCAGTTGTCCTTGGTGGCGACCACGTCGCGCAGCGTGACTTCGCCGGTGTCCTTGTTCCTGTCGGCCATGCGCGTGGCGCAGGCAATGATCTCGTCGTCGAACAGGCCCTTTTCCTGGGCCAGGGCCGTGCGCCGCTGGCTCAGCAGGGAGAACTCGTCCTGGTCCGCGCGGCTGATGCCGTAGCGCTGGGCGACGATATCGGCGGTGTCGATCATCGCCATGTAGAGCTCGGGCTTGTGCTGGAACAGCCAGGGGTCGATATCGGTGGGCAGGTTGTTGCCCGGGCGCAGGCCGGAGATGGTCTCCACGCCGCCGGCAATCATGGCCGGCACGCCTTCGGCGACGATGCGGCCCGCGGCAATGGCAATCGACTGCAGGCCCGAGGCGCAGTAGCGCGCCACGGTCATGCCCGCCACGGACAGCGGCAGGCCCGCGCGCAGTACGGTCTGGCGACCCAGGTTGCGGCCCTGGAACCCGTCGGGGTTACCGCAGCCCAGCACCAGGTCTTCCAGGCTTTCGGGGTCCACGCCCGCGCGCTCGACGGCGGCCCGGACAGAAAACGCCGCCAGCTCGGCGGCGGGGGTGACATTGAATTCGCCGCGGTGCGACTTGGTCAGCGGGGTGCGGGCGGTGGATACGATGACGGCTTCACGCATTGGTTTGTCTCTTTTGGGTGGGTGGCTGGCGTCTGCGGGCCTTTGGGGGGCGCGCGGCGCTGGCTCTCATTGAAGGATGCCCTCGATGAGGGATGAATACCGTTCGTCCTGAGCCTGCCTGGGCGGCCCCGTCCAAGGATGGACGGGCAGTGCTCAAAACATGAGAGCAGGCCGTCCCTGGTTCGACAGGCTCACCAGGAACGGGGCAGTTGTGGCTTGGAGGCTCGCTGGAAGCAAACCGCGGGCGCTTACCGTTCGTCCTGAGCCTGCCTGGGCGGCCCCGTCCAAGGATGGACGGCCAGCCCTCACGACATGAGAGCAGGCCGTACATGGTTCGACAAGCTCACCACGAACGGGTGCAAGGAGCTCACCACGAAAGGGATAAGGAGCTCACTCCGCCTGATTCAAACTCTCAAACCCCTTCCCCTCCTTCACCAACCGCACCAGCAACGGCGCCGGCTGCCAAAACAGCGGGTCTTCCTTCGCAAACGTCTCGATATCCGCCAGGATCTTCGGCAGACCTTCCATATCGGCCCACTTCATCGGCCCGCCGCGGTGGCGCGGGAAGCCGTAGCCCGACATGAAGGTCACGTCCACATCGAGCGGACGCAGCGCAATGCCTTCTTCCACGACCTTCGCGCCTTCATTGACCATGGCTGCCATGTAGCGGCGCAGGATCTCTTGCTCGGTGAACTTGCGCGGCGTGATGCCTTTTTTCTGGCGCTCGTCATCGACGATGGCCAGCACTTCGGGGTCGGGCTGGCCCTGGCGCGCGCCTTCGGGGTAGAGGTAAAAGCCCCGGCCGGTTTTCTGGCCGAACCAGCCGCGCTCGCAGATGCGGTCGGCAATCTCGACATAGCGCGATGCGGGGTTGCGCGTGGCCGCGCGGCGCTTGCGCGTGGCCCAGCCGATGTCGCCGCCGGCCAGATCGGTGACCTGGAACGGGCCCATCGGGTAGCCAAAGGCGCGCACCGCGGCGTCGACTTCGTAGGGGCTCGCGCCGTCTTCCACAAGGTAGTCGGCCGCCTGCTTGTACACGGCGAGAATGCGGTTGCCGATGAAGCCGTCGCACACGCCCGCGCGCACCGGCACCTTCTTGAGCTTCTTGGCCAGCTCGAACGCGGTGGCCACCACGTCGGCCGCCACGCGCGAAGGCACGACGATCTCCAGCAGCTTCATGATGTTGGCCGGACTGAAGAAGTGCAGGCCGATCACGTCCTGCGGGCGCTGGGTGGCATCGGCAATCGCCTCGATGTCCAGGTAGGAGGTGTTGGTGGCCAGCACCGCGCCGGGCTTGCAGACGCGGTCGAGCTCGCGAAACACCGCCTTCTTGACCTCGAGGTCCTCGAACACGGCTTCGATCACCAGGTCGATATCGGCCAGGTCCTCGTAGCGCGTCGAGGGCGTGTAGCGCGCCATGATGGCCGCCTTGCCCTCGGCCGTGAGCCGGCCCTTGGCGATCATGCCGTCATAGACCTTCTCGACATTCTTCTGGCCGCGCGCGATCGACTCGGCATCGCGCTCGATCATCGTCACCTGGTAACCGGCGTCGAGCGCCGAGACGCTGATGCCCGCGCCCATCGTGCCGCCGCCAATGATGGCAATGTGCGAAAACGCGCGCGGCGCCGCCAGTTTTGCCTCGGGCACCTTGGCGACCTCGCGCTCGGCAAAGAAGGCATGCACCAATCCGGCGCGCTGCGGGCTGGCCACGCATTCCATGAACTGCGCGCGCTCGAAGGCCAGCGCCTCGTCAAAGGGCTTTTGCACGGCGGCCTGCACGCACTCGATGATTTTCAGCGGCGAGAACAGCCCGCGGCTTTTCTTCGCCGTCTCGGCCTTGAGCACTTCGAGATCGGCCAGCGCCGTTTCGGCATCGGCAATGGCGATATCGCGCGTGCGCCGCACGGGCGCGTTCTGCGCCAGCAGTTCATTGGCATAGGCCAGGCCCGCGGCCACGGGATCCGTGCCGTCGGCCAGGCGGTCAACCAGGCCGGCGGCCAGCGCCGCCTTGGCATTCAGGGGCTTGCCGCTGAGCATCAATTCGGTCGCGGGCTTCACGCCCATCAGGCGCGGCGCGCGCTGCGTGCCGCCCGAGCCGGGCAGCAGGCCGAGCAGCACTTCGGGCAGCCCGAGGCTGGCCGCGGACAATGCCAGGCGGTAGTGCGCCGACATGGCGACTTCCAGGCCGCCGCCCAGCGCCGCGCCATGGATCGCAGCGATGACGGGCTTGGAGCAGTTCTCGATGCCCGCGCAGGCTTCGGGCAGCGAAGGAGCCAGCGGGGGTTTGCCGAATTCGCGGATATCGGCGCCGGCAATGAAGGCCTTGCCCGCGCCGACCAGCAGCACCGCGGCCACGGCCGCGTCGGCCTCGGCCTGCTGCAGCGCCGTGACCAGGCCCTGGCGCACGGCCTGGTTCAAGGCGTTGACGGGGGGATGATCGATCGTCACGACCAAGACGGCGCCGTGGCGGGCTGTGGTGACAGCGAGAGCTTGAGGGGCAGTGCCCATGGACGATTCTCCGGAGATGGCAATAATTGCACCATTGTGGACACGCTAAACAATCTTGACAATTACATTGTCGATTGACAGACTGTCAAACAATTTTTGACAAGCTATCTTCATGGAACTTCATTCCCTCACGCTGCTGGTCGATATCCTCGATGCCGGCAACCTGAGCCAGGCGGCGCGCAACCTGAAAATGACACGCGCCAATGTCAGTTACCACCTGAACCAGCTGGAAAAATCGGTCGGCGCGCAGCTGGTGCGCCGCACCACGCGCCGCGTCGAGCCGACCGAAGTGGGCCTGCGCCTGTATGCGCACGGACTCGCCATTCAAAACGAAATGCGCGCCGCGCGCGAGACCATCACCACGCTGGGCCAGGGGTTGCAGGGCCGCGTGGGCCTGAGCGTGCCCAGCGGCTACGGGCAGATGGTCATGTCCGACTGGCTCATCGACTTCAAGCGGCTCTACCCCTTCATCGTGCTCGATGTGCGCTTCGAGAACCGCGTGGACGACCTGATCCGCGAGGAAGTCGACATCGCCATCCGCGTGATGCCCGAGCCGCCGCCCACGCTGGTCGCGCGCGACCTGGGCCAGGTGCGCTACAGGGCCTGCGCCTCGGCCGCTTACGCCGCCGAGCACGGCCTGCCGGCCACGCCCGAGGCGCTGCGCAGCGCGCCCCTGATCACCGCCGGTGTCGTCGGCCGCCAGCTGCGCCTGAGTGCCTACCAGGGCACGCGGCGCGAGGAGGTAATGCTCGAGCCGACGCTGATCTCCGAGCACTTCCCCTTCCTGCGCCAGGGCATTCTCGCGGGCCTGGGCGTGGGGCTGGTGCCCGACTACGTGGTGGAGGATGCGGTGGCCAGCGGCGAGGTGCTCACAACCCTCGACGACTGGCGCCTGAGCATCTTCGGCACGCAGATGTACCTGCTCTATATGCCGCAGCGGCATCAGACGCGTGCGGTGCGCACGTGTATTGATTATTTGCTGGGGCGGGCGAGGCCGGAGGTGGATGCGTTGGTGGCGGGTGGGCCGGTGGAAATATGAACGGCCCGCTTTCAAGACAGAGGGCAGGCCGTCCATCCTTCGACGGGGCCGCCCAGGCAGGCTCAGGACGAACGGTGATCCTGCCGCAGGCGCTGCCAGCCACCCGTTCGTGATGAGTCGCCCTCCCGATTCGTCGCAAGCCTTCCTCACCGTTCGTGGTGAGCCTGTCGAACCATGGACGCCCTGCCCTCCAGCAACCCACGGCCCTTGCCAACCGTCTCGGTGAGCTCCGCACCATCCTCCCCAGAGCCCCCCCACTGCCAGGCGCCACGCACTGCGCACCAGAGTTTCAAGGTCCCCTCACTGCCCCAGATCAAAGGCTGCGCCGCACCATGATCTCGTAAGGCACCCGGCGCACGCGCGACTCGACCCGGCCGGTTTCGATCTTCTGCAGCAGCATTTCCCCTGCCGCGCGGCCGATCTCGCCGCCATTGGTCCTGACGGTGGTCAGACCCGGAGGCACCTCCGCCGCGATCTCGTAGTCGCCGTAGCCGGCCACGGAAAAGCGCTCGGGCACGCTCCAGCCGCGGCGCATGCATTCGAACAGCGCGCCTGCGGCCACGATGTCGGTCACACAGCACAGCCCCTGCAGGCGCGGCTCCTGGCGCAGCAGCGCTTCGATGGCCAGGCGCCCGGTGGCAAAGCCCACGCTTTCGGGCGCGGCGAAAATGAGGTCGCTGCGCAGGCCCGCGTCCACCATGGCCTGTTGAAAGCCGCGCTGGCGCTGCACGTAGCGGTCATTGTGCGGCGAGCTGTGGCCCGCCCAGCCGATGTGCTGCACCCCCTTGGCAATCATCATATTGGCGATATCGCGCGCCGCGTCGAACAGCGAAAAACCCGCAGCCATGTCGATGCACGGTTCCTTGTCCAGCCAGGTCTCCACCACCGGGATGCGCGCCTGCTGGATCAGGCCCACGGTGCCCGCGCTGTGCTCGTTGCCAGTCATCACGATGCCCGCGGCGCGCCGCCCCAGCAGGCTGCGCACCACGCGTTCCTCCTGCTCCGGGTTGTCGGCCACGGCCAGCAGGAGTTCATAGCCTCGGGGCTGCAGGTAGTCGCCCAGCCCTTGCAGCGTCTTGGCGAAATTGGAGTTGCGCAGCGAGGGCACCAGCGCCGCGACCATGCGGCTGCTGCCCGAGGCCAGGCTGCTGGCAATGAGATTGGGCACATAGCCAATGGCCGCGGCGATCTCCAGCACCTTCTTGAGCGTGGCCGGACGGACCTTGCCCGGATGCTTGAAGCAGTTCGACACCGTCATGGGAGACACCCCGGCCGCTGCCGCCAGATCCGTCATCGTCATATCACGCTTGCGTTCAATCTTCATGGGGTTTCCTTGGAAATCTTGCCGGAGTGCCCGACACATTGCCAGGCGGCGTGGGCCAAACCCCTATCACGCTTGCATTCAAGCTTCATGAAATTCCTCTTGCGCCCAAAAATTGTAGCGCTACAATAAAAGCACTTCACCAAATTCGGCGATGGATGACACATCCCCAATGGAGACGAAGTGAAGAAGTGGGTTGATAGATCAATTTTATAGCGCTACATCGGCGCTTACTACACCATGAAATCCTTGCATTTCCTGCTTCGACTCGGTGGCGCTGTAGCCATCGCCAGCGCCAGCCTCACGGCGCTCGCCGACACCTATCCCAACAAGCTGATCAAGATTGTCGTGCCCTTTCCCGCGGGTGGCGACCTCGAGCCCATGGCGCGCGGCCTGGGCGATCATTTCCGCACGGCGTGGGGCCAGCCCTATATCGTCGAGAACAAGCCCGGCGCCAACGCGATGATCGGCACCGGCCACGTGGCCAAGGCCGCAGGCGACGGCCACACGCTGCTGATCTGCTCACCCGGGCCGATGAGCATCAACCCGGGCCTCTACCCCAAGGTGCCCTACACCGTGGGCAAGGACATCGTCCCGGTCTCGCTGCTCGGCACGACACCGATGGTGCTGGTCGCCAGCACCCGCCTGCCGGTCAAGAACTACGCGGAATTCGCCGCCCATCTCAAGGCCCACCCGGGCAAGGTCTTCTATGCCTCGGGCGGCACCGGCAACATCACCCACCTGGTGGCCGAGATGTACCTGCGCCAGGCCGGTGTGTCGGCCATCCACACGCCCTACAAGGGCGGCCAGGCCGCGATCACCGATCTGCTTGGCGGCCATGTCGACTTCTACTTCAACCCGCTGCCCTCCGCGCAGGGCTATATCCATGCGCAAAAGGACAAGGTCATCCCGCTGGCCGTGACCTCGCTCGAGCGCTCGCCGTATCTGCCCCATGTCCCCACGCTCAACGAGCTGGGTGTCAAGGGCTTCGACATCAACTCCTGGTATGGCCTGTGTGCACCGGGCGGCACGCCCCCCGACGTGCTGGCCCAGCTCAGCGCGGAAACCGCCAAGGCCTTGAGCAGCGGCCCGCTGCCCGAGCGCCTGCGCAGCCTGGGCACGACGCCGCAGGCCAGCACGCCGGCGCAGCTGGCCGAGCAGATCCGCAAGGAGGCGGCGAGCTGGCAGGCGATCATCAAGGAAAAGAACATCACCCCGGATTGAGCAGGAGCGAGACAAGCACATGACCCCAGACATCACCGGCGGCATCCCCGCCATCGACAACCACTCGCATGCATCGATGGCGCGCTTTCGCAGCGTCCCGCAGATCGATCGGCATTTTTCCACCGCGCATCTGGAAGCCAATGTCCCGGCCGACATCTACGACGCCTTCATTGCCGCGCGCAATCGTGGCGATGCGCAGACGCTGGAGCAGCTGGAAAAGGACCACCGCACCGAAACGCTGATGCAGC
>JBEVDH010000208.1:0-35519 GCA_040514115.1 Comamonas sp. | reverse complement strand
CGCTCGATCATCGAGCGCTTCCAGGTCAAGGCCGGCGGGCCGCAGGCGGTGGCGAAGTCGCTGTCGGGCGGCAATCTGCAGAAATTCATCGTGGGACGCGAGATCGACGCCAAGCCGCGGCTGCTGATCATCTCGCAGCCCACCTGGGGCGTCGATGTCGGCGCGGCCGCGCAGATCCGCGGCGAGATCCTGGCGCTGCGCGATGCGGGCTGCGCGGTGTTGGTGCTCAGTGAGGAGTTGGACGAATTGTTTGAAATCTGTGACCGGCTGCATGTGGTGGCCAAGGGCCAGCTGTCGCCCTCCGTGCCCCGGGCCCAGGCCACGGTGCAGCGCATCGGCGAATGGATGAGCGGGCTGTGGCATGACGCGGCGCCCGCCGCCGCTGCCGCAGAACCAGGAGCGCAGCATGCTCAGGCTTGAACCGCGTCCCCAGGTCTCGAAGGTCTGGACCTATGCCTCGCCGGTGCTCGCGCTGGCCATCACCGTGCTGATCGGCGTCGCGCTGTTCATGCTGCTGGGCAAGGACCCGGTGCGTGGCCTGCAGGCGTTCTTCTGGGACCCGATCAAGTCCGGCTACGCGCTGGGCGAACTCGTCATGAAGGCCACGCCGCTGCTGCTGGTGGCGCTGGGCCTGGCGGTGTGCTTTCGCTCGAATGTCTGGAACATCGGGGCCGAAGGCCAGTTCGTCATGGGTGCCATTGCCGCGGGCGGGCTGGCGCTGCTGGCCGACAAGGACACCGGGCCGTGGATCGTGCCCGCAATCTTGCTGGCCGGCGTGCTCGGCGGCATGCTCTGGGCCGGCATCGTCGCCTTCCTGCGCGACCGCTTCAACGCCAACGAGACGCTGGTCAGCCTGATGCTGGTCTATGTCGCGATCCTGGTGCTGGGCTACCTGGTCTACGGCCCCTGGAAGGACCCGATGGGCTACAACTTCCCGCAGAGCAAGACCTTCGAGCGCGTGACGCAGATCCCGAAGCTGATCGACGGCATGCGCATGAATATCGGGGTGATCCTGGCGCTGCTGGGCGCGGGCGCACTGTGGGTGTTCCTGGCGCGCACCCGCGCGGGTTTTGCGCAGCAGGTCAGCGGCCTGGCGCCGGCGGCCGCGCTGTACGCGGGCTTTTCCTCGCGCCGCGCGCTGTGGACGGCGCTGCTGATCTCGGGCGGCGCGGCCGGCCTGGCCGGTGCGCTGGAAGTAGCGGGCCCGATGGGCCAGCTCACGCCCTATGTTCCGGCCGGCTACGGCTTTGCCGCCATCATCGTTGCCTTTGTCGGCCGCCTGCACCCCGTGGGCATGGTCTTTTCCGCGATTCTCATGAGCATGTTCTATATCGGTGGTGAGCTCGCGCAGTCGCGCCTGGGCCTGCCCAAATCCCTCACGGGCGTGTTCCAGGGCCTGCTGCTGTTTGCGCTGCTGGCCTGCGACACGCTCGTGGCCTACCGCCTGCGCTGGCGCCGTGCGCCACGGCCCGCCGCCGCAGCGCCGGCCGCCGCGCCCGCGATCAAGGGAGGTGCGTGATGGAGTCGTATGCATTGCTGTTCGGCTCCACGCTGAGCGCCGGCACGGTGCTGGCGCTGGCCGCGCTGGGGCTGCTGATCAACGAGAAGGCCGGCATCATCAACCTGGGCGCCGAGGGCATGATGCTGTGCGCGGCGATCGCGGGTTTCGCGGCCGTCGTGCACTCGGGCAGCACCTGGGTCGGCTTTGGCGCGGGCATGCTTGCGGGCGCGCTGCTCGCGGGCCTGTTCGGTCTGCTGGTCATCTGGCTCAACACCAACCAGCAGGCCACGGGCCTGGCGCTGACGCTGTTCGGCGCGGGTTTCTCGGCATTTGCCGGCCTCAACTATGTGCAGGCCAAGCTGCCCGAGCTGCCCAAGTACGCGATCCCGGGCCTGGCCGACATTCCGCTGCTCGGCCCCGCGCTGTTTCGCCACCACCCGCTGGTCTACATCGTGGTGCTGCTGGCGCTGGCGATGATCTGGTTCCTCTACCGCTCGCGCGCCGGCCTGGTGCTGCGCGCCGTCGGCGAGTCGCCCGAGTCGGCGCATGCGCTGGGCTACAACGTGCGCGGCATCCGCCTGGCGGCGGTGATGTTCGGCGGCGCAATGTGCGGCCTGGCCGGTGCGTTCATCTCCGTGGTCTACACCCCGCTGTGGGTCGAGGGCATGGTCGCCGGGCGCGGCTGGATCGCGCTGGCGTTGACCACCTTCGCCACCTGGCGGCCCGCGCGCGTGCTGCTCGGCGCCTATCTGTTTGGCGGCGTGACCATGCTGCAGTTCCACCTGCAGGCCTCGGGTGTGCAACTCGCGAGCCAGCTGCTGAGCATGCTGCCGTACCTGGCGACCATCATCGTGCTGGTGTTGATTTCGCGCAATCCGGCCTGGATTCGTGCGAACATGCCGGCCTCGCTCGGCAAGCCCTTCTACCCGGGCTCCTGACGCGCACCCCTTTTTTTATAAAAGCAAACGAGAAACAAGAATGACGAACCTGCAAAAACGCTCCCTTCTCAAAGCCGCCGCGCTGTCGGCCGTCACCGTGGCGGTGCTGGCCGGCTGCGGCAAGAAAGAAGAGGCCGTTGCGCCCGCCGCTGCGCCTGTGGCCGCCGCCGCCGCCGCGCCGCTCAAGGTGGGCTTCATGTATGTGAGCCCGGTGGGCGACGGCGGCTGGACCTTCCAGCACGAGAAGGCGCGTCAGGCGCTGCAGGCCGAATTCGGCGACAAGATCGTCACCTCGCTGGTCGAGAGCGTGCCCGAAGGCCCGGACGCCGAGCGCGTGCTGCGCGACATGGTCGGCCAGGGCAACAAGCTGGTGTTCGCCACGAGCTTCGGCTACATGGAGCCGGTGCAAAAAGTCGCGGCCGACGCCAAGGACGTGAAGTTCGAGCATGCAACGGGCTACAAGACCGCCGACAACGTGCGCACCTACGATGCGCGCACCTATGAAGGCGCGTACCTCGCGGGCATCATTGCCGGTGGCATGACCAAGTCCAACCAGATCGGCGTCGTCGCCTCGGTGGCGATTCCCGAAGTGCTGCGCAACATCAACAGCTATGTGCTGGGCGCGCAAAGCGTGAACCCGAAGATCACGGCGCGCGTGGTCTGGGTCAACGAATGGTTCAGCCCGCCCAAGGAATCCGAAGCCGCCACGACGCTGATCAACGGCGGCGCGGATGTGCTCTACCAGAACACCAACTCGCCCGCGGTGCTCAAGACTGCCCAGGAGCGCGGCGTGCGCGCGTTCGGCAAGGATTCGGACATGAGCGCCTACGCGCCCAAGGCGCATCTGGCTTCGGCCGAGATCAACTGGCTGCCCTACTATCGCAAGATCACGCAGGACACGTTGAACGGCACCTGGAGCACGGGCCAGGACTGGTGGGGCGTCAAGGAAGGCGCGATGGACCTCGTGAGCATTGCCGACGACGTGCCGCAAGAGCTCAAGGACAAGGTCACCGCGGCCAAGGCCGGCCTCAAGGACGGCAGCTTCCACATCTGGAAGGGCCCGCTCAAGGACAACGCCGGTAAGGACCTGCTGGCCGAAGGCGCCAACGCCGACCATGCCTTCCTCAGCGGCATCAACTTCTACGTGGCCGGCATTGACGGCACCGTGCCGGGCGCAAGCAAGTAAACCGACGCGGGCACGTTACTTGCTGACACATGCGGTGTCAGGCAAGGGCGTGCCTTTTCTCTGGCGCGCCTGTCGCCCCCTGTTTCGAGACTGCATTTTTCTAGGATGAACCATGACTGATCTGCACAAGCGTTCGATGTTCAAGTTGGCGGCACTCACGGCCGTGGCCGCAGCGGCACTGGCCGGCTGCGGCAAGAAGGAAGAGCCCGCACCCGCGGCCGCCGCCGCGCCCGTGGCCGCAGCTCCTGCCAAGGCCGAGCCGCTGAAGATCGCGTTTGCGTATGTCGGCCCCGTCGGCGACGGCGGCTGGTCGTTTGCCCACGACCAGGCGCGCAAGAAGCTCGAGCAGGAATTTGGCGACAAGATCCAGACCAGCTACGTCGAAAGCGTGCCCGAGGGCCCCGACGCCGAGCGCGTGCTGCGCGACATGGCCGGCCAGGGCAACAAGCTGATCTTCGGCACGACCTTCGGCTACATGGAGCCGCTGCAGAAGCTCGCGCCCGATTTCGCCGACGTGAAGTTCGAGCATGCCACCGGCTACAAGACCGCGGCCAACGTGCGCACCTATGACAGCCGCACCTACGAAGGCGCGTACCTGGCCGGCATCATTGCCGGCGCGATGACCAAGAGCAACACGCTGGGCGTGGTCGGCTCGGTGCCGATTCCCGAAGTGCTGCGCAACATCAACAGCTTCACGCTGGGCGCGCAATCCGTGAACCCGAACATCAAGACCAAGGTGGTCTGGGTCAACGAGTGGTTCAGCCCACCGAAGGAAACCGAAGCCGCGACGTCGCTGATCAACGGCGGCGCCGACGTGCTGTTCCAGAACACCGATTCGCCCGCCGTGCTCAAGACCGCGCAGGAAAAGGGCAAGCGCGCGTTTGGCTGGGACTCGGACATGACCGCCTACGGCCCCAAGGCCCACCTGGGCTCGGCCGTGATCAACTGGCAGCCGTACTACAGCAAGGCCGTCAACGAAGCTCTGGCCGGCACCTGGACCACGGGCCAGGCCTGGTGGGGTGTGAAGGAAGGCGCGATCGACCTGGTGTCGATTGCCGAAGACGTGCCCGCCGAGATCAAGGCCAAGGTCGAGCAGGTCAAGGCCGGCCTCAAGGACGGCAGCTTCTCGATCTGGAAGGGCCCGATTGCCGGCCAGGACGGCAAGTCCGTCGTTGCCGACGGCACCGTGGCCGACGACAAGTTCCTGTCGGGCGTGAACTTCTACGTCAAGGGCGTGGAAGGCAACGTGCCTGGCGGCGACAAGAAGTAAGCCGTTCATTGATCACCAAAAGGGCTGCTGTGGGCAGCCCTTTTGCGTGGCGCATACACTCCCGCGATGGAAAATACACTCTGGCACCCGGCAGCCGCGGCTGACCGCCGTGCATGCGCCATGGGCTGCGCGGGCGCGGCCCGCCGCGGCATTTGTTCGGGAGGCCGCCGATGGCCCGCGTGATGCCCGAATCTTCTCTCGCGGCGCTGCTGCGCGACATGCCCAAGGCCGAGCTGCATGTGCATATCGAAGGCACGCTCGAGCCCGAGCTGATCTTCGCGCTGGCCGAGCGCAACCAGATCGATCTGCCCTATGCCGATGTCGAGGCACTGCGCCGCGCCTATGCGTTCACCGACCTGCAGAGCTTTCTCGACATCTACTACGCCGGCGCCAGCGTGCTGCAGCACGAGCAGGACTTCTACGACATGACGCGCGCCTACCTCGCGCGCGCGGTTCGCGACCAGGTGGTGCATGCCGAGATCTTCTTCGATCCACAGACGCACACGGCGCGCGGCGTGCCGATGGCCTCGGTCATCAACGGCCTGTACCGCGCCTGCCGCGACGCCGAGCGCGACTGGGGCATCTCCTGCGCGCTGATCCTGTGCTTCCTGCGCCATCTGAGCGAGGAAGATGCGTTCCTGACGCTGTCCCAGGCCATGCCGCTGCGCGACCGCTTCATTGGCGTCGGCCTCGACAGCAGCGAGCTGGGCCATCCGCCCGAAAAGTTCGCCCGGGTGTTCGCGCAATGCCGCGAGCTGGGACTGCACCTGGTGGCCCATGCGGGCGAGGAGGGCCCGGCCGCCTATATCTGGAGCGCGCTCGACATCTTGAAGGTCGAACGTATCGACCACGGCGTGCAGGCGCAGCACGACGCGGCGCTGATGCAGCGGCTGGCGCGCGAGCGCATCGCGCTCACGGTGTGCCCGTTGTCGAACCAGAAGCTGCAGGTCTTCCCCGACCTGTCCCAGCACAACCTGCCGCAGATGCTCGAGGCGGGGCTGAGGGTCACGGTGAACTCGGACGACCCGGCCTACTTCGGCGGCTATATCAACGACAACTTCGAGCAGCTGTTTGCCGTGACCGGCATGGGCCCGGCCCAGGCCTACCTGCTCGCGCGCAACAGCCTGCAGGCCAGCTTCGTCGGCCCGGCGCGCAAGCACGCGTGGATGGAGCAGCTCGATGACTGCTTTGTGCGCCATGGGTTTCAGGATGCGATCGGCGCCGCGCAAGACGCCGCCTGAGTGCCGCGGGAACGCCAGAAACCCCGCAGCTGCGCCGCACCCGCAGCCCCGCTAGAATCCGCCCGCCTGTTCCAGTGCCCGCTGGAGCAGGCGTTTTTTCATCACCGGTTCGACCGACGGTGAAAGACACCGGGGGGCTTCGCCTCCCAGCGCGCCTACACGCAGTGAGAAGCGTGTGGGCTTTTTTTCAGGGCCATGTAGAGGACCACCATGTACAAAAACCTCGCAGCCGCGCTTGCGGTCGCCTGTTTTTTCGCTCCCGCCATTTCCCAGCCCGCGGCCCAGGCCGATGCCGGCAAGCCGCTGTCGGCGGCGTTTGTCTATGTCACGCCGGTCTTCGAGGCCGGCTGGACGCACCAGCACGACGCCGGCCGCAAGGCCGCCGAAGCCGCGTTGGGCAAGCAGCTCAAGACCACCGTGGTCGCCGATGTCCCCGAAGGGCCTGACGCCGAACGCGTGCTGCGCGACCTCGCGCGCAATGGCCACCAGCTGATCTTCACGACCAGCTTTGGCTACAACGAGCCGGTGCTGCGCGTGGCGCGCGACTTTCCTCAAGTGAAGTTCGAGTCGATCACCGGTTACAAGCGCGCGGACAACGTCGCCACGGCCAATGCGCGCTATTACGAGGGCCGCTACCTTTCGGGCATTGCCGCGGCGCGCATGAGCCAGGGCGGCGTCGCGGGCTACGTTGCGGGCTTTCCCATTCCCGAGGTGCTGCAGGGCATCAACGCATTCACGCTGGGCATGCGCTCGGTCAACCCGCGCGCCGAAGTCAAGGTGGTCTGGCTCGACACCTGGTTCGATCCGGCCAAGGAGCGCGAGGCGGCGATGACGCTGATGAACCAGGGCGCCGATGTGCTGGCCTTCCATTCGGCCACCAACGCGGTGATGGTCGCGGCGCAGGAGCGCGGCAAGTTTGCCGTTGCCTACCACTCCGACATGCGCGCGGTGGCGCCCGACGCGCAGATCCTCGCCGTGACCCACCAGTGGGGCGACTACTACACGCGCCGCGCGCGCGCCGTGCGCGATGGCACCTGGACCAGTGGCGATGTCTGGGGCGGCGTGCGCGAAGGCATGATCCGCCTCGAGGCGTTTGGCCGCAAGGTGCCCGCGGCCGTGCAAAAGGAAGTGCTGGCGCAGCAGCAGGCGATGGCCCGGGGCCGGCTGCAGCCCTTCGCGGCAAGGCAGGGCGATGTGCGCGACAACACCGGGCGCGTGGTGATTGCCAAGGGCAGTCAGCTCAGCGATGCGCAGATCCTGGACATGAACTGGCTCGTCGAAGGCGTCCAGGGGCGTGTCAACCATTGATATGGATCGACTCCGTTAAGCTTCAGATATGCATATCTACCGCAGTGCGCTATTGCGCTTCACGCCCGAGGGGCAGCCCCTGTATGAGGAAGACGGCCTGCTGGCCGTGGCGCGCACGCCCGACGGCCGCGCGCGCGTGCAGGCCGCGGGCAGCTGGGCCGCGCTGGCGCCGGCCTATGCGGGCCTGCCGGTGCAGCATTGGCCCGGACGGCTGATCGCGCCGGGCTTCGTCGATCTGCATATCCATTACCCGCAGACCGATGTGATCGGTGCGCCGGCCGACGGCCTGCTGCCCTGGCTCGAGAACTACACCTTTCCGCACGAGCAGCGGTTTGTCGATCCGGCCTACAGCGCCGAAGTCGCCGACTTCTTCATCGCGGAACTGCTGCGCAACGGCGTGACCACGGCGCTGGCCTTTGCCACCAGCCATCCCGCCTCGGTCGATGCGCTGATGGGCGCGGCGCAAAAGGCGCAGCTGCGACTGGTCACCGGCAAGGTGCTGCAAGACCGCCATTCGCCCGATGGCGTGCGCGACGCGACCGAGCAGAGCCTGCTGGACACCGAGGCATTGATTGAACGCTGGCATGGCGTCGACCGGCTCGGCTATGCGATCACGCCGCGCTTCGCGCCCACCAGCTCCGAAGCCCAGTTGCGCGGCGCGGGCGAGCTCGCGGCGCGCTATCCCGATGTCTGGGTGCAGTCGCATGTGGCGGAAAACCTCGACGAGATCCGCTGGGTGCGCGAGCTGTTTCCGCGCGCGCGCAGCTACCTGTCGGTCTACGACGATTTCGGCCTGCTGCGCGAGCGCGCGGTCTACGCCCATTGCATCCATCTCGACGATGAGGACCGTGCGCTGATGCGCGCGCGCGGCGCGGCCGCGGCCGTGAGCCCGACCAGCAACCTGTTCCTGGGCAGCGGTTTCTTCGACTACGCCAGCGCGCAGGAGGCCGGCTTTGCCTATGGCCTGGCCAGCGACGTCGGCGGGGGCACGAGCTTTTCGCCGTTCCACACCATGCTGGCGGCCTACACCGTGGGGCGCGAGGGGCAGACCAAGCGCGGACTGAGCCTGGCGCCGGCCGATCTGTGGTGGCAGCACACCGGCGGCGCGGCCGCGGCCATGGGACTGGCCGGCGTGGTCGGCAACCTGCTGCCGGGCTGCGAGGCCGACTTCGTCGTGCTCAACCCCGAGGCCACGCCGCTGCTCGCGCGCAAGACCCGCGCCGCGCGCAACCTTGACGAATTGCTGTTTGCCATGATCGTGCTGGGCGATGACCGCTTGATCGAGCAGACCGTGATTTCTCAAGCAAAATAGCCCGTTGCGCCTGGTTTTCGGGCGCCCCAAGCAGCATTGGCAGGAAATCCCATGAGCATCAAGAGCGACAAATGGATCCGTCGCATGGCGGAAAGCACCGGCATGATCGAGCCCTTCGAGCCCGCCCAGGTGCGCGAGGCCGACGGCCGCAAGATCATCAGCTACGGCACCAGCAGCTATGGCTATGACATCCGCTGCGCGCCTGAATTCAAGGTCTTCACCAATATCCACAGCACCGTGGTCGACCCGAAGAATTTCGACGAGAAGAGCTTTGTCGATTTCGAGGGCGACAGCTGCATCATTCCGCCCAACAGCTTCGCGCTGGCGCGCACCGTCGAGTACTTCCGCATCCCGCGCAACGTGCTGACGATCTGCCTGGGCAAGAGCACCTACGCGCGCTGCGGCATCATCGTCAACGTGACCCCGTTCGAGCCCGAATGGGAAGGCTATGTGACGCTCGAGTTCTCCAACACGACGCCGCTGCCGGCGCGCATCTATGCGGGCGAAGGCTGCGCGCAGGTGCTGTTCTTCGAGAGCGACGAGGTCTGCGAAGTCAGCTACAAGGACCGCGGCGGAAAATACCAGGGCCAGAGCGGCGTCACGCTGCCACGGGCCTGAGGCGGGGCGCCTGAAGCAGGGCGCCCATTGAGCGCGCCGGGAAGAATGCCGACAGGCGCCAGCGCTTTTTCCCCTCCGTCCGGGCCGGCCGCCGCAGGTACCATGCGCTGTCAAGGCGACAGACAGGTGACTGCGCTGACATGATCAGGAGGGTCTATGCTTTCGATGTTGAGATTTCTGGGTGGAGCGCCGAGGCCGAAGGCCGCGACCCACGCGCCAGCGTCCGGCATGGACAATTCCTGGCGCATGGATGGCCGCCACAGTGCCTACTGGCCTCAGCACGAACTCGATTCCTTCATTTTGCAGATGGCCGGCCACGGTCACGCGGTGCATGCGGCCATGATGCTGGGCGACATCGAATACGCGCGCCAGCAGCTGAGCACCGCCATTGCCATCGGCTGCCCCAAGCTGCGCGCGCTCAGCGCCCGGCTGAACACCTATTTCGCCCATCCCCCCTGCGCCTGCAGCATCGAAACCCATTGAAGCTGCGGCCTCAGGGCTGCGGCAGTGCCCGGTTGCGGCCCGCGGTCTTGGCGGCGTACAGGGCGGCGTCGCTGCGGCGCAGCATCGCGCTGGCATCCTCATCGCCCGGCCGTAACGCCGACACGCCGGCGCTGACCGTGACGCTTCCCACCTGATCGCGTGTGCCGGCCTCGATAGAAGCCACCATCTCCGCTGCCATCTGCAGCGCCTGCGCCAGTGCGGTATCGGGCAGCAGCACAATGAATTCCTCGCCGCCCAGACGCGCCACCGCATCCGATGCGCGCAGCCGATTCCTCAGCTGCGCCGCCAGGCTGCGCAACACGTTGTCGCCGATGTCATGGCCATAGGTGTCATTGACACGCTTGAAATGGTCGACATCGATGGTGACCACGCTCAATGGGCGGCCGCTGCGCTGCGCCAGTGACAGCGCCGCCGCCAGGCGCGCGTCGAAGCCGCGCCGGTTGAGCAGGCCCGTGAGCGGGTCGCTGCTCGCCAGCCGCTCGAGCTCCTGGTTCGCATATTCGAGCTCTATGGTGCGCTGGCGCACGACCTCTTCCATGGCCTCGTTCATCGTCAGCAGGCGGCGCGTCATATGGCCCAGGGTGCTTGACAGGCGCTGCACCTCGCGCGTGCTGTGGGTCAGTGGCACGACGGCGCCGGGCGTGCCGGCCTCGATATGCAGCGCCGCGCGCGACAGGCTGTTGAGGTCCTCGCTGAGCCGGCGCGCAGCCAGCGAGGCAATCAGGGCCGCGAGCAGGGCGGCCACCAGCCCCCCTGCCAGCGCCTTGCCCACTGCGCTGTTGGCGCCGATAAACGCCGTTGCCGTGGGCTGGCGCACGACCACATACCAGCCCAGGTCGCTGGCGAGGTTGCGCGCCGGCAACTGCGTCACGGCCGTGAGGAAGTGCGGCCGGGCATCTTGCCAGGACGCCAGGCCCGCCCGCCCGGGAGCCGTGAGGCTGTCGCGCCCGATCGTGGGCGGGGGCTGGGTCTGCGGCAGGCGCTGACCGAGCGCGACCAGGGGGGCAATCCGGCCACCGGGCGCATAGATCAGCTGGCCTTGGCGGTTGAATAAGAAGATCTCGATCTGTGCATGGTCGGCATAGGTCGGGCGCAGTCCTTCCAGCGTGTCGCGTGCCCAGTCCCAGCTCAGATGCATGCCCAGCACGCCGACGGTTTCGCCATTGCGCTGGATCGGCGCGGAAAAATCCAGAAAGCGCTGCGGCTCGCCGGTGATGCTGGGCGCAATGCGGTCGGCCAGTGCCGCGAAACTGTGGACGTCGCCCACGTACAGGTCCCTGCTGCCGGCCTGGAACCAGGCGAAGCTGCTCACATCCTGCCCGCGCAGCATGTTGTTGGAATCGGTCTGGACGATGCCGTAGGCGTTGGCCACGCCGATCCAGCGGCTGTAGGGCCGGCTGGTATGCATGCGCTGGAACAGCGGCAGGACGTCCTTTGCATCGAGGCCTTTTCCCCAGAGATCCTGCGACGAGGCCAGCACCTGCACCAGCCGGCTGCGCTCGAACAGCTCCTCTGCCAGCACCTTGGCCGCATTGTGCGCCACCATGTGCAGCGAGGCGGCGGCCTCTTGCTGGATGCGCAGCTTGAGCAGCTCGCCAAAAGCCAGCGACAGCAGGATGGCCACCAGTGACACCAGGCTGCCGAACACCACCGCAATCTGCGTGCGCAGGCTCCAGGGGCGCCGCCGCGGCACGGCTGGGAAAGGCGCCGGCGCCGTCATGCGCATTCCTCGTTCATCGGCCCCAGGCCCGCCCCGGCGGCGGGAAACCGTCGATACCGGAACATCCGGAGCAGCGCGCTGTGGCAGAGGCTGGAAAAGTGCATGGGGCTGAATGTACACAGGTCGGACCTGCAGCGCATGTAGGAGCGGCTCCGCCTGCGTGGCTGGCTGCGCATTTTTGGCGCGTGCGGCCGCGCGGGCACGCGCCGCAACGTAATATGCCGTCCATGCGCCGCACGTTCCGGCGCCAAGGAGTTCATATGCGCTGGGAAGGTAACCGGGAATCGGAAAACGTCGAGGATCGACGCAGTGGCGGGGGGGGATCGCCGATCTTTGGCGGCCGCACCATCGGCATCGGCACCATCGTCGTGGCGCTGGTGGGCGGCTGGGTGCTGGGCATCAATCCCCTGACGCTGCTGGGCATGCTCAGCGGCGGGGGCGGCAGCCCGGTGGCGGTGCAGCAACCCGCAGCGGTCGGCAAGCCCGCGGCCGACGACACCATGGGGCGCTTTGTCTCGACGGTGCTGGCCGACACCGAGGATGTCTGGACGCAGGTCTTTCGCCAGAACGGCGGCAGCTACCAGCAGCCGCGGCTGGTGCTGTTTCGCGGCGCGACACCCACCGCCTGCGGCACGGGCCAATCCGCGATGGGGCCGTTCTATTGCCCCGCTGACCAGAAGGTCTATATCGACCTGGCCTTCTACCAGACGCTGAAGAACCAGTTGGGCGCGCCTGGCGACTTTGCCCAGGCCTATGTGATCGCGCACGAGGTCGGCCACCATGTGCAGCATCTGCTGGGCATCAACGAGAAGGTTGAAAGCATGCGCGGGCGCGTCAGCAAGGCCGAGAACAACCAGCTGTCGGTGCGGCTCGAGCTGCAGGCCGACTGCCTGGCTGGCGTCTGGGCGCACCATGCGCAGAATGCGCGCCAGATTCTCGAGCAGGGCGACGTGGAAGAAGCGATGAACGCCGCGGCCCGTATCGGCGACGATGCGCTGCAGCGCGCCTCCGGCGGCGCCGTGGTGCCTGACAGCTTCACGCATGGCACCAGTGCCCAGCGCCAGCGCTGGTTCAATACCGGCTTGCAGCGCGGCGAACTCAAGGCCTGCGACACCTTCAGCGCGCGGCAACTGTAGGGTCCAGGCCGGCGAATTTGCGCATCTGTCGTGCGAAACCATCGCATGAACCCCTTGAATCGGGGGGGCAAATACGAGGCTCCCCCGCTCGGTGCGACAATAGCAGGCTAAATGACAAGTTCTTTTTCCAATCTATCCCTGTCGGAACCCCTGGCCCGTGCTGTTGCCGAGATGGGCTATGAGTCCATGACGCCCATCCAGGCGCAGGCCATTCCCGTTGTCTTGACCGGCAAGGACGTGATGGGCGCTGCCCAGACCGGTACCGGCAAGACCGCGGCCTTCTCGCTGCCGCTGCTGCAGCGCCTGCTCAAGCACGAAAACAGTTCGACCTCGCCCGCACGCCATCCGGTGCGCGCGCTGGTGCTGCTGCCCACGCGCGAGCTGGCCGATCAGGTCGCCCAGCAGATCGCGCTCTATGCCAAGTACACCAAGCTGCGCAGCACCGTGGTGTTTGGCGGCATGGACATGAAGCCCCAGACGCTGGAGCTCAAGCGCGGCGTCGAGGTGCTGGTGGCCACACCCGGCCGTCTTCTTGACCATATCGAAGCCAAGAACGCCATCCTCAACCAGGTGGAATACGTGGTGCTCGACGAGGCCGACCGCATGCTCGACATCGGCTTCCTGCCCGATCTCCAGCGCATCCTGTCCCACCTGCCCAAGACCCGCACCACGTTGCTGTTCAGCGCGACCTTCTCGCCTGAAATCAAGCGCCTTGCAGGCAGCTACCTGCAGGACCCGGTGACGATCGAAGTCGCGCGGCCCAATGAAACCGCCTCCACGGTGGAGCAGCGTTTCTTCCATGTCGCCGACGAAGACGAAAAGCGCCTGGCCATCCACAAGCTCCTCAAGGAGCGCGGCATCCGCCAGGCCTTCATTTTCTCCAACAGCAAGCTTGGCTGCGCCCGGCTCACACGCACGCTCGAGCGCGACGGCCTGCGCGCCACCGCGCTGCACGGCGACAAGAGCCAGGACGAGCGCCTCAAGGCCCTCGACGCGTTCAAGGCTGGCGTGGTCGACCTGCTCGTGTGCACTGATGTCGCGGCACGCGGCCTGGACATCAAGGATGTGCCGGCCGTGTTCAACTACGACGTGCCGTTCAACGCCGAAGACTATGTGCACCGCATCGGCCGCACCGGCCGCGCCGGTGCCTCGGGCTTGGCGGTGACGCTGGTGACTTCGCGCGATGCACGCCAGATCGGCGAGATCGAAAAGCTGATCAAGAAGAAGATCGACGTCGAGGCGCTGCAGCTCGAGGAAGCACGCCCACAAGGGCGAATGAACGACGGCCGCCGCGCCTGGCGCGGCGAGGGCGACGATGCGGCGCGTGGCGTCGTGGGCCGCTTTGCTCCGGCGCCGCGCTCCACGCGCCCCACGTCGCGTCCTTCGGCCGATCCTTTCTTCGACCGTCCGTACGAGGCCAAGGCCAGCGCCGCCGCCACCTGGGACGACGCCCGTCAGCCCGCGGCGCGCTCGCCTTCGATCAAGCCCAAGCGCAAGGTCGCGGCTTTGTTCCGGGCACCGGAACTTGTGCAAACCTGAAGCACCCCCTGAGCGACTTCGTCGCTTCCCCCTCTCATCCTTCGGTGGAGGGGGAGGCCCGCTCTAGGGACGGCACCCTCGGTGCGGGGCGGCCCTTCCTCGGTGCCCCTGAGTTGGGGCACGCTGATTTCATAGTGCATGGATCTAGCAAGTTAAGTTGCTGCAAATGCAAAAAAGCGCCTGACGGCGCTTTTTTTACGTCTGCATGGTCTGCTTACCCATCCACTTTGACATTCGCTTCCTTGATCACCGTGGCCCACTTGGTCACTTCCGCCTTCTGGAAAGCAGCAACCTGCGTGGGCGACAGCGTCGACGGCTCCATGCCCATGGTCTTCAGGCGGCTCTGCATGTCGGGCGTGGCCAGAATCTTGGCGATTTCCTGATGCAGGCGCTGAATGATGGTGTCGGGCGTGCCCTGCGGCGCGAAAATGGCCTGCCAGGAGGTGACTTCGAAGTCGCCCAGACCCTTGAGGCCGGACTCCGCCACCGTGGGCACATCCTTGAGCGATTCCAGCCGCTGCTTGGACGTCACGGCCAGCGCGCGCAGCTTGCCGCTCTGGATGTGCGGCGCTGCGACCACGGTGGTGTCGAACATCATGTCGACCTGGCCGCCCATCACGTCCTGGATCGCCGGGCCGCTCCCCTTGTAGGGCACGTGGGTGAACTTGACGCCCGATTTCCAGGCCAGCATTTCCAGCGCCAGATGCTGCGAGGTGCCCGCGCCCGCCGAGGCCGAGGACAGGCCGCCGGCCTTCTTCTGCGAGGCTTCGATCACGTCCTTGAGGGTCTTGTACGGGCTGTTGGCCGGCACGACCAGTACCAGCGGGTTGGTGCCGATCAGCGTGATCGGAGTGAAGGACTTGAGCGGGTCGTAGCCCAGCTTGGGGTACAGGCTGACGTTGATCGCATGCGAGCTGATCGTGCCGCCCAGCAGGGTGAAACCGTCGGGCTGGGCGCGGGACGCGAGTTCCGAGCCCACGCTGCCGCCGGCGCCGGCCTTGTTGTCGATGACCACCGTCGTGCCCAGCACGGGGCCCAGTTGCTGGGCAATCAGCCGGCCGAGCTGATCCGTCGTGCCGCCTGCGGCAAAAGGCACCATGTACGTGATGACCTTGCCCTTGGGCCAGCTGCTTTGGGCCATGACGGCGGCAGGCAGGCAGGCCAGCGCCAGCGGAGCGACCGCGGCCTTGAGTAGTTGTCGGCGTTGCATATTCTTGTCTCCTGGATGATGAATGCCGCCTGTGGTTTCAGACGTGCAGGTTTTGAAAAATCTTCGCTTGCGTCTGGAATCAGGTCACTGGTGCCGGGTTGAACAGCACCAGCGCGTTGTGCAGCTTCCAGTGTTCCGCCCAGGTCTTCTTGCGGCCGCTGGCCACCTCGAGCATCAGCTGGAACAGCTCCCATCCGGTGTCTTCGATCGTTGCCTCGCCGTCGGCAATGCGCCCGGCGTTGATATCCATCAGATCGTGCCAGCGGCGCGCCAGATCGCTGCGCGTGGCCACCTTGATCACCGGGCAGGCCGCGAGGCCGTAGGGCGTGCCGCGCCCGGTGGTGAACACATGCAGGTTCATGCCAGCGGCCAGCTGCAGCGTGCCGCAGATGAAATCGGAGGCGGGCGTGGCCGCGTAGATCAGGCCCTTTTGCTGGAGCTTCTCGCCCGGGGCCAGTACGCCGGTGATCGCCGCCGAGCCCGACTTGACGATCGAGCCCATGGCTTTTTCCACGATGTTGGACAGCCCGCCCTTCTTGTTGCCCGGCGTGGTGTTGGCGCTGCGGTCGGCGCGGCCGCGCGCGAGATACCCGTCGTACCAGGCCATCTGGTCGATCATGGCCTGCGCGACTTCGGGCGTGCTGGCGCGAGACGTCAGCTGGTCGATGCCGTCGCGCACCTCGGTGACTTCGGAGAACATGACGCTTGCGCCGGCGCGCACCAGCAAGTCGGTGGCAAAGCCCACCGCCGGGTTGGCCGTGACGCCGCTGAAGGCATCGCTGCCGCCGCACTGCACGCCCACCACCAGCTCGCTGACCGGCACGGTTTCGCGGCGGCGCTGGTTCAGGCGCTTGAGATGCACTTCTGCCTGGCGCACGATGGAGTCGATCATGCTCATGAAGCCGACATGCTCCTCGGCCTGCAGGCAGACCACGTCGAGCGCGGTATCGATGGGGGGCAGGGCAGGGGCGCCGGCAAGGCGCGCCATGGGCAGCAGGGGCGCCTCGGCTGGGAGCAGCCGCTCGGGCTGCAGCTTCTCGCAGCCCAGGCTCACGACCATGACCTCGCCGCCGAAGTTGGGGTTGCGGGTGATGTTGCGCAGCGTGCGGATCGGAATGATCGCGTCCGGGGCATCGATGGCCACGCCGCAGCCGTAGCTGTGCTCCAGGCCCACGACATCGTCGACCTGGGGGTAGCGCGGCAGCAGTTCCTGCTTGATGCGCTGCACCGCCGTGTCGACAACGCCGGCCACGCATTGCACGGTGGTGGTGATGGCCAGGATGTTGCGCGTGCCCACCGATCCATCGGCGTTGCGGTAGCCCTCGAAGGTATAGCCTTCGAGCGGCGCCAGCGCGGGCGGCTTCACGGTGGCCATGGGCAGGCCTTCGAGTTCGGGCGCGCCGGGCATGCGCAGCACCCGCTCGTTGACCCAGCTGCCGCGCGGCAGGGCCCGCAGCGCGTAGCCGATGACCACGTTGTAGCGCCGCACCACATCACCTTCGGCCAGGTCTTCGAGCGCAACCTTGTGGCCTTGGGGAATGTTCTCCACCAGGCGCAGGCCATCGGCGAATTCCGTGCCGGCGGGAAGCCCACCGTCGTTGGCCACGATCGCCACATTGTCGGCCGCATGCATGCGGATATAGAGGGGACTGCTCATCAACTGTCTTTCCATCAGGGGAGGGGCGGGCGCCGGATCACGCCCGCGGCGGGCTGTTTCATTCAGCGGGATCCAGGCCCCGGGGGCAGGGAAACCATCTCACGCAAAACCCGTATAAGTGATATGTTGTCGTACAACTTAAAAGCATTATCATCAGACCATGATCATCCCGACATCGGAATTACCCCAACCCGCCGCATTTTTATTGCCCGCGGACGGGTCCGCTCTGCGCAGCAAGTCCAGCCGCGGCAGCCGCAGCCTGGCCAATCTGCTGTCGGAAGAGTTTGACCACAAGATCCGCCAGGGCCTGCTGCACGAGGGCGACAAGCTTCCCACCGAGTCGGAGCTGGTGCGCTGCTATGAAGTCAGCCGCACCGTCGTGCGCGAGGCGCTGTCCAAGCTGCAGGCCTCGGGGCTGGTGGAAACGCGCCACGGCATCGGCACCTTCGTGCTGCCCACGCGGCAGGGCCCGGGCCTGCTGCTCAATGCGCACGAGCTCAATGAATCGGTCGATGTGCTGGCCGTGCTGGAGCTGCGCATCAGCCTCGAGACCGAGGCCGCGGGCCTGGCCGCGCTGCGCCGCGAGGCGCAGCACCTGCGCGCCATGCGCGAGGCGCTGCAGGCATTCGAGCACCACTTCGCACTGGGCAACGAGACCGTGAGCCACGACCTGGCGTTCCACCTGAGCATCGCGCAGGCCACGGGCAACCGCTACTTCCAGGAAATCCTGCAGCATTTCGGCACGCTGCTGATTCCGCGCAACCGCATCGCATCGATCCACGCGCCGGCGCGCGACCCCGACTACCTGCGCCGCGTCAACCGCGAGCATGAAGAGATTCTTGCCGCCATCGAGCGCCAGGATGCCGACTCCGCGCGCGCGGCCATGCGTATCCACCTGACGAACTCGCGCGAACGCCTGCGCCTGGCGCAGCGCCTGAGCCAGATCTCCGAGCCGGTCGCGAAAAGCTGATCACGCAGAGGCCAGTGCGCTGGCGCGCTGTCCGTGCCGATCAGGGCAGTGCGCCGGGAATCTTCTGCCCCTGGCGTTTACCCCTAGCAAATCGATGATGCATTTGCGCAGGGGTAGTTGTATGATGACTGATCACTATACGGAGACAAACTGCCATGCTTTCCCGTTCCCATTTCCTGTGTTCTGCCTTGGCCCTGGCTGCAACCGGCCTGTTTTCCGCCCCCGTGCTGGCAAATGACGTCTGGCCCAACAAGCCCATCCGCCTGGTCGTGCCTTACCCTCCAGGCGGCAGCTCCGACATCATCGCGCGCTCGATTGGCCAGTTGATCTCGCAGGAGCTCAAGCAGACCGTGGTGATCGAGAACAAGCCTGGCGCCAACGGCAATCTGGGCGCCGAGTTCGTCTCCCGTGCCCAGCCCGATGGCTACACCTGGATGCTGGCCGATCTGGGCGCGCTGGCGATTTCGCCTTCGGTCTACACCAAGCTGAGCTTCGATCCCTCCAAGGACCTGCGCGGCGCGGCCATGCTGGCCTACTCGCCCCACATGCTGGTGGTGCATCCCAGCGTGAAGGCCAACAACCTGAAGGAGCTGGTGGAGCTGTCGAAGAAGGAAGACCTGAACTTCGCCGTCACGGCCACGGGCAGCGCGCCGCATCTGGCCGGTGTCGAGCTGGCCCGTCTCACGGGTGCGAAGTGGGTCTACGTTCCCTACAAGGGCGGCGTGCAGGCGGTGCAAGACACCGTTGCCGGCCAGACCCAGGTGCTGATGAACGGCATGCTGGCCACCTACCCGCATGTGCAAAGCGGCAAGCTCAAGCTGCTGGGCATTTCGAAGGAAACCCGCATGCCGCTGATTTCCGACGTGCCGACGCTGGCCGAGCAGGGCGCCAAGGGCTTTGCTTCGGGCACCTGGCAAGGCGTGGTGTTGCCAGCCAAGACCCCCGAGGCCATTGTCCAGCGCGTGAACAAGGTGCTGGTGAGCGCCATCCGCTCGCCCGACGTGCGTGCTCGCCTCACGGCCCAGGGCGCCGAACTGGTGACGATGTCGCCCGCCGACACCGACAAGTTCTTCAACGCCGAGCGCGCGCGCTGGCGCACCGTGGTGCAGACCTCCAATCTGCAGCTGGACTGAAGTCCACCCCTTTTTTCCATTCTGTTTCTCCCTAAGGATTGCCATGAGCCCCCAAGAAGTCAAAAGCGTGATGAGTTCCGGTCTGTTGTCGTTCCCCGTGACCGACTTCGACAGCCAGGGCGACTTCAACCCCAAAGGCTATGCCGAGCGCCTCGAATGGCTCGCGCCGTTTGGCGCCTCCGCGCTGTTCGCGGCCGGCGGCACGGGTGAATTCTTCTCGCTGACGGCTGAAGAGTATCCCCAGATCATCAAGACTGCGGTCGATACCTGCAAGGGCAAAGTGCCGATCATCGCCGGCGCGGGCGGCCCGACCCGCTTCGCCATCCAGTGCGCCCAGGAAGCCGAAAGGGCCGGCGCGCACGGCGTGCTGCTGCTGCCCCACTACCTGACCGAAGCGAGCCAGGAAGGCCTGGCCGCGCACGTCGAGGCAGTGTGCAAGAGCGTCAAGTTCGGTGTGATCATCTACAACCGTGGCATCAGCCGTTTCACCCCCGAGACCGTGGCCAAGCTGTGCGAGCGCAATCCGAACCTGGTGGGTTTCAAGGACGGCGTGGGCGACATCGAAGCCATGTCCGCCATGTTCCTCACCATGGGCGACCGTCTGGCCTATCTGGGCGGCCTGCCCACGGCTGAAGTCTATGCCGCCGCCTACAAGGCGCTGGGCACGCCGGTGTACTCGTCGGCCGTGTTCAACTTCATCCCCAAGACCGCGATCCGTTTCTACGAAGCGGTGCGCACCGACGACCACGCCACGCAGCATGCACTGCTGAAGTCCTTCTTCATGCCCTACCTCGAGATCCGTAACCGCAGCGCCGGCTACGCGGTGTCGATCGTCAAGGCAGGCGCGAAGATCGTCGGCCACGATGCCGGTCCGGTGCGCGCGCCCCTGCCAGAGCTGAAGGCCGCCGACATCGAAGCGCTGGCCGCTCTGATCAAGAAGGTCGAGCAATAAGCTCCTCGTAACGGGGCTGCCGCAGCTACGGCTGCCGCAGCCCCGATGGCCGGTACGCCTGCAGGAAGCCTCCAGCAGGTGTCCGGCTCTTTTTTTATTCAGACTCCCTTGAGGATTTCCCGGCATGGCATCTTCCCGACCCCGCGTTCTTCAATACGGCAAGATGCCGTTGCCCCAGCTCGATGCCGAACTGGCGCAGGCCTACGATGTGCAGCTCCTGTCGGAGCAAAGCGATCCCGAGCGGTTTCTGGCCGAGCAGGGCGCGCAGTTCGAGTATCTGGTGACCACCGCCGCGATGGGCCTGCCCGCGCGCGTGGTCGAGGCGCTCCCCGAATTGAAATTCGTCAGCAGCTTTGGCGTGGGCTTTGATGCGCTCGACAAGGACGCGCTGGTGCGCCGCGGCGCGCGCGTGGGCTACACGCCGGGCGTGCTCGACGACTGCGTGGCCGACATGGCCTGGGCGCTGCTGCTGGACACCGCGCGCGGGCTGAGCGCCTCCGACCGCTTCGTGCGCCGCGGCGACTGGAGCCGCCAGCGCTTTGGCCTCACCACCCGGGTGTCGGGCAAGCGCCTGGGCATCTTCGGCATGGGCCGCATCGGCAGCGCCGTCGCCCGCCGTGCCACGGGCTTCGACATGGAAGTGGCGTACCACAACCGCCGCCCGGTCGAGGGCTCGCCGCATCTGTACCAGGAATCGCTGCTGGAGCTGGCGCGCTGGAGCGACTTTCTGATCATCACGGCCGCGGGCGGCGACAACACGCGCCATCTGATCGGCAGCGAAGTATTCGACGCGCTGGGCCCGCAGGGCTTTCTGGTCAATGTGGCGCGTGGCAGTGTCGTGGACGAGGCGGCCCTGGTGGACGCCCTGCGCAGTGGCCGCATCGCGGGCGCGGGCCTGGATGTGTTCGAGGACGAGCCCCGTCCGCACGCCGATCTGCTCACGCTCGACAACGCCGTGCTGGCGCCGCATGTGGCCAGCGGCACGCATGAAACCCGCCGCGCGATGGCCGATCTGGTGCTGCACAACCTGCAGCAATTCATTGCCACCGGCCACCCGGCGGTCGAGGTGCCGTGGTCGGCCGCGCGCTGAGCCTTTGCCCCTGCACGCAACCGATCGCGTGCTGGCGCCTGGACCGCCAGCGCGCTGCCCCCCCAAGACCTCTGGAGATTGCCATGAACCGCCGCAAGCTGTTGAAAACTTTCAGCGCCACCACCCTGGGCGCCTGCGCCGCCGCCGCCGGGGCCCAGACTTTCGGGTTCGCAGGCCAGCAGCGCTACCCCGATCCATCGGTCTTCATCCTGGATCCGAGCTTTGCCAAGTACCGCATCTACAGCAGCACCGTCGAGCAACTCGGCAGCGGAATGCGCTGGGCCGAAGGCCCGGCCTACTTCCCCGAAACCGGCACGCTGATCCTGAGCGACATCCCCAACAACCGGCTGATGAAGTACGAGGAGAAGACCGGCCGGTTTTCCGTGCACAAGGAAAATGCCAACTACGCCAACGGCAACGCGCGCGACCGCCAGGGCCGGTTGGTCACCTGTGAGCATTCGGTGACGCGCCGCGTGGTGCGCACCGAGCGCGACGGCAGCACCACGGTGCTGGCCGACCGCTTCCAGGGCAAGCGCCTGAATGCGCCCAATGACGTGGTGGTGAAGTCGGACGACAGTATCTGGTTCACAGACCCGCTGTTCGGCATCAACGGCGAATGGGAAGGCACGCGCGCCACGCCCGAGCAGGCCGGCACCTTTGTCTACCGCATCGGCAAGGACGGCCAGATCAGCGCCGTGGTGACCGATCTCGTCAATCCCAACGGCCTGGCGTTTTCTCCCGACGAGAAGAAGCTGTACGTGATCGAGTGGAAAGGCAATCCCAACCGCGGCGTATGGAGCTTCGACGTTTCGGCCGACGGAGCCAGCCTGTCGAACAAGACCCGCCTGATCGATGCCGATGGCCCGGGCGCGTTCGATGGCCTGCGCGTCGACCGCGATGGCAATCTGTGGTGCGGATGGGGTTTCAGCGGCGCCTTCAGCCCCGAGACCAGCGACATCGGCGGCGGCATGCGGGCCCACCTGCCGCTGGGCAAATCCGAGGAGATGGACGGCGTGAAAGTCTTCAATCCACAGGGCAAGCCGATTGGTTTCATCCGTCTGCCCGAGCGCTGCGCCAACCTGGAATTCGGTGGCCCCAAGCGCAACCGCCTCTACATGACCAGCAGCCATTCGCTGTACGCCTTGTATGTCGAAGCCCATGGCGCGGCATGACTCCCCTTTTTTTTCAGGAACTGAGCAAATGACCCAATTCGACAATCTCATCAACGGCCAGTGGACTGCCGGCAAGAGCTACAGCCCCAACACCAACCCCAGCGACCAGTCCGATGTCGTGGGCGATTACGCCCAGGGCGATGCCTCGGATGTCAACGCTGCCGTGGCCGCCGCCGCTGCCGCCTTCCCGGCGTGGAGCACCTCGGGCATCCAGGCGCGCCACGATGCGCTGGACAAGATCGGCACGGAAATCCTGGCGCGCAAGGAAGAGCTCGGTGACTTGCTGGCGCGCGAAGAGGGCAAGACCCGCCCCGAAGCGATTGGTGAAGTCGGCCGCGCCGGCCAGATCTTCAAGTTCTTTGCCGGCGAATGCCTGCGCCTGGCCGGCGAGACCCTGCCTTCGGTGCGCCCGGGCATTGGCGTCGAGATCACGCGCGAGCCGGTCGGTGTCGTCGGCTTGATCACGCCCTGGAACTTTCCCGTTGCCATTCCCGCGTGGAAGATCGCGCCGGCGCTGGCGTTTGGCAACTGCGTGGTGCTCAAGCCCGCCGACCTGGTGCCGGGCAGCGCCTGGGCGCTGGCCGATATCATCCACCGCAGCGGCATTCCCGCCGGTGTGTTCAACCTGGTGATGGGCCGTGGGCGCGTCATTGGCGAAGCACTGGTGAATCACCAGGACGTGGCGGCCATCAGCTTCACGGGCTCTGTCGGCGTGGGCAAGGGCATTGCAGCGGCCTGCGTGGCCAGCGGCAAGAAGGTGCAGCTCGAGATGGGCGGCAAGAACCCGCAGGTGGTGCTCGATGACGCCGACCTGAACCAGGCCGTCGAGCTGTCGGCGCAAAGCAGCTTCTATTCGACGGGCCAGCGCTGCACGGCTTCGAGCCGCCTGATCGTGACCGACAGGATCTACCCGGCCTTCATTGAAGCGCTGCAGGCGCGCATGGCAAAGATCAAGGTCGGCGACGCGCGCGCCGCGGGCACCGACATCGGCCCCGTGGTCAGCCAGGCGCAGTTCGAGCAAGACCTGAGCTATATCGAAGTGGCCAAGGCCGAAGGCGCGGTGCTGGCCGCCGGCGGCGCACGCGTTGCCTGCCACACGGGCAGCGACAAGCAAGGCTTCTTCCTGCAGCCCGCGCTGTTTGTCGATTCCACACCGGCCATGCGCATCAACCGCGAGGAAGTGTTCGGCCCCGTCGCCAGCGTGATCCGCGTGCGCGACTATGAAGAGGCGCTGGCCGTGGCCAACGACACGCCCTTTGGCCTGGCCGCCGGCATTGCCACCACCAGCCTCAAGTACGCGACGCATTTCAAGCGCCACAGCCAGGCCGGCATGGTGATGGTCAACCTGCCGACGGCAGGTGTCGACTACCACGTGCCCTTTGGCGGCCGCAAGGGCTCGAGCTACGGCCCGCGCGAGCAGGGCCGCTATGCGCAGGAGTTCTACACGATTGTGAAGACGGCTTACACGCTGGCTTGATCAACGCGCGCGTCAACCGACCTTTCTTTACACCGGGCCTTGGCCCGGTTTTTTTATGCCGCTTTACTTGGGAGACTGGGCCTGATCGCAATGCACCTGAATCAGCTCGCGCTCGGCCAGCGAAGCGCCAAAGCGCATCGCGCTGAGACACCCGCCCCAGACGCAGCCGGTATCCAGCCCGATCAGGTCGTGCCGGGCCACCAGCCCCTGCGTCGACCAGTGGCCGAACGCGATGGGGGTGCCGGCTGCCTTGCGCCCGGGAACCTCGAACCAGGGCATCAGCCCGGGGGCGGCGTCGCTGGCGCTTTCGCTGCTCTCGAAGTCCATGCGCCCTTCGGGCGTGCAAAACCGCATCCGGGTGAGCGCGTTGACGATCACGCGCCGGCGGTCCGCGCCTTCGAGGTCCTCGTTCCAGGCCGCGGGCGCGTTGCCATACATCGTGGCAAGGAAGGCGGCCAGCGCGTCGCCGCGCAGCACCGCCTCGACCTCGCTGGCCAGCGCCATGGTCTGGGTCACATCCCAGGCGGGCAGCACGCCCGCGTGCACCATCAGCAGCTGCTCGCCGGTGGCCGTGGTGTGCAGCCGTGCCAGGGGCTGGCGGCGCAACCAGTCCAGCAGGGCGGCGCGGTCCGGGGCCTGCAGGATGGGCTGCAGCGTGTCGCGCTTGCCCGCGGGCCGCACGCCATGGGCGGCGGCCAGCAGATGCAGATCATGGTTGCCCAGCAGCGGGCGCACCGCATCTCCCAGCGCGATGCAGCGGCGCAGCACCTCCAGAGATTGCGGTCCGCGGTTGACCAGATCACCCAGCAAATACAGCGTGTCGCGGCTTGGCGAGAAATCCACGGTGTCGATCAGGCGACCAAGGGCTTCGTCACATCCCTGGATGTCGCCGATACAGTACATTGACATGATGTTCTTTCTAATTATCGATTCATGGATTTTCTGCTGATTGCGTTCCTGACCCTGCTCAATGGTGTGTTTGCCATGTCGGAATTGGCCTTGGCGTCAAGCCGCAAGGCCCGCCTTGCAAGCATGGCAGAAGACGGCGACAAGGGGGCCGAGGCGGCTTTGGTATTGCTGGAAAATCCAACCCAGTTCCTGTCCTCGGTGCAGGTGGGCATTACTTCCATCGGCATGCTCAACGGCATCATTGGCGAGGCCGCATTCAGCGATGACCTGGGCCAATGGCTGCGCAGTGTCGGCGTGCCCGAAAGCGCATCGAGCATCTCGGCCACCGCCATCGTGGTGGCCGTCATCACTTTCATCACCATTGTCTTTGGCGAACTTGTGCCCAAGCGCATTGGCCAGCTCTATCCCGAAACCGTGGCGCGGCTGATTGCACGCCCGATGACCTGGGTGGCCACCATTGCCAAGCCTTTTGTACGCCTGCTCTCGGCATCGACCCAGACCGTGCTGACGCTGCTGCGCGTCAATGATTCGGCAAGCCGCGCGGTCACGGAAGAGGAAATCGTTGCCAGCCTGGAAGAAGGGCGCGACGCGGGCGTGATCGAGTTTCATGAGCACCAGATGGTGCAGAACGTTTTTCGTCTCGACGACCGTTCGCTGACGTCGCTGATGGTGCCGCGCTCGGATGTGCAGTGGCTCGATGCCGATTTATCGGTATTCGAAGGGTTGCGGCTTTCGGCCGATGGCCAGGAAAAAGGCAGCCATTCCTGGTATCCCGTGTGCCGGGGTTCGCTCGATGATGTCGTTGGCGTGATCAGCGTGGCGCGGATGCTGGCGCTGGGTGCGGGTGCCGAGGGAAATCTCGGCGACCATGCATTGCCCGCGGCATTCCTGCCCGAAACCCTCACCGGCATGGAATTGCTGGACCAATTGCGCGCACGCTCGGGCCGCATGGTGTTTGTCGTCGATGAATATGGCGTGGTGCAGGGCATCATGACACCGCGGGATTTGCTTGAAGCCATTACCGGGGAGCTCAAGCCCGGTGCCCATGCAGATGCCTGGGCTACGCCGCGGGACGATGGTTCCTGGCTGCTGGATGGTTTGATGCCGGTGTCGGAACTCAAGGCCCGGCTCGATATCCGCGATCTCCCCGAAGAAGATCGCGGGCGCTATAACACCATTGCCGGCCTTTTGATGGCTGAAACCGGAAGATTGCCTGCAGAAGGTGAAAGAATTGCCTGCGCCGGCTGGATCTTTGAGATTGTCGACCTCGACGGCAAGCGCATTGACAAGGTGCTGGCGGAGAAATCCGTGGAGTCCGCTTGAACAGTGGTTTAAAATAACGGTTAAATCACGAGTTAAGTACGCATGCTGGCGTGGTTTTTTATTTTTCTATAATATCCAGTCACTTTTTACTTCTTCAGAAGACACCAATACCATGAATTCCTACAAAGAATTGCTCAAGCAAAAAGAAGCTCTGGAACAGCAAATTCATGAAGCCCGCAGCCGCGAGTTGTCAGACGCTGTCAGCCGCGTGCGTTCGCTGGTTGCCGAGTATGAATTGACCGCTGAAGACGTGTTCCCCCCGGCAAAGGCCGCACGCAGCACGGGCAGTGGCGCCAAGGTTGCTCCCAAGTACCGCGATCCCAATACCGGCCAGACCTGGACCGGCCGCGGCAAGGCACCGAAGTGGATTCAGAACGAACAGCGCGAGAAGTTCGCCATTTAATTGCGTTGTAATAAACAAAAGGCCTGCACTGCAGGCCTTTTTTCTTTGGCGATCAGGATGGAACGGTATCTCGGTGCCGCGGAGTTTGTTCCTGATGATCAAAGTCGTCAGAGTTTGTTCGATATTATGGAACTCTTCAGGCACCACTGGTCCAAAGTGCTTAACTGCGCGCAGAAAAACCATTGGATTGCGCCAGTACAAGCATCGCGCACATAAACGCATGAAATAGTCCTACGCGTTATCTGCACTGGTGTACGGTATGCAAAACCATGGGCACAATGCTGGCATGAAAAAGCAGGTGTTGATTGCCGGGGGCGGAATTGGTGGACTGGCCGCAGGTATTGGGGCCACGCGTGCCGGCTGCGAGGTACGGCTGTTCGAGCGCGCGCAAGAATTCGCCGAAGTCGGTGCCGGCATACAGCTGGGGCCGAATGTGGTGCGCCGGCTGCAGGCCTGGGGATTGCAAAAGAGCCTGCAATCGGTGGCGGCGGCGCCCGAGGCCCTGCAAACGCGCAGCGCGCTCACGGGCCAGGCCCTGGCGCGCATGCCATTGGGCAGCGCCGCGGTGCAGCGCTATGGAGCGGCCTACCTGACCATTCACCGCGCCGACCTGCAGCAGTTGCTTCTGAACGCGCTGCGTGACTATGCCGATGTACACCTGAATCTGGGCCAGACCCTGGAAAGCCATTGTGAATCCGACGGCGTGGTGACGGTGCGCACCGCAGCCGGCAAGCTGATCGAGGGCGACGCGCTGGTCTGCGCCGATGGCGTGCACAGCCGCCTGCGCAGGCAACTGCTGGGCGACGGTCCGCCGCACCCGACCGGCCATCTGGCCTACCGGGCCATGGTGCGCCAGACCGACCTGCCGCTGCAGCTGCGCACCAACGAAGTGACCGCATGGCTCGGACCCCGGCTGCATGTGGTCCAGTACCCGGTGCGCCGCGGCGAACTGCAGAATCTGGTGGTGATCGTCCAGGGGCCAGCGCCCGCGGACATGGAGCATTGGGACCATGCGGCCAACGCCCAGGATCTCGAGGCCGTGCTGGCCGGCAGCTGCAGTGCGCTGCAGGACCTGGTGCGCAGCGTTCCCGCGATGGGCGGCGCGTGGCGGCTGTGGTCACTGGCCGACCGGCCGCCGCTGCGCGGCGCGGCCGAGATGGCCCGGGGCCTGGTGGCGCTGCTGGGCGACGCCAGCCACCCGATGCGGCCCTATCTCGCGCAGGGCGCGGGCATGGCCATTGAGGACGCGGCCGAGCTGCAGCGTGCGCTGTCGATGCATGACCTGGAGATGGAGCTGCGGCTGCGGCGCTACGCCCTCAACCGCTGGCAGCGCAACGCGCGCGTGCAGGCACGCGCGCAGCGCAATGGCCGCATTTTCCACGCCACCGGCCCGGTGCGCTGGGGCCGCGACACCGCGCTGAAACTGCTCGGGGCACGGATCATGGATCTGCCGTGGCTGTATCGGGGGGATGGGTCGAGTGCGAGTTCGCTGTAGAGGAAAACACGCCTGATGGGGTGTGCAGCTACTATTCCGAAAGGCGCCGTTCATCCTTCGATACTTCGACAAGCCCAGGATCAGGACGAACGGTTAGAGGGCGTTAACCGCGGGGGCGATTTCGAGGCATGTTTCAAGCCAGACACGCCCCAAAGAAGCTATTGCGCTGCCTGCCCGCTGCAAAGAGCATGCAGTACCTAATTCCCAGAGTCCTCAATCCTGCCTCAACAACGGCGACTGCGGCAACATCTGAAAAGCCGCCGCTCCCAGACAAAGCATCACCGCAATCCCCAGCATCACCGCCGCAAACGGATCGAAACCATAGCGCGCACCCCAGGCCGCAAACAGCCCCGTGAGCCATTGCATCAGCGCCGCGCCGAGAAACATCGCCATGGTCAGAAGCGCCAGCGCGCGACCCGTGGCTTCGGGGGGATAGGAGGCGCGCACATGGGCGTACTGCAGCACCGAGCAACCCGAGAAAACGATGATCGCGATGATCAGCGCAACGTTCAGCCAGGCCGCGTGCAGCAGCCCGAGCGCCGCATACATCAGCGCAACGGCCGACGTGGAAACCACGAGCCAGCGCCGGCGCCGCAACGGCCCCGGGTCCAGGCGCCCGAACAGGCCGGGACTGATCAGCGAGATCAGCGACACCACCAATGCCAGGTGGCCGCTGGCGACCAGCGTCCAGCCCTGGCGCTCCATCATCAGCGGACCGAGCCACAGCCCGCGCAGCGTGAGGAACGAGGCATAGGCTACCAGCGAGATGGCCAGCATGCCCCAGCTGTGCGGCAGCGCCAGCAGCGCGCCGAATTCACGCGTGGCCGCCAGCGGGCTCTGGCGCGGGCCGGTGCGCGCGCCCTGCGCGGGCTCATGCACCTTCCAGGCAATCAAGATCCAGGACAGCAGCGACAGCAGGCCGAGCATCACAAACGCGGCGCGCCACCCATGGTGCTCGACCAGCCAGGCCAGTGGCGAGCCCGTCAGCAGCATGCCGATCCCGCCCAACCCCAGGCTGATGCCGGACACCGCGGCAAATTGCGCGGTCGGGAAGTGGCGCGCAATGAATACCGTGCAGGCCAGGAAGGCGGGGGCGCAACCCAGGCCGATCAGTGCCTGGCCGGCCAGCAGCCATCCATAGCTGGGCGACCAGGCCGAGAGGGCCGCGCCGACGATGCCCAGCGGCGCCGTCACCAGCACCGTGCGGCGCAGGCCGTAGAGGTCGATGCCCACGCCCATGAACAGCTGCACGGCGCCGAACGTCAGCGCAAACAGGCTGGCAAACAATCCCAGTGACGAGGGCGACAGGCCGAAATCCGCCTGCAGCGCCACGGCAAGAATCGCGGTGACCGTGCGGTAGGCCTGGCTCAGCGCGAAACCGCTGAGCAGCACCAGCAGCATGGCCCAGGCCGCGCGCTTGTCGAGCGCGGGTGCGGCGGCGCTGCGTGCGTCGGCGGGAAGTGTCAGGGGCGGGGCGGCAGGCAGTTTCCTCATCCCCCGAGCCTACCCGGTACCGCCGTCCTGCGCTGTCGCCTGCGGCGCTGGTGAAAACCGGGGCCGGCTCAGAGCGCGGTGCGCAGGGTCCAGATTTCCGGGAACAGCACCACGTCGAGCATCTTGCGCAGATAGCTCACGCCGCCGGTGCCGCCCGTGCCGCGCTTGAAGCCGATCACGCGCTCCACGGTGGTCACATGGCGAAAGCGCCAGAGCCGGAACGCCGCTTCGAGATCGGTGAGTGCCTCACCGAGCTGGTACAGGTCCCAATGGGTGGCGGGATCGCGGTAGACCGTGAGCCAGGCCTGCTCCACGCCGGGGTCGGCGCGGTAGGGCCCGGTCCAGTCACGCGCCAGATGGCTTTGGGGCACATGAATGCCGCGGCGCGCCAGCAGGCGCAGGGCTTCGTCATAGAGCGAGGGCGCGCGATAGGCCGCGTCGACCAGGGCCAGCAGCTCGGGCCGGTGGGCATGGGGCTTGAGCATCGCGGCGTTCTTGTTGCCCAGCAGGAACTCGATGCAGCGGTACTGGTAGCTCTGGAAGCCGCTCGACTGCGCAAGATAGGGGCGGATGGCGCTGTATTCGGGCGGTGTCATCGTTGCCAGCACATCCCAGGCATGAACCAGCTGCTCCATGATGCGCGCCACCCGCGCCAGCATCTTGAACGCCGTGGGCAGCTCGTCGCCCGCGACCTGCGCGATGGCGGCATGCAGCTCGTGCAGCATCAGCTTCATCCACAGCTCGCTGGTCTGGTGCTGGACGATGAACAGCATCTCGTTGTGGTCCGGCGACAGCGGCTTTTGCGCCGTGAGGATCTGGTCGAGCTGCAGGTAGTCGCCATAGCTCATGCTCTGGCCGAAATCGAGCTGGGCATGCTCCTGGCGCACGATGGACTCGGGGGTGGGCGGGGGGATCTGAGCGGTCATGGCGGCGGGCAATCAACGGGCAGATCCATCATAGGCGGGTGCCTGGTCCGGCGGGCTGCAAACACGCCACGCGGCCTGCAGCCTGCGGCTTCACGGCAACGCCCGGGAACCATGGGCTGGCGGAAGTTACTCATCGCTTAACCGTGTACTTTTCAGAGGCAGGAGGCGTTGCTGTATGCCACATCCCCGCGAGGACCTCTTGGCGACGCTTGGCCCGCCTGTCGGACTGCGGGCACCCGGCTTTCCAGCGAAGCCGCACGCCGGTGGCGATGGGCCTGGCGGCGGGCAAGCCGCCGCGGATCCGGTCTGCACCGGCCTGGCGAAGTCCCAGGTGCATGGATCGTTCATGCTGGTGGTGCGGACCGCGCAAGGCCTTGGACTGGAAACCGGCATGGGCCCCGATGCCCATGAAAAGCAGTCGGAAAACGAAGGTCTGTCCTATATGGAGGCCACGCTGGCCCGGCTCAAGCAAACCATTCACGCGCTGCCGATGCCCGGCGCCGCGCACCTGAGCCTGGTCGACCATCTCATTCAGACGCAGGCGGCCATCACCGCCGCCCAGCGGCAGCCGGATGCGCAGTCGGACTACCCGGGCGTCGAGCGCCGCAGCGCCCAGGCGGCGGTCGAGGCGCAGCCTGGGCTGAGCCCTGAAATGTCGGCAGGCGCTGCGGGCCGCTAACATCGCTGCGGTAGCGCCTGGTCTGTCTCCAGGCCCCGTTTCATGCAAAGGCGCTGATGGATTCCGACCGGTCGACGGGAGAGGGCATGCGGCTGCCATTGCCGGACAATTTTCGCGTTCAGGACTTTCTGGCCTTCCATGCGCGCGACCGCGAGGCACTGGCCGAGCAGGTCGCACCGGCGTCGCTGCGCAAGGGAATGCTCTGGCGCGGGCAGCCCGCCTGCCTGCGCATCGACTTCGTGCCTGGCGCCGCGCAGGTCCAGTGGCTGATGGCGGCAGGGCATGAGGCGCCGGCCGCGCAAGAAGTCTTGCCATTGCTGCGGCGCATGTTGGGGCTGACCCAGAATGTGGCCTCGTTCGAGGCACGGTGGGCGTCGCATCCAGCGCTCGGGCCGGTGCTGGCGCGGCAGTCGGGCCTGCGCGTGCCGGTCGCGGCCACGCCCTTCGAGGCGCTGGCCTGGGCCATCATGGGCCAGCAGATCAGCGTGGCGGCCGCGGTTTCGCTGCGCCGGCGGCTGATTCTGGTCGCCGGCCTGCGCCATGCGAGCGGGCTGTACTGCCATCCGCAGCCCGCACAGGTGCTGGCGCTGGGCACTGAGCAGCTGCGCGCGTCGGGGCTGTCGCAGGCCAAGGCGCAATGCCTGCTGGCGGTGTGCGAAGCCGTGCAGTCGGGTGCTTTGCCGCTCGACACCTGGGCGGCGGCCCCGCAGTTGCCGGCGGCACGGATCCGCGCGGCGCTGCTGGCCATCAAGGGCATTGGCCCGTGGACCGTGGGCTATGCGCTGCTGCGCGGCTTTGGCTGGCTCGACGGTTCGCTGCACGGCGACGTGGCCGTGCGCCGCGGCCTGGCGCAATTGCTGCAGGCCGACATCGACCCGGCGCGCGCCGAAAGCTGGCTCGCACCGTTTGCGCCCTGGCGCGCCTTGGTGGCCGCGCATCTGTGGGCGATGCTGTCAATGAACGCGTAAGTCAGGTCACTGCCTGGCGCTGCTGAAAGCGCGCGTCGCGCCATTCCCCGGTGGCCAGTACCTGGCGCAGCTGCTCCACGGCATTCCACACATCCTCGAAACCGACATACAGCGGCGTGAAGCCAAAGCGCAGGATGTCCGGCGGCGCGCCCGGCCCGCCCCCGCCCTGGCGGAAGTCGCCGATCACGCCGCGCGCAATGAGCGCCTGCACGATCGCGTAGGCGCCGCTGTCCTGACCGTCGACGCCTTGGCCTTCGCCGCGCGTGAAGCAGACCTGCGAGCCGCGTTTCTCATGCGCCCGCGGCGTGGCCAGGTCCAGGCCATGGCCCGCGCAGCGCTGCTCGACCAGCGCTATGAACAGATCGGTCAGCGCCAGCGACTTGGCACGCAGCGCCGCCATGCCGCCCAGCGGCGCGGCGGCGCTGAACACGTCCAGCCCGCATTGCAGCGCCGCCAGGCCGAGGATCGGCGGGGTGCCGCACAGATAGCGGCCGATGCCCGCGGCCGGCGCATAGCCGGGCGTGAATGCGAACGGCGCGGCATGGCCGAACCAGCCCGCCAGCGGCTGCGCGCAGCGGTTCACGACGCGCGGGTGGGCCCAGACAAAGGCCGGCGCGCCCGGGCCGCCGTTGAGGTACTTGTAGCCGCAGCCCACCGCAAAGTCGGCGTCGGCGGCATGCAGATCGACGGGCACCGCACCCGCGCTGTGGCTCAGGTCCCAGACGCAGACCATGCGATGCGCATGCGCGGCCGCCGTGAGCCGCGCCATGTCGTGCATCGCCCCGGTGCGGTAGTTCACATGGGTCAGCAGCACGATGGCGGCATCATCATCGAACGCGCGGGGAATCTCCTCGGGGTCGAGCAACACCAGCTGCAGCCGATGCTGCGCGCAGACCGATTGGGCGATGTACAGATCGGTGGGGAAGTTGCTGCGCTCGGTCAGCAGCTTCCTGCGTGCCGGGCCGTCCTCGGCCGCGATGCGCGCCGCGGCCGTGAGCACCTTGAACAGGTTGATCGACGTGGTGTCGGTGAACACCAGCTCACCCGCGCGCGCGCCCAGCCAGGGCGCGAACTGGTCGCCCAGGCGCTGCGGCAGATCGACCCAGCCAGCCTGGTTCCATGACGCAATCAGGTCCTGCGACCATTCGCGCTGCACCACATCGGCAATGCGCGCCGCGGTGGCCTTGGGGGCCGCGCCCAGCGAATTGCCATCGAGATAGATCTTGCCCGCGGGCAGCGCAAACAGCGCGCGCAGCGCGCGCAGCGGGTCCTCGGCGTCACGGTCGCGGCAGTCTTGCAGGGTCGGATTCATCGGGGCAGGGCGCGCAGTACCGCGCGCACGGGTGATGCGTCGGCTTGCGTCAGTTTGAGCGGCAGCGCGATCAGTTCGTAATCGCCCGCGGGCACGGCATCGAGCACCAGGTTTTCCAGCACGCGCAGGCCGCGCCGGCGAATCACCTGGTGGCTGTCGAGCGTCTTGCTGCTGGCGGGATCGATGCTCCCGGTATCGATGCCGATCAGCTGCACGCCCAGGTCGGCCAGCCGCTCGACGGTTTCGGGCGCGTAGGCGGCCAGGTTGTCGTCCCAGACGGTGGGCGCGCGCTCATAGGTGCGCACCAGCACGCGCGGCGGCAGATCGGGCGTGATCGCATGCGCGAGATCGTGCCAGTGCAGCAGCGGCCCGCGCCCGATCGCATGGATCACGCGGCACGGGCCGAGAAAAGCTTCGAGATCAACCGCGCCAATGGCCGCGCCCGTGGCGTCGTAATGCAGCGGTGCATCGGCATGGGCGCCGATATGCGGCGACAGCGTGATGGCGCTGACATTGACCGGGCAATCGGGCGAGATCGTCGCGCACCACTGCTGGCTGTAGCGCGTGTCGCCCGGGAACACCGGGCTGGCATTGTGGATCGGGGGGGAGATGTCCCAGAGTGACTGTGGCATGGTCGCTCCACTGTAACCCTCTGGCCGCGCGCGGCTGTCAGTCCGCAGGTAGCTGACGCCGTCGGAACCAGACCGCATAGACTAGCAGGAGCACCCCCAGAAAGGGCACGCCGGTCAGCAGCGTGAGGTGAAATTCCTCGGTGAAGTAGGTGGTGACCAGCACGCCCAGCATCAGCACCGCGCCCAGCAGCGTCAGCACCGGAAATCCCCACATGCGAAATGTCAGCGCCCGGCTGCCCTCGGCCTTCCAGCGCGCGCGAAAGAACAGGTGCGTGACGAACACCATGAACCAGGTGAACATCGCCCCGAACATCGCGATGGACATCATCCAGACCAGCGACTTCTGCGGCTGCCAGACATTGAGCACCATGGCCACGGCAATGCCCGCGCAGGACACGGCAATCGCGCGCGTGGGGACGCCGCGCGCGTTGAGCCGGCCCAGCGCCGCGGGCGCATAGCCGCCGCGCGAGAGACTGAACATCATGCGCGAGGTCACATACAGCTGGCTGTTCATGGCCGACAGCGCCGCGACCAGCACGACGAAATTGAGCACATGCGCGGCGCCGGGAATGCCGATGATTTCCATCACGCGCACAAAGGGGCTGCGGTCGGTGCCGGCGGCATGCCAGGGCACGATCGCCAGCATCAGCGCCAGCGTCAGCAGATAGAACAGCACCAGCCGCAGCACCGTGGTGCGAAACGCGCTGGTGATCGCCTGCTGCGGATCGCGCGCCTCGCCCGCGGCCACCGCGATGGCTTCGAGGCTCAGATAGCTGAAGATCGCAACGATCACGCCAACCCAGCAGCCCCACAGCCCGTTGGGAAAGAAGCCGCCCTGCGCGGTGTAGTGGTGGAAGCCGATATCGGGGCGCTGCGCGCCAAACACCACATAGGCGCCGATCAGGATGAAGGCGACGATGGCCACGATCTTGATCATCGAGAACACATACTCGACCTGGCCAAAGGCCTTGACGCTCGAGGCGTTCACCGCGACCAGCGCCGCCGAGAACACCGCGACCCAGAGCCAGCGCGGCGCGTCGGGAAACCAGTAGCCCATGTACAGACCCACGGCCGTGACTTCCATGCCCACGGCCAGCACCACCGCGGCCCAGTAGGCATAGCGCACGAGAAAGCCGGCCCAGGGCGCGATGTAGTGCTCGGCGTACGCCCCAAACGAGCCCGAGGTCGGATGCGCCACCGTCATCTCGGCCAGGCAGCCCATCAGCAGCAGTGCGATCAGCGCGCCGATCGCGTAGCTCAGCAGCACGCTCGGACCGGCGAAGCCGATGGCAAACGCGCTGCCCATGAACAGGCCCGTGCCGATGGCGCCGCCAATCGCGATCATCACCATCTGCGCACCGCTCAGGTGCTGCTGCAGGCCGGTTTCGCGCTGCTGGATTTCTTCGAAGGTGGCCACGGGCGGGGGTCTTTCTGTGCGCATGGG
>JBEVDH010000170.1:0-3544 GCA_040514115.1 Comamonas sp. | reverse complement strand
GGCCTTCAAGGCGATGCGGGCTGCGCAGCAGCGCACCCGGGGCATCGCCGCGGCGCACGAACACCGGCGGCAGCACATAGCTTTGCTGCGCATGCGCGGTATGTACGTCGAGCACGGCGGACAGCGGCTCGATGTCGCAGGTCACCAGCCGCGCGGCGCGCCGCGCCAGGCGCGGGCTGTCGGCCACGACCAGGCCGATGACCTGGCCCACATGCTGCACGCTGTCCACGGCAAACACCGGCTCGTCATGGCCAAACGCGGCCAGGAGCTTGTCGCCCGGCACATCGCCCGCCAGCACCACGCCGCGCACGCCGCGCAGCGCCTGCGCGGCTGCGCTGTCGACGCCCAGCAGCCGTCCATGGGCCACGCTGGACATGATCGGTGCCGCGTACAGCGTGCCCTTCAATTCAGGCAGATCGTCGATGTAGTGGGCCGTGCCCAGCACCTGGGCCTGGGCGCTTTCGTGGATATGCGGCTGGCCCATGGCCGGCACCGGGCGGGCCGCCGCGAGCGCGGCAGTGGCTTCGGGAAAGAGCGTGGGAAGGGACTTCATACCGGGGCCTTTTGAACGGCAGCAGCTTGCGCCAGGGGGCGGAGGGTGGCCAGCTGGCCGTGCGAGCCGGTGCTTTCGCGCCAGTAGCGCTCAAGCAGATGGCCCAGCAGCGCGCGGCGGTACTCGCTGCTGGCGCGCATGTCGGACAGCGGCTGGAATTCGCCGCGCAGCGCATCGGCGGCGCGCGCGACGCTGGTCTCGTTCCAGAGCGCGCCTGCAAGCACCGCCTCGGTGGCGCGCGCGCGCACCGGCGTGGCGGCCACACCGCCGACGCCAATCGAGGCCGACTGCACCGCGCCATCATGCAGCGTCAGCTGGATCGCCAGGCACACCGCGGAAATGTCGTCATCGGTGCGCTTGGAGACCTTGTAGACCCGCAGCAGTTCGCCCGCGCGCGGCTTGGGCAGTTCGATGCGCACCAGCACTTCGTCGGCGGCCAGCTGGTTGCGGCGGTAGCCGGTGTAGAAGTCTTCGAGCGGCAGGCGGCGCTCGCCGCGCTCGCTGGCCAGCACCACCCGAGCGCGCAGCGCGATCAGCAGCGGCATCGAGTCGCCGATCGGCGAGCCGTTGGCTACGTTGCCGCCCAGCGTGCCCGCATTGCGCACCGGCAGGCCCGCAAAGCGCGCGGCAAATTCATCGAGCTGCGGCCACAGCGCCACGAGCGCCGCGAAGGCCTCGGTTAATGTCGCGGCCGCGCCAATGGCCAGGTGTTCGCCCTGGTCGTTGATCTCGCGCAGCTCGGCCACGCGCGTCACATCGAGCACCTGGCCGAACTCCCGCAACTGCTTGGTGACCCAGAGGCCGACATCGGTGCCGCCGGCCACGATCTGCGCCTGGGGGTGGGCGGTGCGCGCCGCCAGCAGCGCTGCCAGGCTGCGCGGCGCGAGATAGGCCGAGTCCTTCAACACCGGTGCATCGAGCTGCTGCAGCCGGGCCAGCACGGCCGCCTCGTTGACCTGGGCCCTTGGCAGCTGTTCCATCTGCTGGGCGGCATCGAGAATCGGCCGGTAGCCGGTGCAGCGGCACAGGTTGCCCGACAGGTCGTGCTGCGCGAGTTCACGCGTGATGCTCTGGCCCTGGCACACGCGGTTCTGGTACATGCCGAACAGGCTCATGACGAAGCCCGGCGTGCAAAAGCCGCATTGCGAGCCATGGCAGCTGACTATTGCCGCCTGCGCCGGGTGCAGGCTGGCCGGCGACCCGTTTTCAATCAGCGGGTCGCGCGCCAGGTCCTCGACGGTCCACAGCGCCAGGCCCTGCACCGAGTGCGCGAAGCGGATGCAGCTGTTGACGGCCGAGTAGCGCAGCGTCTGGCCCGCGTCCGTGGTCACGGGCTCGGCCACGACCACCGTGCAGGCGCCGCAGTCGCCCTCGGCGCACCCTTCCTTGGTGCCGGTGCAGCCCAGGTCTTCGCGCAGCACTTCGAGAAGCGTGCGCTCGGGCGGCACATCGCGCAGGGTCACGGTCTGGCCGCGGCGAACGAATTGCAAAACAGGCAGGTTCATGGATCGGCGTGGGAAAGGCAGCTGGAGGGATTCGCAGGGCCGAACCGCGCATGCCCAGGGGGCGGCGCCATCGGCCATGAAGGCTGCTTAGCAATTTTCGTGCGGACTGCGGCGCGCGTCCAGCATCGGCGCGACTTGCCCATGCGCGGCGCTGCGGCTGCGCTGTGCACGGGTCTTGCTTGGGTGTAGGCGTTGCGTGGGACATCGGCCGACGCGCCAAGGCGTTGCATTCCCGCATGTAACACAGTGGATGGCGGGCTTGCAGGGGCTGTGCGCGCAGGCCGGGAGGCTGCGCCGTACGATGGCTAGCGGGACTTTGTTGCTATCTATTCAATAGCTTGTTGGCAAGGCCAGGCAAGCCGTTGCAGGATGTCTTGTACCAGGTGTCTGAGAAATTGAGAGACAATCGCGGCCATGAATCCCCCTGAAACAAATTCCGCGCCCGGCCACCCGCCGCCGCGCCTGCAATTGACGGGTATCACCAAACGTTATCCGGCCGTCGTGGCCAACAGTGGCGTCTCGCTGACGGTGCAGCCCGGCGAGGTGCATGCCGTGCTGGGCGAGAACGGTGCGGGCAAGTCGACGCTGATGAAGATCATCGACGGCTCGGTCAAGCCCGACGAAGGCATGCTGCATGTCGACGGCCAGGTCGTGCAGGTGCGCAATCCGCAGGAAGCGCGCCAGCTGGGCATTGCCATGGTGTTCCAGCATTTCAGCCTGTTCGACACGCTCACCGTGGCGGAAAACGTCTGGCTGGGCCTGGACAAGCAGATCGCGCTGGCCGAGGTGGTGCGGCGCATCGAGGAAACCGCGCAGGTCTATGGCATGGACATCGACCCGCAGCGCCCGGTGCACACGCTGTCCGTGGGCGAGATGCAGCGCGTCGAGATCATCCGCGCGCTGCTCACGCGCCCGCGCCTGTTGATTCTCGACGAACCGACGTCGGTGCTCACGCCCCAGGCCGTCGAGAAGCTGTTCGTGGTGCTGCGCAAGCTGGCCTCGGAAGGCTGCAGCATTCTCTACATCAGCCACAAACTCCATGAGATTCGCGCGCTGTGCAACACCTGCACGGTGCTGCGCGGCGGCAAGGTGACGGGCGTGTGCGATCCGCGCGAGGAATCGAACGCCTCGCTGTCGCGGTTGATGATCGGCGCCGAGCCGCCGGCGCTCACGCACCGCGAAGTCAAGACCGGCGATGTGGTGCTGCGCGTGCAGGGCCTGTCGCTGGCGTGCACCGACCAGTTCGGCGTGGATCTCGCGGGCATTGATTTCGAGGTGCGCGCGGGCGAGGTGGTGGGCATTGCCGGCGTGTCGGGCAATGGCCAGAAGGAGTTGCTCTACAGCCTGTCGGGAGAAGACCGGCGCGCCGCGCCGGCCATGGTGCAGGTGGCGGGCAAGGACGCGGGGCGCATGTCGCCGCGCCAGCGCCGCGACCTGGGGTTGCATTTCGTGCCCGAGGAGCGGCTGGGCCGCGGCGCGGTGCCGT
>JBEVDH010000169.1:0-24847 GCA_040514115.1 Comamonas sp. | reverse complement strand
CCGAGGCGCACAGCCGGCTGATCGGGCTCTACATGCTGTTCTATGCCGTGGGCAGCGGGCTGGGCGCGGTGGCCAGCACGGCGGCCTATGCCCATGCGGGCTGGCCGGCGGTGTGCCTGCTGGGTGCGGGGGTCAGCCTGCTGGCGCTGCTGCTGTGGTGGCTCACGCGCGCTGCCTGCCCGGCGCCGCTGCCGGCAATGAACTGAAAACGCGCTGCAGTGGCGCCGCCGCGCTCAGTTCAACGGCAGCCCCACATAGTTCTCTGCCAACGCGGTCGACCCCGCGCGCGAATGCACCAGATAGTCGAGCTCGGCTTCCTGCACCTTGCGCTCGAACTCGCCGGAATCGGGGAAACGGTGCATCAGCGATGTCATCCACCACGAGAAGCGCTCGGCCTTCCAGACGCGGCGCAGGCTGACGTCGGAATAGCGGTCGATGCCGTCGCTGCTGCGCTGCTGGTAATACTCGGCAAAGGCGCGCGACAGATAGCCCACGTCGGATGCCGCCAGGTTCAACCCCTTGGCCCCCGTGGGCGGTACGATGTGCGCGGCGTCGCCGGCAAGAAACATCCGGCCGAAGCGCATGGGCTCCGAAACAAAGCTGCGCAGCGGCGCGATGCTCTTTTCCAGCGACGCGCCGGTGACGAGGTTGGCGCGGGCCTCGGGATCCAGCCGCAGGCGCAGCTCCTCCCAGAAGGCCTCGTCGCTCCAGTTCTCCACATGGTCCGTGAGCGGCACCTGCAGGTAGTAGCGGCTGCGCGTGGCGCTGCGCTGGCTGCACAGCGCGAAGCCGCGCTCGGTATGCGCGTAGATCAGCTCGTGCGAGACCGGCGGCACATCGGCGAGGATGCCGAGCCAGCCAAAGGGGTAGACCTTCTCGTAGTTGCGGATGCTGCCCGCGGGAATGCTGGCGCGGCACACGCCGTGGAAGCCGTCGCAGCCGGCAATGAAGTCGCAATCGACCTCGTGCTGCCGGCCGTCCTTTTCATAGCGCACGCGCGGGCGCTCGCTGCCGAACTCGAGCGGCGTCACGTTCTCGGCTTCGTACACCGTGAGCAGCCCGGCGCGTTCGCGTGCTGCCATCAGGTCGCGCGTGACCTCGGTCTGGCCATAGACCATGACCCGCTTGCCGCCCGTGAGCTCATGCAGGTCGATGCGGTGGCGCCTGCCGCCAAACAGCAGCTCGATGCCGTCGTGCGGCAGGCCTTCGGCGCGCATGCGCGTGTCGGCTTTGGCCTGGGTCAGCAGATCCACCGTGACCTGCTCGAGCACGCCGGCGCGGATGCGCCCGAGCACATAGTCCGGGCTGCGCTGCTCGAAAATGATGTTGTCGATCCCGGCCTCGTACAGCAGCTGGCCCAGAAGCAGGCCCGCGGGGCCGGCGCCAATGATCGCGACTTGTGTGCGCATATGTCTCGTCCAATGTTGTTTGCCGCAAGCGTAGAAGCGCAGCTCTGTGCCGGCGCAAACCTGGATCGACTTTTGCGCGATGATCGCGCAAACTGTGCGCCTATCGCGCACCAATTGCAGCCATGCCTCTCCTCCCCTCCTCCGGTCATGCACCCATCGCGCCCGCCGACTACATTGCCGGCCTGGGCAAGGGTCTGGCAGTGCTTGAGTGTTTCGACACCGAGCGCCAGCGTCTCAATGCAACGCGGGCCGCCGAGCGCGCGGGGCTCACGCGCGCCGCGGCGCGCCGCCATCTGCTCACGCTCGCGCACCTGGGTTATCTCGAATCCGACGGCCACCACTTCTGGCTCACGCCCAAGGTGCTGGGGCTTTCGGGCAGCTACCTGGCAAGCGCGCGGCTGCCGCGCACGGTGCAGCCGGTGCTCAACCGGCTCAGCGCGCTGGCGGCGTTTTCCTTTTCCGCGGCGATTCTGGCCGGCAGCGAAACCGTGGTGATCGCACGCAGCACGCCGCATGGCGCGGCGCCGCAGCTGTTTGCGCACGGCGTGCATCTGGGCAGCCGGCTGCCCGCGCATGCATCGTCGACCGGGCAGGTGCTGCTGGCTGCGCTGACCGATGCGCAGCTCGAAGAGTGGCTTGGCTGCCGTACGCTGCACCGGCTGACGATGCACACGCTGACCCGCCCTGCCGAGCTGCGCGCCTGCCTCGACGAAGTGCGGATGCAGGACTATTGCATTGCCCAGGAAGAGCATGAACTGGGCGTGCAGGCAATCGCCGTGCCGCTGCGCACAAGCGCGGGGCAGACCGTGGCGGCACTCAATGCGGTGATGCCGGCGCGGCATATGACGGCGCAGGGGCTGGAGCGGGAGCTGCTGCCGCTGCTCAGGGATGCGGCGCAGGAGCTCAGGCCGTTGTTGTGAGGGCGACTTTGGTACCCTCTGCCCTGCACTCGTGGACAGGCCGTTCATCCTTCGACGGGCTCAGGACGAACGGATGGTGAGGGCGTGTCCGCTGCCACAGGCCTGAAGATGGATCGCCGGCAGCGGACGACCACTCGCGCTGAAGCCGCAAATAATCGTTCATGGTGAGCCCGCCTGGCCGGCCGCGTCGAACCATGAACGGCCTGCCCACGTGCCTGGGGCGCAAGCCGTTCATCCTGCGATCATTGGATCTTGAACGGCCGCACCACCGCCTCCAGACACAGCCCCCGCAGCAGCTCCGAAGTCCTTCGAATCAACGGCGTGCTTTTCTTCTTCGAAGACTGCGCCATGCACAGCGTGCTGACGATGCCCGGCGACTCGATGGGAATGCAGGCCAGCTCGTCCTGGAGGTCAAGGCTGCTCAGCGCGCTGGCCGTGAGCGCGGCGTAGCCGTAACCGCCGCGCACCAGGTCCAGGATCGCGGGCACGCTGGAGACTTCCCAGACGACGTTGAGCTTGACCTGCGACAGCGTGGCCTGGGCTTCCATCAGCTTGCGGAAGATCTGGCCGCGCTGGGGCATGACCAGCGGGTAGTCCGAGAGCTCCTCGAAGCGCACCGCGCTGCGCTGGCCCATGCTGGCCGGCCCGATCAGGCACAGCCGCTCCTCGAGCACGGGCGTGACCTCGACCTGGGGCTGCGGCTCGGGCGTGTAGACCAGTGCCAGGTCCATGCGCCCCGAGGTCAGCCATTCGGCCATGTTGACCGAAAAGCCCTCGACCACCGCCAGCCCGGCCTTGGGCATCTCGCGGCTGAAAACGTCGATCAGCGGCAGCGTCAGGCGCCGCGCCAGGCTCGGCGGCAGGCCGACCACGATGCGCCCCACCGGCTCGTCGCGCTGGCTGCCCAGATCTTCCTTGGCCAGCGCCACGCGCTGCATGATGGCGTGGCCGTGTTCGAGCAGGCGCCGGCCCGCGTCGGTGAGCGTCACCCCGCGGCCGGTGCGGATCAGCAGGGTTTCGCGCAGCTCGGTCTCCAGGCTGCGTACCTGGCGGCTCAAGGCCGGCTGCGCGATGTCGAGCAAGAGCGCGGCCTTGCTGAAGCTGCCGGTTTCGGCCACATGCACAAAAGTTTCTATCTGCTGGAGATTCATGGGTGGTCCGGTGTAACCATGCCATTTTGCTATAGCTGATAGAGAGACGATCCTCTAGGCGCCGCAGGCTGCCCTGCCACAATGGAGAAATAATTCGCCCGTGCTGCACGTCAATGGGCCGGGCATGACAGCGCCACAAGATGCGCTCAGCCTATAAAGGGAGACAAAATGAGCCTCGACACACGCCCTATGAACCGCCGCAACGCCGGCCTTGCCCTGGGCGCTCTGGCGCTGGGCGCCATGGCGCCGGCGCGCGCACAGACCGCGGCCAACTGGCCGACCAAGCAAGTCCGCATCATCAACCCCTTCCCCGTTGGCGGCGGCCCCGACGGCACCTCGCGCCTCGTGGCCGACAAGCTCGCGCGCCTGTGGAACCAGCCCGTGATCGTCGAGAACCGGCCCGGTGGCAATGGCTTCATTGCCATCGATGCCTTCAAGCGCGGCGCCACCGACGGCACGGACATCATCCAGCTCGACAACGTGCATCTCGCGGCGTACCCGCACCTGTTCAAGAAGCTGCCCTACAACATCGACAAGGACTTCGAAGTCGTCTTGCCGCTGTTTCGCACCTTCTTCTTTGTCTGTGTCGCCACGGACAGCCCCTACAAGACCGTGGCCGACCTGATTGCCGACGCCAAGGCGCGCCCGGGCAAGCTCAACTACGGTTCGTGGTCGGTGGGCAACCCGGTGCACCTGGGCTCGGCGCTGCTCGAGTCGCTCACGGGCACGAAGATGGAGCATGTGATCTACAAGGAAACCAGCCAGCTCTACACCAGCGTGGCCACGGGCGAGCTGGCGTTTGCGCTGGGCTCCTCGGGCACCGCCGGGCCGCTGGCGCGCTCTGGCAAGCTGCGCTTCCTGGCGGTGCTGGCGCCGCACCGCCTCAAGGGCTATGAGGATGTGCCGACGGTGGCCGAGTCGGGCGGCCCGGCCAATGCCATCGTCACCGGCTGGAACGCATTCGCGGTGTCCAAAAGCACGCCGGCCGCCGTGGTCGACAAGATCCGCCGCGACACCATGAAGGTGCTGGCCGAGCCCGATGTGCAGCCCAAATTCCAGACCTTCGGCTACGAGAACTACTTCCCCACGCCGCCGGAATTCAAGGCCTTCATGGTCGAGGAAAACAAGCGCTTTGGCGATGTGATCCGCCGCGCGAATCTCGAACTGTAAGCGCGCGCCGCGAAAAAAAGCCGCTGTGGTCAACCCGCAGCGGCTTTTTGCTTGGGGCTTGCCCCCAGGATCATCCGACGCGCTCGAACTCCTCGGTATCGACTTCGCGGTGGCCCTGCGCCGGATAGCGACTGCCGGCAATGGCCGAGGGCCGGAACAGCTCGTTCAATTGCGCCAACTGGTCGGTCGTCAGCTGCACCTTGCCGCCATGCAGGTCTTCGTCGAGATGCGCGCGCTGCGTGGTGCCGGGCAAAGCAATGACATGGCTGCCCTGGTGCAGCACCCAGGCGATGGCCAGTGCCGCGAGGCTGCAATCGGCCTGCTCGGCAATCTCGCGCATGGGAGCCAGCAGCCGCAGGTTGCGCGGGTAGTTATCCGGTGAAAAGCGCGGCATGGGCTTGCGCACGTCTTTATCGCCCAGCGTTGCCACATCGAGCAGATCACCTCCAAGGAAGCCGCGACCCAGCGGGCTGAACGCAACATAGGCGACACCCAGCTCGGCGCAGCGCTGCAGCGTGCCCAGCTCGGCATTGCGCGACCACAGCGAATACTCGCTTTGCAGCGCCGTGATCGGGTGCTCGCGGTGCGCGCGCGTGAGCGTCTCGGCCGAGACTTCGGACAGGCCCAGCGCCCGCACCTTGCCTTCTTGCAGCAGCCGGCCCATCTCGCCCACCGATTCCTCGATCGCCACCGACTTGTCCCAGCGGTGCAGGTAGTAGAGGTCGATGACGTCGGTTCCCAGCCGGCGCAGGCTTTCTTCGCAGTTGCGCCGCAGCGTCGCGGGGCGGCCATCGATCACGCGGCGCAGCACGCCGTCCTCACCCGCCACCCCGGCCATGCCGCCCTTGCTGCACAGCGTGATGCGCTCGCGGTGCGGGGCCAGCACAGGCCCGACCAGCGTTTCGTTCGTGCCAAAGCCATAGAGCGCGGCCGTGTCGAACAGCGTCACGCCCTGGTCCAGCGCATGCGCGAGCAGTTCGCGGCCCTGCTCCGCGCTCGGAGGCGTGCCATAGCCATGGTTCAGGTTCATGCAGCCCAGGCCGACGCTGGTGACGTCAAAGGGGCCGATCTTGCGTGTTTGCATGGGTCAATCCTGTGAAAAAACAAAGCCAGCGCATGCGCTGGCCCGGAGGTTGCGATTCAGGCCAGCTTGCCCGAACCCTTAGTTCAATTGCTGTTCAAGCTTATGCAGCACCTGGTAGCAAGGCAGCACCTGCGCCACGCTCGCATTCGGTTCGCGGCCTTCGCGGATCGCCGCAAAGAACTCGCGGTCCTGCAGCTCGATGCCGTTCATCGACACGTCGACGTGGGAGACATCGATCTTCTCGTCCTTGCCGTTGAACAGGTCGTCGTAGCGTGCGAGGTACGTGCCGTTGTCGCCAATGTAGCGGAAGTAGGTGCCGAGCGGGCCGTCGTTGTTGAACGACAGGCTCAGCGTGCAGATCGCGCCGTTCGCGGCCTTGAGCTGGATGCTCATGTCCATGGCAATGCCCAGCTCGGGGTGGACCGGGCCCTGGATGGCATTGGCCTGCACGATCGGGCTGCCGGCCTGGTAGGCAAAGAGGTCCACCGTGTGCGCCGCGTGGTGCCACAGCAGGTGATCGGTCCAGCTGCGCGCCTGGCCCAGCGCGTTGGTGTTGGTGCGGCGAAAGAAATAGGTCTGCACATCCATCTGCTGCAGATTGAGCTCGCCCGCGCCAATCTTGCGGTGCACCCACTGGTGGCTGGGATTGAAGCGGCGCGTGTGGCCGCACATCGCGACCAGGCCCGACTTCTGCTGCGCCGCGACCACGGCCTCGGCGTCTGCGAGGCTATCGGCCATCGGGATCTCGACCTGGACATGCTTGCCCGCTTCGAGGCACTGGATGGCCTGCGCCGCATGCATCTGCGTCGGCGTGCAAAGGATCACGGCATCGACCTCGGGCAGCGCCAGGCTGTCGGCCAGATCCGTGGTCACATGCGCGATGCCGTACTTGGCGGCGACTTCACGCGTCTTTTCCAGGTCGCGGCTCACGAGCGAGACGACTTCGACGCCGTCGATGTTCCTGATGCCGTCGAGGTGCTTGATGCCGAATGCGCCGGCACCGGCGAGCGCGACTTTGATGGTTTTCTTGCTGTTCATTGGTTTTCCAGGATCAGGTGGCCCACGGCGGTGTTCGAGGCGGGCACATGGTAGAAGCGGTGCGCGACGCGCGGCACGGGCGCGGGGCTGTCGATGTCGTCCATCGCGCCGCGCGCAATGAGCCACATCACGAGCTCGATGCCTTCGGAGCCGGCTTCGCGCACATAGTCGATGTGCGGCATTTTGGCCAGGCCATGCGGGTTGTCGATCAGGCGGTCCAGGAAGTTGAGGTCCCATTCCTTGTTGATCAGCCCGGCGCGCGCGCCCTGCAGCTGGTGGCTCATGCCGCCCGTGCCCCAGATGTGCACGTTGAGGTCTTCGTCATAGCTTTCGATGGCGTTGCGGATCGCGCGGCCCAGGTTGAAGCAGCGCTGGCCCGAGGGCGCGGGGTATTGCACGACGTTGACGGCAAACGGGATCACCGGGCAGGGCCAGCCCTCCTCGGGCGTGGGCTGGCCGCACATCAGCGACAGCGGCACGGTGAGGCCGTGGTCCACGTCCATCTTGTTGACGATGGTCAGATCGAAATCCTGCTGGATCACCGACTGCGCGATGTGCGAGGCCAGGTCCGGATGGCCGACCACGGTGGGAACCGGCCGCGGGCCCCAGCCTTCGTCGGCGGGCGTGAAGCTGTCGGCGGTGCCGATCGCAAACGTGGGGATGATGTCCAGGCTGAAGGCCGTCGCGTGGTCGTTGTAGACCAGGAAGATCACATCGGGCTTGTTGTCCTTCATCCATTGCTTCGAGGGCTCGTAGCCCTTGAACAGCGGTTTCCAGTAGTCGTCCTGGTCGCGCCCCAGGTCGAGCGCGGCGCCAATGGCCGGCACATGCGAGGTGAAGACGGATGCGGTGATGCGGGCCATTCAGTTGCCCTCCTTGCGGGTGGATAGTCCTTGGGGCTGGCGGTGCGCCTGCGCGTCGCCGTCTTCGCCGACCACACGGTTGCCGTGGGCCGAGCGGCCGCCGGCAAGCATCATGGCGCGGTATTCTTCCTCGGTCATGCCGGTCATCGAACCCGCCATCTGCTGGAAGCTCAGGCCGTCGGTCGCGCCGATCTTGGCCAGGAAGTAGATGTTGCCGCCGGTGCGCATGCACCAGTTCAGGTCGCGCGCGAGCACCGCCTGCTTTTGCTCTTCGGTCATGGCCCACTCGTCGAGATAGGCGCGTTCGTCGGCCTTGAAGCGCAGGCGGTTCTCGGCCTTCATCAGCGACATGCAGAACTGGTTGAGCCAGTAGCCCTTGCGGGACTGCTGGGCGTCAAAGATGATGGTGCCGGGCACATCGGTATAGGGCTTGTGCAATGCCATGGTCAGGACTCCTTGCCGGTTTCTTCGGGCCAATAGAGACGCATGGGATTGTCCACCAGCAATTTGCGCTGCAGCTCGGCCGTGGGCGCGATATGGGGGATGAAATCCACCAGCAGGCCGTCGTCGGGCATATGGTCCTTGAGGTTCGGGTGCGGCCAGTCGGTGCCCCAGAGCACGCGGTCTGGAAACTCCTCGACCACGCGGCGCGCAAACGGCACGACGTCGCGGTAGGCGCTTTGCTCGCCACCCAGCGCCTTCGGGCCCGTAACGGACAGGCGCTCGGGGCACGACACCTTGCTCCAGACATTGGGGTGCTCGCGCATGAACTTCAGGAACAACGAGAACTCGGGGCCGTCGATGGGCTGGCTCACGTCCGGGCGGCCCATGTGGTCGACGACCACCGTGGTCGGCAGCTGGGTGAAGAAATCCCAGAGCTCGGGCAGGTCCACGGCCTCGAAATAGATCACCACATGCCAGCCCAGCTTCTGGATGCGGCCGGCGATTTCCAGCAGCTCGTCCTTGGGCGTGAAGTCCACCAGCCGCTTGACGAAATTGAAGCGCACGCCGCGCACGCCGGCTTCGTGCAGCGCCTGCAGCTCTTCGTCGCTGATGCTGCGCCTGACGGTGGCCACGCCGCGCGCCTTGCCGCCCGCGGCCTTGCAGGCATCGACCATCGCGCTGTTGTCGGCGCCGTGGCAGGTGGCTTGCACGATCACATTGCGCGCAAAGCCCAGGTGGTCGCGCAGCGCGAACAGCTGCTGCTTGCTCGCGTCGCACGGCGTGTACTTGCGCTCGGGCGCAAACGGGAACTCGTGGCCCGGGCCAAACACATGGCAGTGGGCATCGACGGCGCCAGCAGGCACCTGGAACCGGGGCTTGGAAGGGCCGGTATACCAATCGAGCCAGCCGGGCGTCTTTTCAAAATTTGGCATGTCGTGCAATCTTTCAGTCGATGTAACGCAAGCCAGCGTTTTCGAGCGGCTCGCGCATCTTGTACATGTCGAGGCCCAGCACTCCCGAAGCCAGCCTGGCGCGCTTTTCGCCCTCGAAGCTCTCGCGCTTTTGCGCCGCTTCCAGTGTGGCAACCGCCTTGGCAGCGGGCACGCAGACCACGCCGTCGTCATCGGCGACGATCACATCGCCGGGCGTGACCCACATGCCCGCGCAGACCACGGGAATGTTGACCGAGCCGAGCGTCGCCTTGATCGTGCCGCGCGACGAGATCGCCCGGCTCCAGACCGGGAAGTTCATTTCCTGCAGCGTCTTCACATCGCGCACGCCGGCATCGATGACCAGCGCGCGCGCACCGCGCGCCTGGAAGCTGGTCGCCAGCAGGTCGCCGAAATAGCCGTCGGTGCATTCCGAGGTCACGGCTGCCACCACGATGTCGCCGGGCTGGATCTGCTCGGCCACGACATGCATCATCCAGTTGTCGCCGGGCTGCAGCAGCACCGTGACGGCCGTGCCGGACACCTGCTGGCCAGCATAGATAGGGCGCATGTAGGGCTTGAGCAGCCCGACGCGGCCCATGGCCTCGTGCACCGTGGCCGAGCCCAGCGCCGCGAGGCCGTCGGCCGCGGCCTGGTCGGCGCGTTGGATATTGCGGTAAACCACACCCAGTTCATACATTGGAAACTCCTTGCGGCGGCCTGCTTACAGGCCCTTGTTCTTGAGCGCGGTATCGAGGCGTGTGAACACGCGGCGTGCATTGCCTTCGTAGACCTGGAAGCGCTCTTGCTCGGTCAGGTTGGCGGTGTCTTCGATGTAGCGCTTGGTGTCGTCGTAGTAATGGCCCGTGGTCGGGTCGATACCGCGCACCGCGCCAATCATCTCGCTGGCAAACAGGATGTTTTTGACCGGGATCACCTTGGTCAGCAGGTCGATGCCCGGCTGGTGGTAGACGCAGGTGTCGAAGAAGATGTTGTTGAGCAGATGCTCGTCGAGCAGCGGCTTCTTGAGCTCCTGCGCCAGGCCGCGGAAACGTCCCCAGTGGTAGGGCACGGCGCCGCCGCCATGCGGAATCAGGAACTTGAGCGTCGGAAAGTCCTTGAACAGATCGCTGGTCAGGCACTGCATGAAGGCCGTGGTGTCGGCGTTCAGGTAGTGCGCGCCCGTCGTGTGAAAGCAGCTGTTGCAGCTGGTGCTCACGTGGACCATCGCCGGGATGTCGTACTCGACCATCTTCTCGTAGATCGGGTACCAGCTGCGGTCGGACAGCGGCGGCGAGGTCCAGTGGCCGCCCGAGGGATCGGGGTTGAGGTTGATGCCGACGTTGCCGTACTGCTCGACGCACTTGACCAGCTCGGGAATGCAGGTCGCGGGATCGACGCCCGGCGACTGCGGCAGCATGGCCGCGGGAATGAAGTGGTCGGGGAACAGTTCGCTGACGCGAAAGCACAGCTCGTTGCAGATCGCGGCCCAGGTGGCCGAGGTCTCGAAGTCGCCGATGTGGTGCGCCATGAAGCTCGCGCGCGGGCTGAAGATGGTGAGGTCCGAGCCGCGCTGCTTCATCAGCTTGAGCTGGTTGTTCTCGATGGTGTCGCGGATCTCGTCGTCGCTGATCTTCAGCGCGCTGGCCGAGGGCGCCTGGCTCGGGTCCTTGAGGCCCGCGATCTGCAGGTCGCGCCAGGCGCCCAGTGCTGCGGGAGCCGTCGTGTAGTGGCCGTGTACGTCGATGATCATCGCAATGCTCTCCAGAAATTCACAAAAAATGGGGGTGTGGGACGGCGCGGCGCTCAGGCAGCGCCGGCCCAGACGGCGCGCGGCACCATGACTTCGCCGCGCATCAGCAGCCGCGCGGTGCGCAGCAAGGCCGCCTTGGTGACCACCGAAGGCTGCGCCGGGTCGCTGTCCAGCGTGACGCTGAATTCACCCGTGGGATGCTCGACCGATACCGTGATGCTGCCCTCGCCTGCCGGCAGCTCGGCCACGCCATCGCACACGGTGCCGGGCATTTTCACCGCCGTGCCCACGGTCACCGCGGCCAGCACGCCAATCGCTTCGTGGCATACATGCGGAATGAAGCTGCGCGTGGTGAGCGCCCCGCCCTGCGTGGGCGGCGCGATCAGCGTCATCTTCGGGTAGTTCTTGTGCGTGACATCGCCCAGGCCCATCTGCTGCGAGATCTGCAAGCGCAGCGCCTCGATGCGGCGCTTGAGATCCTCGTTGCCGTTGAGCTCGGCGACGCTTTCCTGGCCGGTGCAGCCGACGTCCTGCGCGCGTAGGATCACCAGCGGCATGCCGTTGTCGATGCAGGTCACGTCCAGGGTGAAGTCGTCGAAGCCTTCCCCCGTGACCGTGATGCGGTCCCTGGGCCGGCCCGTGGGCAGCAGGCTGGAGCAGACCGAGCCCGCGGTGTCGAGAAAGCCAATGTCGACCGGCGCCGACTGGCCTGGCGCGCCATCGATGCGCGCCGTGCCTTCATAGGAGATCCGGCCGCCCGGCGTCTGCACCGTGATGTCGGCCGCCATGTCGGTGTTGAGCGTGAGCACGCGAAAGGTGCTGGTCTCGCCGCGCGCACTGACCATGCCGGTCTCGAGCGCGAACGGCACCACCGCGGCGAGCATGTTGCCGCAGTTGGGCGTGGTGTCGACGGTGTCCTTATCCGGCTGGAGCTGGGCAAACAGGAATTCGAGGTCGATGCCTTCGCGCGCGCTGACCGACACGATGCCGACCTTGCTGGTCAGCGGATGGGCGCCGCCCACGCCGTCGATCTGGCGCTTGTCGGGCGAGCCCAGCGCCGCGAGCAGCACCTTGTCGCGCGTGGGCAGATCCTGGGGCAGATCCTGCGCACGAAAAAAGGGGCCCTTGGAGGTGCCGCCACGCATCAAAAGGCAGGGAATGGCCGTTTGCATCGCTGTTGTGTCTCCTGTGTATTGGAGAGGATTCTCACCAATTGCGCCCTATCGCGCCAGGCATATCACGGGCTAGCAGATATAGCTGCCGGGCATATCTCAAGGATTGGCAGCGCCTGGCTTCGACAATGGCAAGGGTTGGGCCGCTTGCCTGTGCGCGGACAAGCTGCTGACCGACAAAGCGGTCTGCATGCGCCTGCTTGAATAGGCGGCTGCCCCAACCGACTTGCACTTCCCTTGCATCCGCTGAACCGAAATTTTCATTCATGAATCCGCTGACCCGCACTGCGCTTCTCGCCTCCAGCCTGTTGGCACCCATGGCGCTTGCCAGCAATACCGCGCTCGAAGACACCTTCAGGGCGTTCAGCCGCTGCGACGACCAATTTTTCCTCAGCCTGCATGCACATTCGTCGGCCTGGAGCAGGCATGTGCCGCTCAAATCGGCGAAGAACGCCAGCTGGATCGCGGTGAGCAACCGCGCGTACGGAGAGTCGGGCGCCGTGCCCCTGCGCCATGCGCCGCGGGTGGCTGGCGTGAAGCTGCTGGCCTACTTCGACAAGAGCGTCGATCTGGACGTGCTGGGCAACTATCTGTTCTGGGGCTTTGTTGTCGAGGGCAGCCCGGACTCGGTCGCGCAGCAGCTGCGCCCGCTGATCGACCGGGGCGAGCATCTGCGCCCGATGTCCGGTCTGCATGCCCGCGCCGAGGTGCGAAATGGCGGCCGTTGGGAGCTGGTCAAGTCCCCGCCCGGCGACGCCCCGGGCAAGGCGCGCCTGGAGCGCGTACTGCTGCTCGAACCCGACGAAGGCAGCCAGGGCGGCAGGACGCGGGTGACCTGCACGCTGCAAGGCGCGGTCGATGGCGCAGTGATGGCGCAATATCGCCCGGACATTCCGGCGGCCGACTACCCGGCCGCGCCGTCCGCCCACTAGGCCTGGATCTTTCACAGACCCAAAAAAAAGCTGCGCGTCCACGGGGGACGCGCAGCTTTCTTGCGATGTTCACATCGCCGCAGGTACGGATCAGTCAGCCAGCACGACACCCAGCTTGGCCAGCTTGGACGCGAGCACGTCGCGCCGACGCGCAGCCTTGGCCGCGGTGTCGCTGGCCGATTTGGCCACAGCCGGGCCCTTGGAGGAGGCAGCCTGCACCTTTTGTGCTTTTTCGGCGGCCTCGGCGGCAACCTTGCGGTAGCTGGCAATCAGTTCGGCGTGTGCAATGGGTTGGTTCATCACGGATATTTCCAAATTCAAGACAATGCCCATTGTGGCCGCAAAACCGGGGCATGATCGGCCCTGCCCCGCGTCTGGGGCAAATCGATTCACTTCAGCGCGCCGCTCGACAGGTCCATCACCATGCGCGTGGCCAGATACAGGCGCGGCACGATGCTGCTGACCAGCACATACTCCGCGTCGTTGGAATGGGCGCCAAAGCTGCTCAGACCCATGCCCTCGACCACGGCGCCCCGGGTTTTGAGTCCGGCAAAGGCAGCATCGGTGCCACCGCCCGTGGCTTGCTCCATGACGACCAGCGGCAGACCGATTTCCCGGTAGATCTGCGTGCCATGCCCGGCCACGCGGCGCGACGCCGCCGTGGCTTCGAGCGGCGGGCGGCGCACCTCGAACTTCACCTGCACCTTCGATTCGGGCAGCAGCTTGTTTTGCACCCGCGCCTGCAGTTGCTTGTCGAGCGCGTCGAAGTCCGACACCTTGAGTGCCCGGGCGTCGGCTTGCGCCCTGGCCTGCGCGGGCACCACGTTGCGGTTGGTGCCGGCGCTGGCCACGGTCCAGTTGAGCTTCAGGCCCTGCTCGGGCCTGGACAGCTCCTTCATCTGCAGCAGCTGGTGCGACATCTCGTACAGCGCGTTCACGCCCTTTTCCGGCGATGCGCCCGCATGCGAGGCCTTGCCGTCCACCGTGAGGTAGGCCGCGCCGATGCCGCTGGTGGCCAGGCGCAGCGCGCCGCTCGCGCCGCCGCCTTCGAACGAGAACACGGCGTCTTGGTCCGCGGCCAGGCGCGTGATGGTGCTGCGCGCGCCCGGCGAGCTGATTTCCTCGTCGCCGTTGATCAGCACCGTGAGCGTGCCGTAGTCCTTGAAGCCGAGCTTTTGCAGCATGCCCACCGTGTGGATGATGGTGGCCACGCCCTGCTTGTCGTCGCCGATGCCCAGGCCGTAGGCCTTGTCGCCGTCAACGCGAAAGGGCTGGTCCTTGAGCATGCCCTTGAGGTAGACGGTGTCCATGTGCGCGATGAACATGATCTTTTTCGTGCCCTGGCCCTGCAGCCGCGCATGCACCACCGGGCCCACCTTCTCGGGCGTGTCGTCCAGGCGGTAGATGTCGTCGGGCTGCAGAACCTGCACCACGGCGCCGCGCCGCTGCAGCTGCTCGGCAATCAAGGCGGCGATCTTCCCCAGGCCTTCGAGGTCTTTGCTGCCCGACTCGATCTGCACCAGCTCGCGCAGCGTGTCGAGCAGCGGCTGCTGCTCCTGCTGGGCCAGCGCGTGCACGGCGGCATGGGGCACGGGCTGCGCCTGCGCAAAAGTGGCCACAAAGGCCAGCGACAGGCAGGCCATCAGCGGGCGCAGGACAGGACGCGCAAATAAATCGATGGACATGGATCTGATCCTTGTATCAGGTGGAAGAAATAATGAACCGCATGGCGCTGGACACCCGCGCTACTCGACCACGGCTGGCGTTGCCGCCGATCCCGCCAGCAGTCCGCCGTCGATATTGAACTCACTGCCGGTGATGTAGGTGGCATCGTCCGACGCCAGCAGCAGCGCCATGGCCGCGACTTCCTCGGGCCGGCCGAAGCGCCGCAGCGGGGTGTCCCGCACCAGCGCCGCCATGCGCTCCTGGCGGCCCTCGCCTGTCCCGAGCATGGGCTCCCATAGCGGCGTGAGAATCGCCGCCGGATGGATGGAGTTGCAGCGCACCTTGAGGCCTTGCTCGGCGCAGTACAGCGCCACGCTCTTGGTGTGGTTGCGCACCGCCGCCTTGGACGATGCATAGGCCGCTGCACCGGGAATGCCGACCAGGCCCGAGCGCGATGAAATGTTGATGATGGCGCCCGTGCCGTGGCGGCGCATGGCGCGTATGGCATGCTTGCAGCCCAGGAACACGCCGTCGAGATTGGTACGGTGCACGGCCTGCCAGTGCGCAAGGCTGGCATTTTCCGGGTCATGCGCCACCGCGCCCTGCTCGAAACCCGTGATGCCGGCATTGTTCACCAGCACATCGAGCCGGCCGCGTTCCTGCAGCACCCGCGCCAGCACGCGCTGCCAATCGTCCTCGCTGCGCACATCGAGCGGCAGATAGCGGGCGCGCTCGCCCAACGTGACGGCAAGGCGCGCGCCCAGCTCGTCGTTGATGTCGGTGACATAGACAAAGCCGCCTTCCTGCACGAAGCTGTGCGCAATGGCGGCGCCTATGCCCTGGGCGGCGCCGGTGATGAGAACGGTCTTGGAGCGCAGTTTCTGGGTCATGAAGGCAGCGGCGCAACGGTCGATCTGCGCGAAATGGAAATGCCCCAGTCTACGCCGCGCGCATCAGTCCAGCTTTACATTCGCCGCCGCCACCAGCGCCTTCCAGGCCGGCGCATCGCGCTGGTAGGCTTCGCGGAACGCCTGCGGCGTGCCCATCACCGCCAGGCCGCCGGTGTTGACCAGCTGCTCCTGCACCTTGGGATCGCGCGCCAGTTCCTTGACCAGGCTGGAGAGCTGGGCCAGCACTTCGGGCGGCAGGCCCGCGGGCGCGCCCATGCCTATCCAGCCGACCACCGAATAGGCGGCGTCGCTCAGGCCCTGCTCATGCAGGGTGGCCACCTTGGGCAGGGTCGGCGCGCGCTCGCGGCCGACCAGGCCGATGGCCTTGAGCCGGCCGGCGTCGACAAACGGCTTGGCGCCGGCCACGCCCGCGAAGCACATCTGCAGCTGCCCGCCCAGCAGGTCCTGCAGCATGGGCGCCTCTCCCTTGTAGGCCACATGGGTCATGTCGGCACCGGTCATCTTGCTCAGATAGGCGCCCACCAGATGCGCCTGCGAACCCTGGCCCCATGAGCCGTAGGAGAGCTGGCCCTTGTGGGCCTTCACATACTCCAGCATTTCCTGCATGGTGTTGGCCGGCACCGAGGGGTGCACGACCAGCACGATGGGCGCGGTGGCGATCTGGGTGATGAGCTCCAGGTCCTTTTCCGGGTTGTAGGGCAGCTTGGAATAGAGGAATTGGTTGACCATCATCGAGGTCGAGAGAGAGACGAGCAGCGTATGCCCGTCGGCCGGGGCCCGGGCCACGGCGTCGGTTCCCAGGATGCCGGAGGCGCCGCCGCGGTTTTCCACCATCACCGGCTTGCCCAGGCGCTTGCCCATGGCCTCGGCCAGGGTGCGCGCGACGGCATCGGTGCTGCCCCCGGCGTTGTAGGGCACGATGATGCGGATCGGCTTGGAGGGCCAGGGCGCCTTGCCGGCCTGTGCCTGGGCCGTGCCCAGGACGCTGGCGCCAGCCCATGCGGCGGCGCCTTGGAGCACCGTGCGGCGGTTCAGTGGGGAAAGGCTCATGGGTAGCTCGCGATGGTGCAAAGTCATGGGAAAAACCTCGAAATCCAGGATTGCTCGAATCAGGGCGGGCGCTTTCAGGCGGCGGCTTCGCGCTCCTGCAGCTGACGCCACATCACCTTGCCGCTGCCGCTCTTGGGCAGCGTGTCGACAAATTCCAGCTGGCGCGGCGCCTTGTAGCTGGCCATGTGCTCACGGCACCAATCGAGAATTTCCTGGGCGCTGACCTGGCCCCGGTGCGAGGCGCGCAGCACCACCACGGCCTTGACGGTCTCACCGCGGTAGCTGTCGCGCGCCGCGATCACGCAGGCTTCCTGCACGGCCGGGTGCTTGAACATCAGCGCCTCGACCTCGGCGGGCCAGACCTTGAAGCCGCTGGCGTTGATCATGCGTTTGAGCCGGTCGGTGATGAAGAAGTAGCCGTCCTCGTCGACGCGGCCCAGATCGCCCGAGCGGAAAAAGCGCTTGCCGTCTATATCGGTGAAAGCCGCGGCCGTGGCCTCGGGGCATTTCCAGTAGCCAGCGAACACCTGGGGGCCATGGATCACGATTTCGCCTTGCTCACCCGGCGGCACTTCCTGCAGCGTGTCGGGGTCCATGACGCGCGCATCGGTGCCCATGAACGGGATGCCCAGGCATTGCTGCTTGGGCCGGTCGGGCGGATTGCTGTGCGAGGGCGCGGCGGTTTCGGTCAGGCCGTAGCCTTCGACATAGCGCAGGTCGAACTGGTCCAGCAGCCGCTGCGCCACGGCCTGGGGCATGGCCGCGCCACCGCCGCCGATGTGGCGCAGGCTGGTGAGGTCGTACTGGTCGAAGTTGGGGCTGGCCATCAGGTCGATGACCATGGTCGGAATATTGGTCCAGCTCGTGACCCGGTAGCGCGAGATCAGCCGCCCGGCCAGGTCACGCTCCCAGCGCGGCATGATGACCAGCGTCGCGCCCAGCTGGATGCAGGCATGCAGCATCGACACCAGGCCGGTGATGTGGAACATCGGCACCACGCCCAGCACCACCTGCTCGCTGGTGGCATTGCTCCACAACCCCGAGGCAATGGCGTTGTGCATGATGCTGCGGTGGGTGTGCATGCAACCCTTGGGCAGGCCGGTCGTGCCGCTGGTATAGGGCAGCACGCAGAGATCGTCGCTGCCCACCGTGTGCGCGGGCGGCAGGTCGGTGCAAGCCAGTGCGTCTTCCCAGGCATGCACCTGCCCCGCGGTCAGGGCCGGCAAGGGATGGCGCTTGCCCAGCCATTCGCGCCAGTGCTCGGGCGGCGCATCGGGGCCCGTCATGTCGGGATCGAAGGCATCGCTGAACTGTGTGACCACCAGGTGCCGCAGGCCGTTGCCCGCGGGCAAGGCATTGCTGGCCTGCGCCAGTTCGGCGGCAAGATCGCCGCTGGTCAGCGCCACCAGGGCTTCGGGATCGGTGATGTAGTGCTGCAGTTCCTCGGCACGGTTCATCGGATTCACCGGCACCACGACGGCATTGGCGCGCATGACGGCGTAGTGCGCAAGCACCAGTTGCGGCGAGTTCTGCATCAGCACCACCACCCGGTCGCCCGCGCGCACGCCCAGGCCATGCAGATAGGCGGCCATGCGATCGACCGCCTCGGCGAGCGCGCGATAGGTCAGGTGCCGGCCGAAAAACACCAGCGCGGTCTTGTCGGGGTAACGCCGCGCGCTCACCGCGAGGTTGTCCCAGACCGAGGTCACGGGAACGTGGATGGAATGCGGCAGCCGCCGGGGCCAGAAAGCATGGTGAGGGCGCATGGGTGTCCGAGGTCGAGTTGGCAAGTCAACACCCAGACTAGGACAGTGCGGCTGCGCCCGCATTGGGGACACACCCAGGTCTTGGTCACCTGGGCGACCGCACCCGCGCCGCGATCAACGCAAATTCCGCCGCGGGCCGACCCGCCACGCAGGCGCGCACGTGGTCTTCCCAGATCTGGCCCTGCTGCTCGACCTGCGCCGCCGCAAAGCACGCCTGCATTGCCACGGGGTCGCTGCAACGCGCATAGGCATAGGGGTCGCTCTTGCACAGCAGCGCGTGCAGCTGCAGCCACAGCGCCTGGCGCGTCACGGGCCGGCCCTGCGCGCGCTGCCACTCGTGCAGGAGCTCATGGGCAAACACACCGGCGATCTGCGGATGGGAAAGGCGCAGCGGTTGATGCGGGTCGCCCGCCTGGAAGCACAGGCGGGGCATGGAAATCCGAGCGCCGTTCAGCGACAGCGCGCGCCCGGTGTCGCCGACGCGGCGCAGATACAGGCGCAGCCGCGACAGCTGGGCATCGAGCGCCGTGCCGAAATGCTGCTGCACGAATGCGCGCTCGCACGGAAGCAGGGGACGGCGCCAGAACAAATCAACCATCAAATTCGATTCTACTAGGCAGCACAGCACCTGACGTCTTGAAACTGGCAGGCTCCAACTCAGGGGCACCGAGCAAGGGCCGCCCCTGTTTCCCTTCACCGAAGGATGAGAGGGGGAAGCGACGAAGTCGCTCAGGGGGTGACATCATTTCTGCATCTGGGCCCAGACCTTGTCCAGGCGCTTGACGCTGACCGGGTATGGCGTGCGCAGTTCCTGCGCGAAAAAGCCCACGCGCAGTTCTTCCAGCATCCAGCGGTATTCCTGCATGCGCGCGTCGATCTGCCCCTTGCGGTCGGCCACCAGCCGCCAGTAGCGCTGCTCGTGCGGGCGCAGCTCGGCCAGGCGCGCCGCATCGCGCGCGGGATCGGCGCGGTACTTGTCCAGCCGCAGCGTGATGGCCTTGAGATAGCGCGGGAAGTGCGCCAGCTGCGCCCAGGGCGCGCCAGCAATGAACTGCTTGGGCATGAGCTTTTGCAGCTGCTGCTGGGCGTCGGCCACGGCCTCGGGCGCGTTTTTCGTGTCCTTGATCTTGCGCGCCGCGGCCATGTACTCGGTGAGGATCCCCGCGCCCAGGCGCGCGACCTCGTTGGCGATCAGCGTCAGCCGCCCACGCCCGTCCTGGATGCGCTGCTGGAACTCGGCCTCGTTGGTGGGCAGCGGGTCGAGCAGGAAGGCCCGGTCGATGGCCACGTCGACGATCTGCTGGCGCAGATCTTCCTGCGTGCCCAGCGGCATGAAGGCCACGGCCATCTTCTGCAGGTCCGGAATGTTCTTTTCCAGGTACTTGAGCGCATCGCGGATCTGCAGCGCAAACAGCCGGCGCAGGCCCGCGCGGTGGCGCGCCGCGGCGGCCTCGGGCTCGTCGAAGACTTCGATGCCGACGCTGTCGCCCTGGTCGATCAGCGCTGGAAAGCCGACCAGCGTCTGCGTGCCCTGGCGGATTTCCATCAGCTCGGGCAGCGTGCCGAAGCTCCATTGGGTGTAGCGCTGGCCTGCCGAAGGCGCGCTGCTCACCGGCTTGGCCGCGGGCGCTACCTGGGCCGGCTGGGGCGCGGCGCGGCCCGACGGTTTCCCGGCAGGCGCGGGCGCAGCCAGCGGGGTCGCAGCCGGCGCCTGCTCGTCCAGCACCGTCGCCAGCTTCATGCCGGCGAGCGCCTGGAACGCGCCGCGCGCCTTGGCGCCCAGCTCGGCCTTGAGCGCGCCCAGATTGCGGCTCTGGCCCAGCTGGCGGCCATGCTCGTCCGTCACGCGGAAGTTCATGAACAGGTGCGGGCTGAGCATGTCGAGCTTGAAATCGGCGCGCTTGACGTCCAGCGAGGTCTCATCGCGCACCTGCTTGAGCAGCGCATCGATCAGCCCGCCCTGCACATAACGCTCGGGCGCGCACAGCAGCGCGGCCAGCCGGCCGGCATTCTCGGGCAGCGGCACGAAGCGGCTGCGCGGGCGCTGCGGCAGGCTCTTGAGCAGCGCCTGGATCTTGTCCTTGAGCATGCCCGGCACTAACCATTCGGCGCGTTCCTCATTGACCTGGTTGAGCACGAACAGCGGCACCGTCACGGTGACGCCATCGCGCGCATCGCCGGGCGAATGCAGGTACTGGGCAGCGCAGTCGACACCGCCGAGCTTGATCACCTTCGGGAAGGCCTGGGTGGTGATGCCCGCGGCCTCGTGGCGCATGAGCTCGTCGCGCGTGAGGCGCAGCAGGTCGGCGTTCTCGCGGCTGGCCGTCTGGAACCAGCGCTCGAAGCTCGCGCCGCTGAACACGTCCTGCGGCAGCTGCTGGTCGTAGAAGGCGTAGATCAGTTCGTCATCGACCAGCACGTCCTGGCGGCGCGACTTGTGCTCCATGTCCTCGATCTTCGCGACCAGCTTGCGGTTGGCCTGCAGGAACGGCAGGCGCGTGTCCCAGCCGCCATCGACCAGCGCCTGGCGGATGAACAGCTCGCGCGCCGATTGCGGATCGACCTTGCCAAAGCTCGTGCGCCGGCCGCTGTAGACCACCAGGCCGTAAAGCGTCGCACGCTCGAGCGCGACCACATCGGCGCCCTTCTTCTCCCAATGTGGATCGAGCAGCTGCTTCTTGAGCAGATGTGCGCCCACCTCTTCCAGCCATACCGGATCGACGGCGGCGATGCCGCGGCCATAGAGCCGCGAGGTCTCGACCAACTCGGCGGCGACGATCCAGCGGCCCGGTTTCTTGGCCAGGTGCGCGCCCGGGTGCGGATGAAAGCGGATGCCGCGCGCGCCCAGGTAGCTGTCGCTCTCGTCGGCCTTGTAGCCAAGGTTGCCCAGCAGCCCCGAGAGCATCGACAGGTGCAGCGCCTCGTAGCCCGCGGGCTCGGTATTGATCTGCCAGCGCTGCTCCTTCACCACGGTGAGCAGCTGCGAGTGAATATCACGCCATTCGCGCACGCGCCGGATGTTGATGAAGTTCTGGCGCAGCAGCTGCTCCCACTGGCGGTTGCTGATCTTGTGCGAGGCGTCGTCGACCGGCTCGGGCACGCCCGGCGCGGGGGTCCAGGCGGGGGCGGCGGACTGGGCCGCCTGGGACGCCTGCGCGCCGCTGCTGCGCTGGGCCACGGGCAGGAAGGCGGCATTGCGGGAAGACACGCGCGGCGCGGGGGCCGCCTGCGCCGCCATCTCGCGCCGGCTTTGCGCCACCACCTTGCCGCCGCGCGCATCCTGCAGCCATTTCCACAGCCGCAGGTAGCCGGAGAACTCGCTTTTCTCGTCGTCGAACTTGGCGTGCTGCTGGTCGGCCTGCTGCTGCGCCTCGATCGGGCGGTCGCGCACGTCCTGCACCGACAGCGCCGAGGCAATCACCAGCACCTCGGCGACGGCGCCGCGCTCCCGCGCCTCGAGAATCATCCGGCCCACGCGTGGGTCGAGCGGCAGGCGCGACAGTTCCTGGCCCATCGGCGTGATGTCGCCATGGTCCGTCACCGCGCCGAGCTCGGCCAGCAGCTGGTAGCCGTCGGCAATCGCGCGGCCCGAGGGGGCCTCGAGGAACGGGAAGTTGACCACGTCGCCCAGCCCCAGCGACTTCATGCGCAGGATCACGCCGGCCAGCGAGCTGCGCAGAATTTCGGGGTCGGTGAACGCGGGGCGCGCGATGAAATCGGCGTCGTCATAAAGCCGGATGCAGATGCCGTCGGCCACGCGCCCGCAGCGGCCCGCGCGCTGGTTGGCCGCGGCCTGGCTGATCGGCTCGACCAGCAGCTGCTCGACCTTGCTGCGAAAACTGTAGCGCTTGACGCGCGCCGTGCCCGCGTCGATCACATAGCGGATGCCCGGCACGGTGAGCGAGGTTTCGGCCACGTTGGTCGCCAGCACGATGCGCCGGCCGGTGGGGCCCTCGACGATGCGGTCTTGCTCGGCCTGCGACAGGCGCGAGAACAGCGGCAGCACCTCGGCGCCGCGCAGCACCGGCTGATGCTGCAGGTGCTTGCGCAGATGGTCGGCGGCCTCGCGGATCTCGCGCTCGCCGGGCAGGAACACCAGGATGTCGCCGCCGCGCGCGCCGGCCCAGAGCTCGTCCACGCCGTCGGCAATCGCTTCATTGAGGCCGTAATCACGGCTTTCCTCGAAGGGGCGGTAGCGCTGCTCGACGGGAAAGGTGCGCCCCGACACCATGATGATGGGCGCCGGGCCGTCGGCCGAGGCAAAGTGCTCGGCAAAGCGGTTGGCGTCAATGGTGGCCGAGGTCACGACCACCTTCAGGTCCGGGCGGCGCGGCAGGATCTGGCGCAGGTAGCCCAGCAAAAAGTCGATATTCAGGCTGCGCTCGTGCGCCTCGTCGATGATCAGCGTGTCGTAGGCCTGCAGCAGCGGGTCGGTCTGTGTCTCGGCCAGCAGGATACCGTCGGTCATCAGCTTGACCGAGCTGTCCTTGGACAGGCGGTCCTGGAAGCGCACCTTGTAGCCCACGACATCGCCCAGCGGCGTCTTGAGCTCCTCGGCAATGCGCTTGGCCACCGAGCTGGCCGCGATGCGCCGCGGCTGGGTGTGGCCGATCAGCCGCCCGCGCGTGCCGGCGGGCGCATTGCACTTGCCGCGCCCGAGCGCCAGCGCGATCTTCGGCAGCTGCGTGGTCTTGCCCGAGCCGGTCTCGCCGCAGACAATGATCACCTGGTGCTGCTGCATCGCTTGCATGATCTCCTCGCGCCGCGCGGACACGGGCAAGGCAGGGGGAAATTCAATGTTCAGGGCGCAGGGCGCGTGATTCAAAGGCATAGCCCGCCATTATCCGCAGCGCGGGCTTTGGGCGCTGACCGCGGCCGATTTGTGCGCTGTGGTCGCGGGGCTCTGTCGCGTCAACTTCTTTGCATGGCGCGCCGCGCAGGCCGCCGCGTGCTTATGATGCGGCATTCGTCGCCGCGGGCTCCGTTGCCCCGGCCTCCCACAGACCGCCGCCGCCGCCCATGTCCACCGTCTTCAATTTCACCTTCGTTCCCTGGTTCCGCTCGGTTGCGCCGTACATCCACAAGTTCCGCAACCAGACCTTCGTCGTTGGCATCACCGGCGAAGCGATTGCCGCGGGCAAGCTCACGGGCATCGCGCAGGACCTGGCGATGATCCAGGCGATGGGCGTGCGCATCGTGCTGGTGCACGGCTTCCGCCCCCAGGTCAACGAGCAGCTCCAGGCCAAGGGCCATGCGCCGCAGTATTCGCACGGCATCCGCATCACCGACTCCGTGGCGCTCGACTGCGCGCAGGAAGCCGCGGGTCAGCTGCGCTACGAGATCGAGGCCGCGTTCAGCCAGGGCCTGCCCAACACGCCGATGGCCGGCGCCACGGTGCGCGTGCTGTCGGGCAATTTCGTCACCGCGCGCCCGGTGGGCATCGTCGACGGCGTGGATTTCAAGCACTCTGGGCTGGTGCGCAAGGTCGATGTGAACGCGATCCGCCAGACGCTGGACATGGACGCGATGGTGCTGCTGTCGCCGTTCGGCTTCTCGCCCACGGGCGAAGCCTTCAACCTGAACATGGAAGAAGTCGCGACCAGCGTGGCCATCGAGCTCAAGGCCGACAAGCTGATCTTCCTGACCGAAGTGCCCGGCATCCACCAGCACCCGCTCGAGCCCGAGGGCGACGACAACCCGATCGACACCGAGCTGCCGCTGGCCACCGCCCAGGCGCTGCTGGCGCAGTTGCCCGCGCCCCAGCAGCCCACCGACACCGCGTTTTACCTCCAGCACTGCGTCAAGGCCTGCAAGGCCGGCGTCGAGCGCAGCCATATCCTGCCCTTCGCGGTGGACGGCGCGCTGCTGCTGGAGATTTACGTGCACGACGGCATAGGCACGATGGTCATCGATGAAAAGCTCGAGGAGCTGCGCGAAGCCACACCCGACGATGTGGCCGGCATCGTGCAGCTGATCGAGCCCTTCGAGAACGACGGCACACTGGTCAAGCGCAGCCGCACCGAAATCGAGCGCGATATCACCAACTACACGCTGATCGAGCACGACGGCGTCATCTTCGGCTGCGCCGCGCTCTACCCCTACCCCAAGGAAAAGACCGCCGAGATGGCCGCCGTCACCGTGTCCCCCAAGAGCCAGGGCACGGGCGACGGCGAGAAGCTGCTCAAGCGCATCGAGCAGCGCGCGCGCAACCAGGGGCTCGAAAGCCTGTTCGTGCTGACCACGCGCACCATGCACTGGTTCATCAAGCGCGGCTTCCAGCCCGTCGACCCGAACTGGCTGCCCGAAGCGCGCAAGGCAAAGTACAACTGGGATCGCAAGAGCCAGGTGCTGGTCAAGAAGCTTTGACGACGCTCTGGCAGCTCTCGGGCAAAGCGCGTCAATGCATTTACAAGCCCCGCATCGGGACTCAGCACGAAGGTCAGTCCACCGTCGTGACCTCGCTTGGAGAGCAGGCCCGTCATCCTTCGACAGGCTCAGGACGAACGGATTGGCGCGTGCTGAGCGCTTTCGACACACTCAGGGCGAACGGGGCGCAACAGCGTCCCATGGCTTAACCGTTAGTCCTGAGC
>JBEVDH010000116.1:0-24812 GCA_040514115.1 Comamonas sp. | reverse complement strand
GGGCGGCGCGGCGACCTGCATCAAATCCGGGCTGGCGTTGTCGACGACCTCGCTCTGGACCCGCTCGCCACTGCCGCGACGGCGCTGGTTTCGGTGGCGCGGACGGCGGTTGCCGCCGCTGCCGTGGCCAGAGCCGCCGCCCGAGCCGCCGGGGCCGCGCGGGGGCTTGCCGATTTCCAGCGAGTTCACCAGCGCATCGAAGCGCAGCGAGAACAGCTTGTCGATCTCGGCAACCACGCCACCAAGCTCGGCGCCGTCGAAATGGCGCTCCATCATGTTGACCACGTCCTGCACAAGCAGGTCGCGCTGCACCTGCATGATGGCCGCGGGTGTGGGACCGACAAACAGCATCAGGAAGTCATCGCGCGAATCGGCCTCGTCGGCCTCTTCGTCTTCGTCGTCGAACTCGGTGTCGTAGAACGTGACTTCGATGGCCGCGCCCTGCTCCGACAGCTCGTTGAGGCTCATGCACATCTCATCGAGCGTCTGGCGGAAGTCGTCATCGCCGCGCACCGTCCAACACAGCTGCAGCCGATGCTCGCGTGCGTCGAACTGGATACCCGGCTCTTCTTCATAGACGCTGGCCGCACCATCGGCCAGCGAGCGCGCGCCGGCGTAGCTCCACAGCGGCTTGAGCGCTTCCTGCAGCTGCTCGAAGCTGGTCTGAGCCGTCAGTACCACTTGGCCGTGGACGTGGATTTCAAAAGGAGGGTTGTAACTTGACATGATCGAATCTCGCTGGGGCACTGTTCGGGGAAAACCGCTGTCTGTGACGTCGTCGTTATGGAGGCAATTTTCACGCGTTGTCCGGAAAACACCATGCCGACCGGACATCCCGCCGTGCCGAGACGGCTTATTTTCGCATGTATCGCGGGCCGCGGGATTCAGACCACGACCGGTTCGGGTTCAAGCCGGATGCCGAAACGTTCATAGACACTGGTCTGGATCGCGCGCGCCAGCGTCATGACCTCGCCGCCGGTGACGCTGGCATCGTCCGAATGCCGGTTGCCGCGGTTGACCAGCACCAGCGCCTGGCGCTCATAGACGCCGGCCTTGCCCATGCTCTTGCCTTTCCAGCCGCAGGCATCGATCAACCAGCCCGCGGCCAGCTTGATGCTGCCGTCGGCCAGCGGGTAGTGCACGATGCGCGGCTCGCGCGCGATGATGTCGGCGCATTGCTCGGGGCTCACCGTCGGGTTCTTGAAGAAGCTGCCGGCGTTGCCCAGCACCTGCGGATCGGGCAGCTTGGCGCGGCGGATCTCGCAGACCCAGTCGAAGATCTGGCGCGCCGTCGGCTGCTCGACGCCGGCTTCGACGCGCTTGCGCTCGATGTCCAGGTAGCCGATCTCGGGTTTCCAGGCCTTGGGCAAGGCAAAGCGCACGCGTGTGATGACGGCGCGGCCCGCCAGGCCCATGCCGCGCGCGCCGGCCGGCACATGCTTGAAGACCGAATCGCGGTAACTGAAGGCGCACTGCGCGGCGTCAAGCGTGAAGCCCTGGCCGGTCACCAGATCGATCGCATCGAGCGAATCGAAGCGGTCCTGCAGCTCGACGCCATAGGCGCCGATGTTCTGCACCGGCGCGGCGCCGACGGTGCCGGGGATCAGCGCCAGGTTCTCCAGGCCGGGCAGGCCGTGGTCGAGCGTCCAGGCCACGAGATCGTGCCAGCCCTCGCCCGCGCCGGCTTCGACGATCCACGCCGTGGGCGTTTCGGCAGCCAGGCGCACGCCCTTGATTTCCATCTTCAGCACGACCGGCTCGACATCGCCGGTGAGCACGATGTTGCTGCCGCCGCCAAGCACCAGCACCGGCTGGCGGCCCCAGAGCGGGTCGGCGCGCAGCGCGCGCACGTCGTCCTCGGAATGCACGCGCACCAGCGCCTGGGCGCGGGCGGCGATGCCAAAGGTGTTGCAATGCTGCAGGGGTACATTTTTCTCGACTAACATCTCGTGGATTGTCGCACCGCGCCCCAGGTCCCGCTGGCCACCGGCTTCTCGCCGCCGCCTGCCCGACGTGCGCTCCCCAGACCCTTACAGGAAAGAGAAATTCACATGCCATCCTTTGACACTGTTTGCGAAGCCGATTTTGTGGAAGTCAAGAACGCGGTGGAAAACGCCTCCAAGGAAATCGCCACCCGCTTCGATTTCAAGGGCTCCTCGGCCGCCGTCGAGCTCAAGGACAAGGAAATCACCATGTACGGCGATGCGGACTTTCAGCTGACCCAGGTGGAAGATCTGCTGCGCAACAAGCTGACCAAGCGCAGCGTCGACGTGCGCTTTCTCGACATCCAGAAGGCGCAGAAGATCGGCGGCGACAAGCTCAAGCAGGTCATCAAGGTGCGCAACGGCATCGAGTCCGAGCTGGCCAAGAAGCTGCAAAAGCTGATGAAGGAAAGCAAGCTCAAGGTGCAGGCCGCGATCCAGGAAGAGAAGGTGCGCATCACCGGCGCCAAACGCGATGACCTGCAGGCGGCGATGGCGGTGATCCGCAAGGAAATCGACGACGTGCCGCTCTCCTTCAACAACTTCCGCGATTGAATGAAGCACCCCCTGAGCGACTGCGCGGCATGGGCCGCCCTCGCTTCCCCCTCGCATCCTTCGGTGGAGGGGGACGGCACTTTCGCTGCGGGGCGGCCCTTGTTCAGTGCCCCTCACATAAGAACGCCCCATGGCTTGCGTCAGTGGTATGCCCGTGCTCCTTCAGTCAGCCTGGTCATTGCGTTGACCATGCCGTGCTTGGGCAGCGCGCAGACGGTCGCGCTGAGCGGCATTCTGGGCAGCAAGGCGCTGCTGGTGATCGATGGCGGCGCGCCGCGCAGCCTGGCGCCGGGGGAAAGCCGCGGCGCGGTGCGGGTGCTGGAAGTCGGGCGCGATGCGGCGCTGGTCGAGATCGCGGGGCGGCGCGAGCAGCTGCGCCTGGGCGAGGCGCCGGTGCAGCTCGCAGCGCGCCAGGGCGCGGCCTCGGGGCCGGTGCAGCTGGTGCTGTTTGCCGACAGCCGCGGGCATTTCACCGAGCAGGGGCAGATCAATGGCCAGCCGATGCGCTATCTGATCGACACGGGCGCCAGCGCGGTGGCCATTGGCCGCGCCGAAGCCGATCGCCTGGGGCTGCCCTACCTCGCCGGAGAGAGCGTGCAGCTGGGCACGGCCAACGGCGCGGTGCGCGGCTGGCGCCTGAGGCTGGACTCGGTGCGCGTGGGCGGCCTGGAGGCGCGCGCCGTCGAAGCCGTGGTCGTGCCCCAGCCCATGCCTTTCGTGCTGCTGGGCAACAGTTTCCTGGCCGAGTTCCAGATGACGCGCCGGGGTGAACAAATGGTTTTGGAGAAGCGCTGACATGCAACCCGTCGCCCTGCCCCACGCCGTGAGCGCGCCCGCTGCGGACGCGCAATATGAAGACCTGCGCGGCCTCTGGGCCGAGCTCGAAGCGGCGCTGGCGCTGCTGCTGAGCGCGCCGCTGCAGGTACAGAGCTTTGCGGCGCGGCTGCGCCAGCTGGCCGACTGGCTGCAGGAGCTGGTCGCGCACGACAGCGACGCCGCGCTGTACCTGGTGTTCCAGCTCGCGGTCGATTCCAGCGCCGGTTACAGCGCCTCCCATGCGCTGGTGTCGGCCACGCTGGGCGAGGTGCTGGCGCCGGCGCTCGGCCTGCCCGAGCGCGAGCGCCAGGCGCTGGTCTGCGCGGCGTTCACCATGAACATTGGCATGACCGAACTGCAAGACCAGCTGGCGCTGCAGCGCGAGCCGCCCAACGCGGCGCAGCGCGCACAGATCGAGCGCCATGCGCTCGAGAGCCAGGCGCTGCTGGTGCGGCTGTTTGTCGACGACCCGCTGTGGCTCGACACCGTGGCCGCGCACCATCCACGCGCCAAGGCTGCGGCGCCGCTGGCGCAGCTGGAGGCGCCCGAGCGGCTCGCGCGCATCCTGGCGAGCATCGACCGCTATGGCGCGATGCTCAGCCCGCGCAAGTCGCGCGGCGCGCGCAGCGCCACCGATTCGGTGCGGGTCATCGTCGGCAGCGAGCCCGCGCCCGAGGATGAAGTCGGCTATGCGCTGGTGCGCAGCGTGGGCCTGTGCCCGCCGGGCACGCTGGTGCGGCTGGACAATGGCGATACCGCCGTGGTGCTGCGCCGCAGCAGCCGGCCGCTGCAGCCGCTGGTGGCGCGCGTGCTCGATGGCACGGGCCAGCCGTTGCGCACGCCGGCGCTGCATGACACCGCGCGCAGCGCGCCGCGCATCGTGGCGGCGCTGGCACGCCCGGCGCTGGCCCGGCGCATCACGCCGCAGACCATGGCGCTGCTGGGGGTCTATGTCGGCCGCTCGCGACCCGCGACGGCGCAGGCGCCGCGCGAAGCGCCCGCGGCCTGAAGCGTCCCCGGCCTGAAGCGCCCTCAGCCGCGCTTGCCCGGCCCCTGGGTCTTCTTGCCCAGGCGCGACTCCTTGCCGGCGATCAGGCGCCCAATGTTCTCGCGGTGGCGCCAGATCAGCAGCAGGCCCATGACGACAATCGCGGCCGTGACCGGCGCTTCGGTGTACCAGAGCACGCCGCCAAACAGCACGTAATAGACGGGCGCGAACACCGCCGACACCAGCGAGGCCAGCGACGAATAACGAAAGAAGAACGCAATGATGCCCCAGGTCAGCGCCGTGGCCAGGCCCAGCCAGCCGCTGATGCCCAGCAGCACGCCCAGCGCGGTGGCCACGCCCTTGCCGCCCTGGAAGCGAAAGAACACCGGGTAGAGGTGACCGAGAAACGCCGCCAGGCCGACCGCGGCCAGCGTGCCGTCGCCCAGCCCGTAGGGCTTGCCGAACCAGTGCACCAGCGCGACGGGCAGCCAGCCCTTGAGTGCGTCGAGCGCCAGCGTGGCGATGGCCGCGGGCTTGCTGCCCGAGCGCAGCACGTTGGTCGCGCCGGGGTTGCCGCTGCCATAGGTGCGCGGGTCGTTCAGACCCATGACCCGGCTGACGATCACGGCAAACGACAGCGAGCCCATCAGATAGGCGGCCAGCGTGGCGAGAATGGGATAAAACGCGTTCAATTCAGGTCCTTGGCCGCATCGGGCCGGTATGGCAAAAAAACCAGGCGCCGCGGCGCCCTTGCTATTCTGCCAGCGCGCAATTCACCGTTTGCGCTGACAGCAGATCCAGACATACCCGGGGATCGATCTGCACCAGGAAGCCGCGCCGCCCGCCATTGATGGCAATGCGCGGCAGCGCCAGGATGCTCTGCTCGATATATACCGGCATGGCGCGACGCGTGCCAAAGGGCGAGGTGCCGCCCACGAGGTAGCCGCTGTGCCGGTTGGCGACCTCGGGCTTGCAGGGCTCGACCGACTTGGCGCCGATCTGGCGCGCCAGGTTCTTGGTCGAGACCTTGCGGTCGCCATGCATCAGCACGATCAGCGGCTTGGCATCCTGGTCCTGCATGACCAGGGTCTTGACGACGCAATGCTCGTCCAGCCCCAGGCTGGCCGCGCTGTGCGCCGTACCACCCCGCTCCTGGTACTCGTAGGGATGCTCGGTGAACGCCACCCGGTGTGCGCGCAGCAGCTGCGTGGCCGGGGTCTCGCTCACATGGGCGGTCTTCTTGCTCATACCGCCGGGTCGCGCATTTCCCAGCGCAACTGATCGATGTCGGCGCGCAGCTGCGGCGCCAGTTGCGTGCCCCAGGCCGCGCAGTCTTCCTCGAGCTGCGCCAGCGAGGTCACGCCAATGATGGTGCTGGCCACGCAGCGCTGGGTATAGCAGAACGCGAGCGCCATCTGCGTCGGGCTCAGGCCATGGTCGCGCGCGAGCTGGTTGTAACGGCGCGCCGCGGCCAGCGCTTCGGGCCGGCCCCAGCGCTGCTGGCGCACCGAGTCGTAAGACATCCGTGTGCCCTGGGGCGCATCGGGGCCGGTGATGCCGCTGGCGTCGTACTTGCCGCTGAGCAGGCCCACGCCCAGCGGGGAATAGGCCAGCAGCGACACATCGAGCCGGTCACAGGTTTCGTCGAGCGCGTTGTCGAAGCTGCGGTTGAGCAGGCCGTACGGGTTCTGGATGCTGGCCACGCGCGGCAGGCCATGGGCTTCGGCCAGGCGCACGAACTCATGCACGCCGTAGGGCGTTTCATTGGACAGGCCGACATGGCGGATCTTGCCCTGGCGCACCAGCGTGGCCAGGGTGTCGAGCTGCGCGCGGATCGGCGTCTGCGTGCTTTCCTTGGCCGGGTCGTAGTAAAGCGCGCCAAAGGCCGGCACATGGCGCTCGGGCCAGTGGATCTGGTAGAGGTCGATCACATCGGTCTGCAGCCGACGCAGGCTGGCGTCGCACGAGGCCACGATATCGGCCGGGGTCATGCCCTGGCCATCGCGCACCCAGGGCATGCCGCGCGAGGGGCCCGCCACCTTGCTGGCCAGAACCACCTGCTCGCGCATGCCGGGGCGGCTGGCAAACCAGTTGCCCAGGATGGTTTCGGTGGCGCCAAAGGTGGCGGCGCGCGCCGGCACGGCATACATCTCGGCCGTGTCGAGGAAGTTGATGCCGAGCTCCACCGCGCGGTCGAGAATGGCATGCGCCGAGGCTTCGTCCACCTGCTCGCCAAAGGTCATCGTGCCCAGGCAAATGGGCGTGACCTGCAAATCGCTGTTTCCTAACTGAACCTTGTGCATGCATTTCTCCGGGGAGGCTTGGAATGGAAGCCGCCAGTTTACGGAATCCAGCGCCCCGGCTGTCCCTGTCAGGACTGCAAAGGCGCAGTTGCCGGGAAATAATGGCCGCCATGTATACCGTCCTGCGCCCGAGCCGTTCCGAATATCTGCCGCTGCGCGGCATCGACTACCACGTGCGCCGCTGGCAGCCGGCGCAGGCCGATGGCGCGCTGGCGCCGCTGGTGCTGGCGCATGGCTGGATGGATGTGGGTGCGTCGTACCAGTTTGTCGTCGATGCGTTTTCCGCGGATTTCCTGGACGGGCGCAGCATCATCGCACCCGACTGGCGCGGCTTCGGCCTGACGCGGCCCAGGGCCCCGGTCGACCACTACCAGTTTGTCGACTACCTCGCCGACCTCGACCGGCTGCTGGACCACTACGCGCCGGGCCAGCCGGTCGATCTCGTGGGCCACAGCATGGGCGGCAATGTCGCGATGCTCTACGCGGGGGCACGGCCCGGGCGCATCCGGCGCCTGGTCAATCTCGAGGGCTTCGGGCTCGCGCCGACGGCGGCCAGCGAGGCACCCGCGCGCTATGCGCAGTGGCTCGATGAAATGCAGGCGCTGGCGCGCGGCGCGCTCGACCTCAAGCATTACGACAGCCTCGAAGGCGTGGCCCAGCGGCTGCGCAAGACCAACCGCCGCCTGGACGCCGACAAGGCGCTGTGGCTGGCGCAGCACTGGGCCGCCGCAGATGCGCAGGGGCGCTGGCATATCCTGGGCGACGCCGCGCACAAGGTCGTGAGCCCGCATCTGTTTCGCGTGGAAGAGGTGCTGGCCCTGTATGCGGCCATCACCGCGCCGACGCTGGCCATCGAGGCCGGCGACGACAGCCTCGCGCAGTGGAACCAGGGCCGCTACACGCTGGCGCAATACCACGCGCGACTGCAACAGGTGCGTGACTGCCGCATCCAGCGTGTCGACGACGCGGGCCATATGCTGCACCACGACCAGCCCCGGGCCGTGGCGCAGCTGATCGAAGACTTCCTGCGCTAGCCGACATCTGCCCCACGGCTGGCTCATCCACGCGCCCCGGCCAGCGCGTGGCGCAAGGAACTTCGACATGCGCCCCGCCACTCAAGGCAGGGTGACAGGCAATGTGCTGCGTGACGAATGCGCGCCAGGCCCTTGAGCGGCCTGCAGGCACCGGCGGTTTTCCCGTGAAAACACGACACGGGATGCATCTCGGCCAAATCATTGCTGTTTTCTATTGACTTATTGATATCAATACTCCACAGCTATAATATGCCTGCAGTGCCGATGTCCTGCCCGCCCTGGCTGAACCGCGCCCTGCGCGCGCAACCCCGCCTTTGCCATGAAGAATCATTCGTCCGCCAATGAACTGCGCGCGGCCCTGGTCGCCCTCAAGCCCTGCTTCCTGCGCGCGGGCGGCTTCAGCCTGCTTGCAAGCTTGCTGGTGCTCGCGCCTTCCGTTTACATGCTCGAGGTCTACGAGCGCGTGGTCAACAGCCGCAACCCCTTCACGCTGCTGATGCTGACCATCGCCGTGCTGGGCGCCTACGCGTTGATGGAAATGCTCGAATGGGCGCGCAGCGAAATCATGCGCGCTGCCGGCGCTCAGCTCGACGCGCAACTGCGCGAGCGCGTGTTCGACGCGATGTTCGCAGCGCGGCTCAAGCGCGCCGGCGGCGCCGGCGCGCAGCCGCTGGGCGATCTGCGGCTGGTCTGCGACTTCCTGTTTTCACCGGCGCTGCTGGCGCTGATGGAGGCGCCCATTGCGCTGGTGATGATGGTGCTGCTGTTTCTCATCAGTCCGGTGCTGGGCTGGTCGGCGGTGGTGTTCGCGCTGGCGCAGGTGGCCGTGGCGTGGTGGAACGAGCGGCGCACCCAGCCGCCGCTGACGGAAGCCAACCGCAGCTCGTATGCGGCGCAGCAGTACGCCGACGCCAGCCTGCGCAATGCCGAAGTCATCGAAGGCATGGGCATGCTGCGCCAGCTGCAGGGCCGCTGGCTGCAGCGCCAGCAGCACTTTCTCGCGCTGCAGGCCCAGGCTTCGCACAGCGCGGGCGGCTTCCAGGCCCTGGGCCGGCTGCTGCAGAACATCCTGGGCTCGCTGCTGCTGGGCCTGGGCTGCTGGCTTTTGCTGCACGACCAGCGGCGCGGGGGCGGCGGCATGATGATGATTGGCGCCATCCTGGGCGCACGCATGCTCGCCCCGCTGGTGCAGGCCGTGGCGCAGTGGCAGGGCGTGGTCAACGTGCGCGATGCCTGGGGCCGGCTGCAGCTGCTGCTGCAGACCGTGCCGGCGCGCGCGCCGGGCATGCGTCTGCCGGCGCCGCGCGGACGGCTGCAGGTCGAGCAGCTGGTGGCCGGCGCGCCCGGTGGGGCTGGCGCGGCGCCGATCCTGCGCGGCATCGCGTTCGCGCTGAACCCGGGCGAGGTGCTGGCCGTGATCGGTCCCTCGGCCAGCGGCAAGACCACGCTGGCGCGGCAACTGGTGGGCCTGTGGCCGGCGCAGTCCGGCACGGTCAGACTCGACGATGCAGATATCCACCACTGGAACAAGCAGGAGCTCGGTCCCCATCTGGGCTATCTGCCCCAGGGCGTGGAGCTGTTGGAAGGCACGGTGACCGAGAACATCGCGCGCTTTGGCGCGGCGCAGCCCGCGCAGGTCGAAGCCGCGGCGCGCGCCGTGGGCCTGCACGATTTCATCGTCGGCCTGCCCGGCGGCTACGACAGCCCGGTCGGCGACGGCAGCGCGCGGCTTTCGGGCGGCCAGCGCCAGCGCGTTGCACTGGCGCGCGCCCTCTACGGCGCGCCGCGGCTGGTGGTGCTCGACGAGCCCAACGCCAACCTCGACGACGCCGGCGAAGCCGCGCTGGTGCACGCCGTGCAGGCGCTGCGCGCCCAGGGCAGCACGGTGGTCCTGGTCACCCACCGCCCCGGCATCGTGGCCATTGCCGACCGGGTGCTGACGCTGCGCCAGGGCCGCATCGAGCGCGATGCGCCCCGCGATGCGTGGCGTGCCGCGCCGATGGCAGGCGCCTGCTGCGCCCGGCTGCTGACGCCCTGAGGCGCAGCGCTGCTGTTCCAACCTTGCGGAGCCCACCATGAACTTCTCTCTGCCTGCATCGCCTCCCGCCCCTGCTGCTGCTTCTGGCGCGCAGCCGCGCCTTGATGCCCCTGCCGCGGAGGCCCGCCGGATCGGGCGCATGGGCCTGTGGACCCTGGCGCTGGGCTTTGGCGGCTTCCTGCTGTGGGCCGCGTTCGCGCCGCTCGACGAGGGGGTGCCCAGCGCCGGCATGGTGGCCATCGACACCAAGCGCAAGTCGGTGCAGCACCTGTCCGGCGGCATCATCGAGAAAGTCGTGGTGCGCGAGGGTGACCAGGTGCGCGCGGGCCAGTTGCTGATCCGCCTCGACACCGCGATGGCCCGGGCCCACCATGAGGCGGCGCGCCAGCGCTATCTGGGCCTGCGCGCGATGCAGGCGCGCCTCACCGCCGAGCATGCGGGCGCACCCAGCCTGGTGTTCCATGACGATCTGCAGGCGGCCGCCGCCGACCCCTTGATCCGCCAGCAGATGCGGACCCAGGAGCAGTTGTTCCACACGCGCAACCAGCTGTTGCGCTCTGACCTGCAGTCGATCGAGGAAAGCATCCAGGGCCAGCGCGGCATGTATGACGCCTATGTGAAGATGCTGCGCAGCCGCCAGATGCAGCAGCAGTCGCTGGACACCGAGCTGGGCCAGCTGCGCGGGCTGGTGACCGAAGGCTACGCGCCTCTCAACCGCCAGCATGAACTCGAGCGCCAGGTGGCCGAGGCCGGCAGCGGCATGGCCGATCTGCTGGGCAACACGGTGCGCGCGCAGCGCAGCATGGCCGAGCTGCGCCAGCGCGCGTTTTCACGCCAGCAGGAGCACCACCGGGAAGTCCAGACCCAGCTGGCCGAAGTCGAACGCGAAGTGCTGGCCGAGCGCGAGAAGTTCAAGGCCCTGGCCGACGAGCTGGCGCGCATGGACATCAAGTCGCCCGCCGACGGCCAGGTCGTGGGCCTGGCGGCACAGACCGTCGGCGGCGTGGTGCAGCCGGGCGAAAAGCTGATGGACATCGTGCCGGGCGACGCGCCGCTGCTGCTCGAAGCCCAGGTCGCGCCGCACCTGATCGACCGGGTGCACCCCGAGCTGCCCGTCGATGTGCGCTTCTCGTCGTTCGCGCATTCGCCGCAGCTCGTGATCGAGGGCAAGGTGCAGTCGGTCTCGTCGGACCTGCTGACCGATCCGCAGACCCTGGCGAGCTACTACCTGGCGCGCATCGAAGTCACCGCCGAGGGCCTGCAGCGCCTGGGCAAGCGCCAGCTGCAGCCAGGCATGCCCGTCGAGGTGGTGTTCAAGACCGGCGAGCGCTCGCTGCTGACCTATCTGCTGCACCCATTGACCAAGCGCATTGCCGCCTCTTTGACCGAAGAGTGATTCGATGCCGCTACCCACCTGCGCGCTGGGGCGCCTGTGCGCCCACGACCTGCCGCGTGGCGCACAATGCACGCTTGCGCGCGCCCGCGCGTCGGTCTTCTCTTATTGCACCCTGTATGTGGCCTTTCGACTTCTTCAAAAAAATCAGCCGCGACCCGGACGTGGGCCAGACCCGCGGCGACTATATCGGCTGTTATCTGCTGGGCACCGAAACGCCGGGCCTGCAAGACACCAGCTACCACTCGCTGGCCACCACGCGCGCGGCGCTGCTCGAAGATGCGCGCGCCTTTCTGACGGATTTTTTGCAGCAGCACCCGGATCTGCCGGATTCGGAACATGCGGCGCTGCAGTCGCTACTGGAAAATCTCGAAGCACGCGTGCAGACGCATCTTGCGGGCGATACCCGCCAACCGCTGGCCGTACAGGGCGGCACCCACCTGTTCCTGCGCCCCGGCATGCGCGCGCGCAAAAAGGAACAGGGCCGCTACATGGAGTAGCGGCCCTGCGGGGCATCCAGCCGATGCATGGTGCAGCTGCGCTGGATTGTGTTTTTTCCAGCGGCCCGTTGGGCCGTCGGTGCGCAGGCCTGCCTGGACAGGCTGCGCGGATTTACTTGCCGTCGCGGTCCGAATCGCCGGGCACAGCGCGTTCGACGCGGTCGCTCAGGCGGTCCCAGGCGTCGCGCGCTGCAGGACGTGCACGGTCCCAGTCGGCCGAGGACGTACCGCGGGCAGTGCCCCAGTCGCGGCTCAGGTCGGTATCGACTTCATCGAAAGAACGGCCCTGGTACTTGGAATAGGAATCCACGCCATAACGGTAGGCGGGGCCCAGTTCGTCATAGCTGGCACCGCTCGCATAAGGACGGCTCGAATAGTTGTCGCGCCAGTACGTGTCTTCAGCCACCGGGTCGGCATCAGCCACACCCTTGCCAGCCATCGCACCCACGGCCATTCCGGCCAGCGCGCCCACAACAGCTCCCACAGGACCGGTCATGCCGCCAATGGCAGCACCCGCAGCCGCGCCACCCGCAACGCCGCCAGCCACGCCACCGAGCACCGCACCGGTACCAGTTGCTGTCTTTTCCTTGTCGTCCATATTCGTCTCCAAAAAAGTGGTTGGGAGCCCTGACGATAGGTTCTGTACCGGGGCCACCCTGACGGACGAGGACTACACGGCGCGTGGGACAAGCTGATGCCTGCCTGCCAGCCACGCCAGCGCCATCAGTGGATATGGCCCCAGTAAAGCAGCGCATCGCGCCCCTCGACGGACAGCGAAACCTTGGCTCCGACAGGCAGCAACACCTTGGTGGCGACATGGCCGAACGGCAAATTGGTGAGCACCGGTGCCTGGATCTGCGTGCGCAGCCAGTCCACCACGCTTTGCAGCTTGTAGCCCCGGTCGTGCGCGGCCAGCTGGTAGCCGGTGAACTGGCCCAGCACCACGGCCTGCTGGCGCCCCAGCACGCCGGCGTACAGCAGCTGGCTGAGCATGCGTTCCACCCGGTAGGGATGCTCGCTCACGTCCTCGATAAACAGGATGCCGTTCTGGATGTCGGGCAGATACGGCGTGCCGACCAGCGACGCGAGCATCGCCAGGTTTCCGCCCCACAGCGTCGCGTCTTGCAGATAGACATCGGGCACGGCCGGCGTGCCATCGGCGCGCGGCTTCTCCTTGGACATGCGCCAGCCGCTGCCCTCGCCCTGCCCCGACAGCAGGTCTTCGAAGCAGTCCAGCAGGATATCGTCCACACCTTCCGGCGCACCGAAATCGGCGCCCACCGAAGGGCCGGCCCAGCTCACGGCGCCGGTGCGCGCCAGCAGCGCGCTCTGGAACGCGGTGAAATCGCTCAGGCCGACAAACTTCGTGCCGCCGGCAATGGCCTTGGCCACGGCCGCGTAATCGATCTGCGCCAGCAGCCGGCCCAGGCCATAGCCGCCGCGCGAAATCAGCGCCACATCGGCGCCGCTGGCAGCCGCGCGGTGGATGGCCGCCAGGCGCGTTGCATCGTCGCCCGCAAAGCGCGTGTCGCGCGCCAGCGCATCGGCATCGATCTCGACTTCATGGCCCAGCGCGCGCAGCCGCGCGATGCCGCGCTTGAACGCCGGCTTGTCGTTGACCGCGCTGGACGGCGAGTAGACATAGATATGCCGCGGGCCACTGGCATGGGCATGGCCGCAGCAGGCGCCGTCGGCGGTATGCACATGGCCTTCGTGGGCGGGGTCGTGAGGGTGGTGATCGGTGTGTTTTTTGGACAAGGCGTTCAGGCTAGGGAATGCAGCCTGCTCCGGTAAGGCGGGGGCCAGGGGCTTGCACTTGAGGTGGGGCCATGAATGGCCCCCGCAAGCAAAGCCGCTCTAGGATGCCCCGAAGTATTCCACAGCCTGCAAGGCCACGTCTGCTCCGGGTTTGGCAGTGAGATGGCCCGCGTCGGGCAGCAGGCGCAGCGGTGCGCAGCCGCAAATGCCTTCCACCAGCCGCTGCATGGCCGAGGCATCGCGCTCGCTCGCAAACGCCAGCGCCCGGCCCTGCCAGCGATCGCACCAGAAAGCGCGCGCGGCCGGCGCCAGCGCGGGCTCCAAGGCCTCCAGCGCCGCCGACGCGCGCAGCGCCGCGCGGTGGCCGGCATCGGGAAACGGTGCATCCCAGGGCGCGTGCGCATCCAGCCCGTCACCGAGCAGCAGCACGCCGGCAAAGCGCCCGGGCGCGGCCATCGGCAGCGGCAGCCCCAGCGGGCCGGCACTGCCCTGCACCACCAGCACGCAGCGCTGCGCATCGGCGCGCTCGAGCAGGTCCAGCAGGATGCGGCGGTGGGCATCGAGCGTGTGGAAAGCGGCCTTCTTGGGTTTGTCGCTCTTGCCGAAGCCGATCAGATCGGGAGCCAGCACGCGATGGCCAGCGGCCAGGAAGAGCGGCAGCAGATGGCGGAACTGGTAGCTCCAAGCCGCAGTGCCGTGCAGGCAAAGCCAGGTCAGCGACGCATCGCGCGGGCCTTCGTCGAGATAGTGCAGCCGCAGCCCCTGCAGGCTCGGCCAGTCGCTGGCGTAGTGCGGCGCCCAGGGGTAGTCGGGCAGGCCGGCAAACGCCGCGTCGCGCGTGCGCAGCGCGTCGTCGCGCAGCGGGTGGGCGGCGCGCGCCGCGGCCTGGTTTTCGCGCCGGCGCTGCTGGAAGAAGCCGGCCAGCAGCGCGCTGCACTCCTGGGCCAGCACGCCGCGCACGATTTCGGTATGGTGATTGAGCCGTGGCTCGGCAAACAGATCGAGCACCGAGCCGGCAGCGCCGGTCTTGGGTTCGGCCGCGCCATAGACCACGCGCGCCACGCGCGCATGCAACGCCGCGCCGGCGCACATCGCGCAGGGCTCGAGCGTCACATACAGCGTGCAGCCATCGAGCCGGTAGTTGCCCAGCTGCTGCGCGGCGTCGCGCAGCGCCATGATCTCGGCATGGGCCGTCGGGTCATGCGATGTGACGGGCGCATTGCGGCCCCGGCCCACGACGACGCCGTCCTTGACCACTACGGCACCCACCGGCACCTCGCCGGCCACGCCAGCGGCCTGCGCTTGCGCCAGCGCGGCGCGCATGCCGGCTTCGTCATTGCTGTGCAGTTCCATGCAGTCTCTTTTTGCTTTGCTCAGGCCGCAGGACGCGGCGTTTCCCCATCGTAATGCAGCGTGTTACAAACTGCACGCCGCCGCGCCGCAAACGGCCGGGGAAAAATTCCTTCGCCACCCTGCGGCGACAGGCTTCCCGGAAGCTGCCCTTTTTTTAAGCACTGCGTCAGAGCCCAATGCCGGCGCGGGTTTCCCGGGTTCACCGGGGAGTTTTCCACAGCTCCGTCCACACGCCGCGGGGATAAGACCGGGCAAAATAAATGCGCATATCTGTCAATAAACACAGGTCAGGTTGGTATAGCAGCCGGCATGAAAAAGCCAGCCGGCAAATCACCGGCTGGCTGCAAACAGGCCTGCGCGCGCGTCAGAACTTCACATTGGCCGTCAGCCACAGCGTGCGCCCCGGCGGCGTGGCGCCGGCAATCGAGGAGCCGCCCTGGAAGTACGCGTTGATCGGCGTCGGCGTGCCGTTGGCGTTAACCAGGCGGTACTTGCGGAAGTCCTTGTCCAGCAGATTGAAGATGTTGGCGCCAAGCGTCACGCTCTTGGTCAGCTCATAGCTGCCGCCCAGGTGCAGCAGGCCATAGGCCTTGGTGTGGTCGCCCAGCACATCGTAGATCGCGCGGTTGGCAGCGCTGAGCGTTTCGGGCAGCGCATTGAAGCGCGGGCTCTTGCCGCGGTATTCGCCGCGCAGCCACAGGCGCCACTGGGCGTTCGGGTTCCAGTCAAGCTGGGCCGTGGCGATATGCTTGGCCGTCAGCGCCAGCTGCCCGGTCTTCACTCCGCCTTCGATCACTTCGCTGTGGGTCCAGGTGTAACCCACGCGCATGCTCCACTCGCGTGCCAGCTGGGCCCGGCTGCTCAGCTCCAGGCCCCAGGTCTTGGCCTGGTCGACATTGATGCTGTAGTCGGCCGTGGGGTTGAAGCTGCAGCTCGAGATCGCCTGGCCGACGCAGCTGCCGCCGCTGCTGATCTTGTCCTTGACCTTGTTGTGGAACAGCGTGCCCGAGGCCGTCACGCCCTGAAGGCTGTCGAACAGCGCCGAGATCTCGGTATTGGTGCTGACCTCGGGTTGGAGATGGGGGTTGCCGATGTTCAGCACCGCGCCCTGGCCGGAGACGCCGCTCACGCCGTCGATCAGCTGGTTCAGGCGCGGCGCGCGAAAACCGCGGCTCACGCCGCCCTTGATGGTCCACTGGCGGCTGGCGTCCCAGACCAGGTAGGCGCGCGGGCTCACCTGGCCACCAAACGCATCGTGGTGGTCGTAGCGCCCGCCAAGCGTCGCCGTCAGGTTCTCGCGCAGGCGCCATTCGTCTTCGGCGAACAGCGACCACATGGTCTGGCCGTGGCGGTCGGGCAGCAGGCCGTCCGTGAGCTTGGCGTCCCACCACTGGCCGCCCACCGTGAGCAGATGCGCGTCGCCCAGCGGCGCGATCAGCTTGGAGTCCAGCACCACGTTGGTCGTGCTGAGTTCGCGCGCGGTGCCGATACGCGGGTCGCGGGCGGGCACTGCGGCGCCGGGAATGGTGCGCCCCAGGGTTTCGGTCTCGGTGCGCATCAGGCTGGTCTCGAGCTTGCCAAAGCCCAGATGGGCATTGTGGCCGATCGCGATCTGGTCGCGGTTGAAGCGCAGCGTGTCGGCGTAGCCCGGCGGGTTGCGCGGCGCGAGCGCGTCGCGGTTGCCCAGGCGCCCGTCGGAGTTGTCATAGCGCGTGCGGCCCTGCTCCACATCAAGCCACAGGTCGTGCCCGCGCGCGGGCGCCAGCGTCAGGCGCGCGCCGATGTTGTGCTGGCGGGTGTCGGCCGGCGCGGGGTTGCGCGCCCCCGCAGGCTGCGCCGCGTCGGGCGGCAACACCCAGTCGGAGGCTTCGCGGTCGTAGATGCTGCCGCGCACGGCCAGGCCCAGCACATCGGTCTTGAGCGGGCCGCTGAGGTAGAAGTTCGCGCGGCCCTGGTCGCCCCAGGCGCTGTCCTGGGGCACGCCGGCCGAGAGGCTGACTTCGCCGCCCCACTGCTTGGCGACCTTGCGCGTGATGATGTTCACAACGCCGCCCATCGCGTCCGAACCGTAGAGCGTGGACATCGGGCCGCGGATGACCTCGATGCGCTCGATGGCCGACACCGGCGGCATGAAGCTGTTGAGCGCGGCGCCGTAGCCGTTGGGCGTGACGTCGCCGGCGACGTTCTGGCGCCGGCCGTCGATCAGGATCAGTGTGTAGTCGCTGGGCATGCCGCGGATGCTGATGTCCAGGCCGCCGGTCTTGCCCGTGCCGCCCATCACGTCGATGCCTTCGACGCCCTGCAGCGCCTCGGCCAGATCGCGGTAGTTGCGGGTTTCGAGCTCCTGGCGCGTGACGACGGAAATGGACGCCGGCGCCTGCTTGAGCTGCTGCTCGAAGCCCGCGGCCGAGACCACGACTTCGGACAGCGCGGCGCTGGTCGCCGAGGTGGTCTGGGCACCGACGCCAGCGCAGGCGGCGGCCAGAAGGGTCAACAGACCGGGTTGCAAAAGGGTGCGGCAGGAACGGACAGGCATGACGTCTCCTCGCCAGCAAGGCGCCGGCGATGTCGAGGGATGAAGGGATGGGGGTTGCCGAAGCGGACGCGGTGAAACACGGTCCGTGGCTGATTCCGCCCCTTTGTCATGTGTGTTTATGTAAGGGCGAGCATGCAAATGATAGGCGATCGCATTCGCAATCCGCGAATTTCCCACATTGCCTGTGGCGTGAAACCTACGCATGCCCGGAGGATGACCCGCCCGTTCAGTGCGCTTGCGCAACCTGTTTAGAATTTGCGGGTGGGAATTGTTCTTATTCCCATACAGGACGCACAAACAGACCAACATTCGTCCGCCTCTCGGCCCTTGAACGCGGCAGCTCCTGCCAGCGGGGCCACCTCTTCCTCGACCTGAGATTCACCATGAAATTCTGGAAAACCGCCCTGTGCGCAAGCGCAGTCGGCATTGCCACGCTGGCCCAGGCCCAGCCCGCACCCCAAGCCGTCACCGTCTACTCCTCGCGCATCGAGAACCTGCTCAAGCCGACGCTCGACCAGTACACGCAGCAGACCGGCGTCAAGATCAACCTGCTCACCGACCGCGGCGGCTCGCTGGCCGAGCGCCTGGCCGCCGAAGGCAAGAGCTCGCCCGCCGATGTGCTGATCACCGTCGACATGGGCAACCTGCACAACGCGGCCGAGCGCGGCCTGCTGCGCAAGATCGACTCGCCGATGCTCAACGCCAACGTGCCGGCCAACTTCCGCGACCCGGGCAACCGCTGGTGGGGCCTGTCGCAGCGCGAGCGCACCATCTTCTACGCGGCCGACCGCGTCAAGCCCGCGCAGCTGAGCACCTACGAAGACCTGGCCGACCCGAAGTGGAAGGGCAAGCTGTGCCTGCGCACTTCCAAGCAGACCTACACCCAGTCGCTGGTCGCGATGATGATCGCCAAGCACGGCGTGCAGCAGGCCGAGGCCATCACGCGCGGCTGGGTCAGCAACCTCGCGGGCGACGTGTTCACCAATGACGCCAGCCTGCTCAAGGCCATTGCCGCCGGCCAGTGCGATGTCGGCATCTCCAACACCTACTACTACGGCCGCCTCCTGTCGCGCGAGCCCGAGTTCGGCCAGGGCGTGAAGCTGTTCTGGGCCAACCAGGGCGCGAGTCAGGGCGGCGCGCACGTGAACCTGTCGGGCGCGGGCGTGACGACCCACGCCAAGAACCCCGAGGGCGCGCGCAAGCTGCTCGAGTGGCTGTCGTCCGAAGGCGTGCAGACGGCGTACACGCACGGCACCTTCGAGAGCCCGATCAACACCAAGGCCAAGGCCGACCCGATCGTGCAGGCCTGGGGCAAGTTCACGCCCAGCCCGCTGAACGCGGCCGACATCGGCTCGCGCCAGGCCGAAGCCATTCGCCTGCTCGACCGCGTCGGCTACCGCTGATCGAGGCCGCCGACCCTTGTCTTCGATCGACTCCACCGCGCCGGCACTGCGCTGGCGCGGTTTTCTATTGGCACTGCCGATTGCCCTGCTGACGCTGGTGCCGCTGGCGGCGGTGCTGGGCCTGGCGCTCGCGCCGCAGGCTGACATCTGGCAGCACCTGTGGCAATACGTGCTGCCGCGCGTGCTGGCCAACACCGCCTTGCTGCTGGTGCTGGTGGGCGCGGCGGTGCTGGCCGTGGGCGTGCCGCTGGCGTGGCTCACGGCGCTGTGCGAATTTCCCGGGCGGCGCTTCTTCACCTGGGCGCTGATGCTGCCGTTGGCCATTCCCGCCTATGTGCTGGCCTTCGTGCAGATGGGCCTGTTCGAGTACGCCGGCCCGGTGCAGGCGCTGCTGCGCGATATGTTCGGCAGCAGCCGCTGGTTTCCCGATATCCGCGGCAGCCTCTGGGGGCTGGTGCTGGTGCTGGTGCTGGCCTTCTATCCCTATGTCTATCTTCTGGCGCGCAGCGCGTTTCTGACCCAGGGCCGGCGCTGCCTCGAGGCCGCGCAGGCGCTGGGTCTGAGCCCCTTTGCCGCCTTCTTCCAGGTCGCGCTGCCGCTGGCCCGGCCCTGGATCGGCGCGGGGCTGGCGCTGGTGCTGATGGAAGTGCTGGCCGATTTCGGCGCCATTGCCGTCTTCAACTACGACACCTTCACCACCGCGCTCTACAAGTCGTGGTTCGACATGCACAACATGGCGGCCGCGGCGCAGCTTGCCAGCCTCCTGGTGCTGGTGGTGCTGCTGCTGGTCGCGGCCGAGCAGCGCTCGCGCAGCGCGCAGCGCTTTCATGCCTCGCCCGCGCGCGCCCAGCGCATTGCGCTGCACGGCGCGGCGCGCTGGCTGGCGAGCGGCAGCTGCCTGCTGGTGTTTGCCGCGGCCTTTGCGGTGCCGATGCTGCAGATCGTGCTCTGGGCGCTGTCGGTGTGGCGCACCGACCTGAACGCCGACTACTGGGGCCATGCCTGGAACACGCTGTTTCTCGGACTCGTCACGGCGGCCGTGGCGACCGCGCTCGCATTGATCCTCGCCTGGGTGCGCCGGCGCCATGCCGATCCGCTCACACGCTGGACGGTGCGCCTGGCGGTGCTGGGCTACGCCCTGCCCGGTGTCGTGCTGGCGGTGGGCGTGTTCGTGCCCATTGCCTGGCTCGACGCGCGGCTGATGGCCTGGCTCGCGCCCTTGGGCATCGAGTCGCTGGGCATTCTCAAGGGCAGCCTGGCGGCCATGCTGCTGGCGCTGGCCGCGCGCTTTCTGGCCGTGGCCTTTCACGCCACCGACAGCGCGATGCAGCGCATCACGCAGCGCCAGGAAGACGCCTGCGCCTCGCTGGGCCTGTCGCCATGGCAGACCCTGCGCCGCCTGCATCTGCCCCTGCTGCACACCGGGCTGCTGTCGGCCTTCCTGCTGGTGATGGTCGATGTGATGAAGGAAATGCCGATCACCCTGATGACGCGCCAGTTCGGCTGGGACACCCTGGCGGTGCGCGTGTTCCAGCTGACGTCCGAGTCGCTGTGGGACCAGGCCGCGCTGCCGGCGCTGGCCATCGTGCTGGTCGGAGTCCTGCCGGTGGTGCTGCTGATGCGCCAGACCGACCGATGAAAGAACCGGAAATTAGTGATGCTTGAAGTCAACCATGTTTCGCTGGGCTATGGCGCCACCACCGTTGTGCATGGCGTGGGCCTGACCCTGGCCCAGGGCGAGATCGGCTGCCTGCTGGGCGCCTCGGGCTGCGGCAAGACCACCTTGCTGCGCGCGATCGCGGGCTTCGAGCCGGTGCGTGCCGGCAGCATCGCGCTGCAGGGCCAGCAGGTCTCGACACCCGGCCACTGCCTGCCGCCGCAGCGCCGCGATATCGGCATGGTGTTCCAGGAGCATGCGCTGTTTCCGCACCACGACGTGGCGGGCAATGTGGGCTTCGGCCTGCACCGCCTGCCGGCCGCCGAGCGCCCCGCGCGCGTGGCCGAGATGCTCGAGCTCGTCGGCCTGCAGGGCATGCAAAAGCGCTGGCCGCACGAGCTCTCGGGCGGCCAGCAGCAGCGCGTGGCGCTGGCGCGCGCGCTCGCTCCCAGGCCGCGGCTGCTGCTGATGGACGAGCCCTTTTCCAGCCTGGACGCGAGCCTGCGCGAGAGCATTGCGCGCGAGGTGCGGGCGATTCTCAAGCAGGCCCAGGCCACGGCGTTGATGGTCACGCACGACCAGCACGAAGCCTTTGCAATGGCCGACCATATCGGCGTGATGGCGCGCGGGCAGTTGATGCAATGGGGCTCGGCCATGCAGGTCTACTGTGCGCCGGCCACGCGCGAGGTGGCGCAATTCGTCGGCGAAGGCGTGCTGTTGCCCGCCACGCGCCATGCCGCGGGCGGCTGGCAGACGGTGCTTGGAGAACTTCCTGCCTCGCTGCCGCATTATCCAAATGAACAAGGTGCCGACGTGCTGCTGCGCCCGGAACAGCTGGCACTGGGCGCGACGGGCCTGCCGGCCCAGGTGCTTGAATGCAAGTTCCGCGGCAGCCATCTGATCTACAGCCTGCAGTTGCCGAACGGTGCGCGGCTGCTGGCGCAGTCGACGCTGGCGCAGGTGCATGCGCCGGCGGATATGGTGTTCGTTCAGCTGGCGGTTTGAAGATCGCGCGCCAGCCGCACGCCGGTGAACTGCCAGCAGGCACCCGTGGGAAAGAAGTTGCGGTAAGTGGGCCGCACATGGCCCGGCGGCGAGGCGCACGAGCCGCCGCGCAGCACATACTGGTTGACCATGAACTTGCCGTTGTATTCGCCCACGGCCCCCGGCGCCGGGGCAAAGCCCGGGTACGGCGCATAGCTGGACTGGGTCCATTCCCAGACTTCACCCGGCGCGTCCGTGGCCGCGGGGTGCAGCCGTTGCCCGCATTCGGCCTGGGCCTGGGCCGGGGCACCCGGCGCCAGCGCCGCGCATTCCCACTCCGCTTCCGTCGGCAGCCGCGCGCCCGCCCAGCGCGCATAGGCATCGGCTTCGTAGTACGACAGATGCACGACGGGCAACGCGGGCTGCAGCGGCTGCAGGCCGTGCAGCGTGAATTCGGTCCAGCCGCCGGTATCGCCGCGCTGCCAGTACAGCGGCGCCGCGCGGCCGCGCGCCTGCAGCCAGTCCCAGCCTTCGGCCAGCCAGTGCGCGGGCTCGGCGTAGCCGCCGCCATCGACAAAGGCCTGGTACTCGGCATTGCTCACGGGGCGTGAGGCGATCTCGCAGCCGTTGAGATAGACGCTGTGACGCGGCGATTCGTTGTCAAACGCAAAGCCTGCGCCCGCATGGCCGATCTCGCGCAGGCCGGCGTCGACCCGCAGCCAGCGCACCGGCACGGGATCGGCAGGCGCACCGGGCCCAGCGGCATCGGCATACGCCGGCGCCAGCGGATTGCGCGACAGCAGATGCTTGATATCGGTCAGCAGCAGCTCCTGGTGCTGCTGCTCGTGCTGCAGCCCCAGCTCGATCAGCGCCAGCAGCTTTGCCTCGAGCGGGCGCGCGAGCAGCGCCTGCATGCGCGCATCGACCTGGGTGCGGTAGTCGAATACCTGCTGCAGCGCCGGGCGCGTGATCAGCCCGCGCTCGGCGCGTGGGTGGCGCGCGCCCACGCCCTGGTAGTAGGAATTGAACAGCACCCGAAACGCAGGGTGGAACGGCGCGAAGCCGGGCTCGTTGGGTTCCAGCACAAAGGTCTCGAAAAACCAGGTGGTGTGCGCGAGATGCCATTTGACGGGGCTCGCGTCGGGCATGGACTGCACGCAGCAGTCCTCGGGCGACAGCGGCGCGACCAGCGCAAGACTCGCGCGGCGCACATCCGCATATGCGCGGACAAGCGCCGACAGGGTCCGGGGCGTGGCCCCCTGCTCCTCAGGCCTGAGCATGGATCACGGCAAACCAGTCGTTGTCGTCCGTCCAGACGCGCGCGCCCTGGAAACCGGCCTGCGTGAGCATCTGCAGGAACAGCGGCAGCGGGTATTTGTAGCTGTTTTCGGTATGGATGCGCTCGCCCGCGGCAAACGCGCGCGCGCCGCCCGGCCAGCGCACCTGCAACGCCTCGCGCGCCTGCAGATGCATCTCGATGCGCGAGCGCGCGTGGTTGAAAAACGCCACATGCTCCCATTGCGCCGGCTTGAAATCGCTGCCCAGGCACTGGTTCACGTGGCGCAGGGCATTGACATTGAACTCGGCCGTGACGCCAGCCGCATCGTCGTAGGCAGCTTCGAGCACCGCGGTGGCCTTGGGCAGATCGATGCCGATCAGCAGCCCGCCGCCCTCGCCGGCGAGCGCGCGCATCTGGCGCAGCAGCGTCATCGCGCCACTGGGGTTGAAGTTGCCGATCGACGAGCCCGGGTAGAACACCAGCCGGCCTTCGGGCGCGATGTGCGTGGGCAAGGTGACGGGCGCGGTGATGTCGGCTCCCACAGCGCAGACTTCAAGCCCGGGAAATTCCTTGCCCACCTGATCGACGGCAGCCTGCACGAAGTCCCCGGCGATATCGACACCGACAAAGCACCGGGGCTGCAGCGCGGGCAGCAGCAACCGGACCTTCTCGCAATTGCCCGCGCCCAGCTCGATCAGGGAAGTCACGGGCCCGACGCTGGCCGCGATCTCGGCGCCGCGCTCGAGCAGCAGGGCCTTTTCGGTGCGCGTGGGGTAGTACTCGGGCAGGCGCGTGATGGCCTCGAACAGCTCACAGCCGCGCTGGTCGTAGAAATACTTGGAGGAAATGCGCGCGGGCGCGCGCGCCAGCTCCTGCGCCAGGAGCTCGCGCTCATCCAGCGCATCCAGCGCATCCGGCGCATCCGGTGCATTCGGTGCATGCGGCAGATCTGGCACCAGGCGAAGCTCGGGCTTGGACTGCGCTGCCGGGGCGCGAAGCGGGGCGGCGGCGGGAGCAACGGAGAGCTGCATGGTGTGCGGACCTTCTCAAATGACGACAGACAAGTCGCCGCACAGTGCGGCGCCAGCCCGCGGTGCAGACCAGGGCTCCAGCCTAGCCACGCGTGCCCACCCCCCGGGTAGGACAGACACGCGTGTCATGGATGCAGGGCGCAATTGACCGCACCGGGCGTTGGAGCCATCATCGACACCAGGCCCCGGGACACGCTGCCCGGCCGCAGACCGCTTTTTCTGCTGGAGGCTGCCATGAGCGAACGTTTGACTGCTGGCGACATCTGCACGCGCGAAGTGGCGATCGCCTTTCGCCATACCGACCTGGTGACGGCCGCCCAGCTGATGCGCCAATACCATGTAGGCGCGCTGGTCGTGGTCGATGAAACGCAGGGGCTGCGCACCGTGGCGGGCCTGCTCACCGATCGCGACATCGTGATTTCCGTGGTGGCACCCGAGCTGGTGCCCGAGAACCTCAACGTCGGCGATGTGATGAGCGCCAAACCCGTCACGGCCGATGAAGACGCTTCGCTGATCGACGTGCTGCGCAGCATGCGCGCGCATGGCGTGCGGCGCATCCCGGTCGTCGCGCCGCAGCAGGTGCTGGTCGGGATGGTCACGCTGGACGACATCCTCGAGGTGCTGGCCCAGGAGCTGGGGATGATGGCGGCGACCATTGGCCGCGGCATCGAGCGCGAGCGCACGCAGCGCGCATGAAAAGAACCAGACGCATCAAGGACAATTCGGGCACGGCGCCATAACGGACAAAGTTGTCCGATAATTGTTCTCCATGAAGCCCACCCCCACCAAGCGCCCCGATGCTGCAACGCGCCGCGCGCAGCTGCTCGATGCGGCCGACGCCGTGTTCATCACCCATGGCGTCAACGCGCCGCTGGAACTCGTGGTGGAACGCGCGGGCGTGGGCCGCGCCACGCTGTACCGGCAGTTTCCCGACCGCGATGCCATCCTGCTGGCGCTGCTCGAGCGCACGACCGAGCGGCTGCAGGCGCAGGCGCAGGCGCTGCAGGACCGCCCCGACGCCTTCTTTGCGCTCATGGCCTATCTGTCCGAGCGCATCGTGCGCTCGCCGGCATTGTCCGACTACTGGCGCAGTTCCAGCCTCAGCGACCCGCGCTTCGACCATATGCGCCAGCAGGTCTGGGGCACCCTTGCGCCGGCGCTCGAGCGCGCCCAGGCCCGGGGGCTGGTGCGCGACGATATCC
>JBEVDH010000090.1:0-13734 GCA_040514115.1 Comamonas sp. | reverse complement strand
GGCCGTCGGCCTGGAGCGCACCGCCACGCTGATCCGCAAGGCGCGCGCCGACTTCCCCAACAACCTGCTGGTGGACAACGGCGACACCATCCAGGGCACGGTGCTGGGCACCTACGAGGCGCAGGTCGCCCCGATACCGGCCACGCAGCAGCTGTCCATGTACAAGGCCATGGCCACGCTGAAGTACGACGCCGGCGTGCTGGGCAACCATGAGTTCAATTTCGGCCTGCCCTATCTGAGCCAGATCCTGGGCGGCGGGCTGGATGTCGCGGGCGTGGACCCGAAGATCGGCTCCAAGGACAAGGGACCGGGCTTTCCCATCGTCACGGCCAACGTCACCAGCCTCAAAAGCAACAAGCCGCTGGTGGACCCCTATGTCATCCTCGAGCGCAGCGTCACCGCCACCCAGGCCGACGGCAAGGCCGTCACGCTGCCGATCAGGATCGGCGTGATCGGCATCACCACGCCCGGTATCCTCAACTGGGACAAGGACAAGCTCGAAGGCAGGATCACCACGCAGGACGGCCGCGACACCGCCGCGAAGTATGTGCCCGAGGTGCGCGCCAAGGGCGCCGATCTGGTGTTCGTGCTGCTGCACGGCGGCATGAGCGCAAGCGGTTACTTCGCCCACATGGAGAACCCCGGCTACTACATCACCAAGGACGTGCCGGGCATCGACGGCATCGTGATGGGCCACGAGCACAACACCTTCCCCGACCGCGGCGCCAGCCCCTTCTACAAGTTCGCGGGGGCCGACAACGCCAAGGGCACCGTCAACGGCGTGCCGGCCGTCATGGCCAGCTCGTGGGGCAAGGGCCTGGGCATCATCAACTACGCGCTCCAATGGGACGCCACCGCGAAGAAATGGTCGGTGAACACCGCCAAGACCGACGTGCAGGTGCGCACCACCGAATCCAGGGATGCGGCGGGTAAAACCGTGTATGTGGACTCCGACCCGGCCGTGGTGGCGGCGGTGCAGGAGCTGCACGACAAGACCCGCAGCTACGTTGCCTCGCCCATCGGCACCAGCGACTTCCGCATGAGCTCGATGTTCGCCGACGTGGGCAATGTAGGGGCCTTGCAGATCGTCAACCAGGCGCAGCAGGAGTACGTAGCCAATTACGTTTTGGCCAGCCTGCCCCAGTACGCCAGCTTGCCGGTGCTCTCCGTCACGGCGCCGTTCAAGGCCGGCTACTCCGACAGCAGTGACTTCACCGACGTCGCGGCCGGCACCATGACCGTCTCGGCCGCTGCCGACCTGTACCTGTATGACAACAACACCATCCATGCGGTGAAAGTGACGGGCGCGCAGATCAAGCTGTGGCTGGAAAACGCCGCCAACCGCTTCAACCAGATCGACCCGGGCAAGGCCGAAGACCAGTGGCTGCTCAATGACAGCAGGGTGGGTGTGCAGCCCGGCGCCTCCTTCCCTGGCTACAACTTCGACGTGTTCACCAGCCCGGACATCAGCTACGAGATCGACGTGACCCAGCCCAAGTACAACGTCAACGACCCGGCCAAGGGCGGCGAGCGCATCCGGAACCTGCGCTACAAGGGCCAGCCCATGGACAACGCGCAGCAGTTCATCGTGGCCACCAACAATTACCGCGCCAACAGCAGCGCCCCGTTCATCCTGGGCACGGGCAAGACGTTTGACATCGTCTGGGCCTCGCCCGACGCCAACCGCGAAGTGGTGTTGAACTACGTCAAGGCGAAGAAGACCATCACCCGCGCCGCCAACGGCGCCACCAGCAGCTGGCGCTTCGCCAGGGTGGCGACCACGGGGAAGGTGCTGTTCAAGTCCGGCAAGAACGCGCTGGCCGTGGCCCAGGCTGCCGGCCTGACGAATGTCAGCGTGGACCGTGCGGACGATACCGGGGTCAATGGCGGCGACGGCAGCTACAGCGTGTACCGCATTGCGCTGGACCAGTGAGACCGGTCCTGACAGCTATGGAGTAAATAGCAAACGACAAAAATGGGTGCCCGGCGGCACCCATTTTTTCGCCCGTGCCGCAGCCCTTGCATTACTGCAGCGGCGCGACCGAGGCACCTTCGATGCCGTGTGCCTCGAGTGCCCGCTGAACGAACCCGCTGCGCTTCATTTCCTCGACAAACGCGGACAGCGCCTGCGCCGCGGCGGCGCTTTTCCCCTTGGGCAAGCCCATCGCCTGCTGGATGACCATGAAGCGCCCGGGCAGCAGCCGCAGGCCGCCCAGCCGGGCGGCATCGAACTCCAGCTGCTGCTTCACGCCGGCCGCGACTTCGGCCCCCTGCGCGAGAAAGGTCTCTACCACGGCGGGCGAAGTGGGCGCGCGCAGTATCTGCGCGGACTGGAGCTCGCGCGTGAGATAGAGATCGTAGGCGCTGCCCTTGCCCACTACCACCCGCACGCCGGCCGCATCGACCTGGGCGTTGTCCTGGATCGGCGATGCCTCCTGCACCAGATAGGCGCCTTCGATGAGCACATAGGGCGCAGTGAAATGCAGGCCCGCGCCGCGCACCGGGTCCACGGCAAAGAACCCGATGTCCGCCTGCTCTGCCGTCACGGCCTCGACGGACTTGCCGGCTGAGTCGAAGACCACCAGCTCGATGCCAACGCCCAACTGGCGCGCAAACTCGTGTGCCAGGTCGATGGAAACCCCAGCCGGCTGCCCATCGGCGGCGCGCCGCGCGAGGATGGGATTGCCCAGGTTGATGGAGGCCCGCAGTCGGCCGGTCGAAGAAAACTCGTCGATGACGCTTTGGTCGAATTTGCGCATGCTTGCTTTCCTTATTGGCCGGCCTGCTTGGCGCGCTCCTGCAGCAGCGCAAGCACCTGCGTGCTAAGCGCAATGCCCTGTGCACGCTGCCGAGCCAGATGGGCCAGCTCGATTTCACCCGGAACGATGACCGGCTTGGCGCTCTCCACCGCCGGGCTTGCGTGCAGTATCTGCGCAAAGTCCTTCATGCGCTCGGCAAGCCAGGCGCCCGAGCCCAGACGCTTGACATCGATGAGGATGAAGAAATGGCCGAGGTTCTGCGGCTCGTCGGGTGCATCGACCCACGACTTCACGTGGGTCAGATACGCCGCGTTGGACAGCAGGCCCGCAAACAGGTCGACCATCAGCGCCAGGCCGTACCCCTTGTGGCCGCCGATGGGCTGCAGGAATCCGTCGAGCGCCACCTTGGGGTCGGTGGTCTTGCGGCCCTGGGCATCCGTGGCCCAGGTGTCGGGAATCTGCGAGCCGGCTTTGAGCGCATTGCGGATCTTGGCGCGCGCCACGACGCTCATGGCCATGTCGAGCAAGAAGTGCGCACCGTCCGGGCCGGGCACGCCAAAGCCCAGCGGGCTGTTGCCCAGGCGCGCGTCGCTGCCGCCCCAGGGGGCGATGGTGGTGGTGGCATTGCTGCCGATGATGCTGGCGAAGCCTTCCTCGGCGGCCAGGTAGCTGTAGGGCGAGATCGGCCCGAAGTGGTTGCTGCCGCGCACGAAGGCCGCGCCGATGCCGCACTCGCGCGCCGCTTCCATTGCGGCGCGCAGCCCCTGCATGCCCACCAGCGGCCCGACCCCGTTGGCGCCGTCGACGCGAAAGATACCGGGCGCCACGCGCTCCCGGGTGATCTGCGGCGCCTTGGCAATGCCGTCGACATCAAGCCGCTCGCCATAGGACTCGATGCGGCTGAGGCCATGGGTGGACAGCCCGAAGAGGTCGGCCAGCAGCAGGACCTGCACCACGTCGGCGGCGTGTTCTTCGGACAGGCCAAGGCCCTGGAATGCCTGCAGGCCCAGCTGGCGCAGTTGGTCTTCGGGAATGAGTATCTGGTTTTCGGTGCGTGCGTTCATGGCGTGCGATCGGTGGGTGGCAAATTGAATGTAAGGCTCAGTCGGCCTGGAGCTTGGCGTTGCGCACTACATCGCCCCAGCGCTTCTTTTCGGAGGTGATGAAGCCGGCGAACTCCTTGGGGCCCAACCCCACGGCGGTGCTTGAGTCTTCCTCGAGGCGGCGCTTGACGGAGGCTGTTTTCAGCGCCTTTTGGGCTTCCTTGTTGATGCGTTCGATGACCTGGGGCGGCGTCTTGGCCGGAGCGATCAATCCAAACCACTGGGAGCTTTCAAACCCGGGATATCCCAGCTCGCTCACCGTGGGCACCTCCGGAATAGCGGGCAGCCGCTCGACGGCGCCGACGGCAAGAATCTTCAGCTTGCCGGCTTTGACATGCGGCAAGAACCCCGGCAGGCCCGCCGAAGCCGCATCGATGGTGCCCGCCAGGAGGTCGGTCATCTGCGCTCCCGTGCCCTTGTACGGCACATGGGTCAGGTCCACCCTGGCCGTGTCCTTGAGCATCTCGAACGCCAGGTGCCCGGCGCTGCCGTTGCCGGCCGATCCATAGTTCAGCTTGCCCGGCTGGGCCCTGGACAGGGCGATGAATTCCCCGAGCGTCTTCGCATGGACCGACGGGCCGACGGCAAACAGCATCGGCACCCGGGTGAGCAAGGTGACGGGGGCGAAGTCCTTGTCCACGTCATATTGCAGCTTCAACATCATGGCCGGATTCACCGCCATCGTGCCGACATGGCCGAGCACCAGGGTGTAGCCATCGGGCGCGGCGCGGGCGCCTTCGATCATTGCGATCGAGCCCTGCCCGCCGGGCTTGTTCTCCACGACCACGGATTGGCCCAGGCCGTGGCCCATCTCCACGGCCATGGCGCGGGCTATGACGTCAGAGCTGCCTCCCGGACCATAGGGCACGAGCAGGCGAATGGGGCGCGTGGGCTGCCACTCCTGTGCGGCAGCCGTTATGGCGCCTGACAGCGTGGCAACGGTGACTGCCGACAAAAAGAGCGCCTTGGCAAGGTTGCGCCGCTGGGCCTGCGGGGTGTGATGGGGGTTCATATGTCTCCTGCTCCTGGATATGGGCGGCTGTGTGCTTTGCCTGCCTCTGGTGCCCATCTTGCGAGCCGCCTGATCTGCTGTAAAGTGCAAATATCCAAGCAATTAATGCGTTTGACGCAAGAAGGTGGCTGCATGAACTTCGACCTTGGCGACCTGCGCGCCTTTCTGGCCGTGGCCGATCTGGGCAGCCTGCGCGCCGCCTCGCAGGCGCTGCACCTGTCGCAGTCCGCGCTGTCGCGGCGCATCGACAAGCTCGAAGATGCGCTGGGCGTGGCGCTCTTCACCAGGACCACGCGAAAGGTCGAGCTCACCACCGTGGGCCGCGCCTTCGTGCCCAAGGCGCGCAATGTGCTCAACGAACTGGCCAGCGCGCTGCTGGGAATCCAGGACGTGGCGGAGCGGCTTTCGGGAGAGGTGACGCTGGCCTGTGTGCCCTCCGCCGTCGGCTATTTCCTGCCGAGCGTCATTGCGGAGTACCACCGGCGCTACCCGCGCATCAGGATCCGCGTCCTGGACGAATCCTCCAGCGACGTGCTGCTCGCGGTGACGCGCGGCGAGGCCGACTTTGGCGTCACGTACATCGGCACGCAGGAAGCCGATATCGAGTTCCAGCCGTTGATCGAGGAGCCCTTTGTGCTGGCCTGTCCCAAGCGGCACCGGCTGGCCAAGCGCCGGGCGATACGCTGGAGCGAGCTGAGCGGCGAAAGCTACATTGCCCTGGCGCAGGGCAGCGGCAACCGCTTTCTCATCGACCAGGCACTGGCGCATGTGCAGGAGCGCCCGCGCTGGTTCTGCGAGGTCAACCATGTTCCCGCGCTGGTCAGCCTGGTGCTTGCCGGGCTCGGTGTCGGGGTGGTTCCCAGAATGGCACTGCCGCCGGACGGACAGGCAGGGCTGGCCGCCATCGAGCTTGCCGAGCCCAGCGTGTCGCGTACCCTGGGGCTGATTTCACGGCGCGGCAAGGCTCTCCCGGCCGCGGCGCAGCTGTTGTTCGACATGCTGCTGGCGTCGAAGCTGCGCGTGTAGACCTGCCTCACAGAAGCCGACGCGCCTGGCTGGTCCATTCAGGGCCGGAGCCCTGCACGCGGGGTTCAGGGGTGCTTGTCAGCCTCGCGCGAGATACCGCGGCGTCACTGCAGGCGCTGCAGCAACTCCAGCGTCGGATACCCGTCCGCCGGCAAGCCCTGGCTCTGCTGGTATTGGCGCACGCCGCGGCGCGTGGCCGGGCCCATGGTGCCGTCGGGCGTGCCGGTGTCGAAGCCGCGGGCATTGAGCGCCGCCTGCAACGCCTTCACCTGGCTGCTGCTCAGTGCCTGCAAATCGCGCGGCCAGGGGGCCTGCACCCCTGGGCTGCCAGCGAGCCTTTGCGCCAGCAAGCCGACGGCCAGCGCATAGCTGCTCGAGTTGTTGTAGCGCAGGATGGTGCGGAAGTTGGCGCCGACCAGAAAGGCCGGGCCGCGGGCACCCGCAGGCAGCAGTATCGAGGTGCCCTCGAGCGCCGGCAGCGGCGTGCCGTCCATGGACTGAACGCCCTCGCCAGCCCATTGGGCGCTTGTCTGGCGCACATCGGCTTCGGCGCGTGCATGGTCGAATCCGGAAGGCAAGCGGACCTCGGTCCACCACGGCTGGCCAGCCTGCCAGCCCGAGCGCGCCAGGAAGTTCGCGGTCGAGGCCATCACATCGGGCACGCTGCCCCAGATATCGCGGCGGCCGTCGCCATCGGCATCGACCGCATAGGCCAGGAAGTTCGAGGGCAGGAACTGCGTCTGGCCCATCGCCCCGGCCCACGAGCCGATCATCTGCGCGCGCGCGATGTCGCGGTTTTGCAGGATCTTCAATGCAGCCATCAACTGGCCGCGCGCCCAGTCCTCGCGCCGTCCCTCGAAGCCCAGCGACGCCAGCGCGTCGATGGTCGGGATGTCGCCGACATTGCTGCCGTAATTGCTCTCCATGCCCCAGATCGCAAACAGGATGGGCGTGGGCACGCCATAACGCGCGGCAATGGGGTCGACCTGGGCGCGCAACTGCTGGAGCTTTTCCTGGCCGCGCGCGATACGCTGCGCCGACACCGCGCTGTCAAGGTAGGCCCATGGCGTGCGCGTGAACTCGGGCTGCGCCCTGTCGGACGTGACGACGCGCGAGATGAAGCGCACGTTCCCGAAGGCGGACTGCAGCGTCGCCTCGTCGATGCCGGCGGCGCGGGCGCTGGCGCTGAAATCGGCAATCCAGCGGGCAAACTTCTGGTCGCGCTCGGCTTCGGTGGACAGGGTGGGGGCCGGAGCCGGGGTGGGAACGGGAGCGGAGCTGGCGGCGGTCACCAATGGCGCCGGTGCCTTGGTTTCGACCGGTGGTGCGGAGGCGCAGCCTGCAACCGCGAGGGTCGCGAGCAAACCGGGAACGAGCCAGCGGCGGGCCGGGGCGGGAAGGTTGGATGTCATTTGCATGTGCTCCATTCTCGCCGTTCCAAGAACCCACGGTGGCCGTGGCATGGCCGATGGGCCGGTTCCAGATGCAGGAGGCGGTGCATTCCGGCGTCAGACTTTCACAAGATGGGGGTGAGAGCGCGGGCGCAGTCCCAAACTCCAGGCCAGCGCCGTAGCCTGCTCGGACCGCCGGGCAAACATGCCAGCGGGCCGCTGGATCCAAGCCGCATGCGCACCACCGATGCTGGAGCCGATCTCCGGCGCCTGGAATCTCCGCCCTGTCCCGGCAGCCCGTGCATTTCCTGGACCCACCCCTTTCTTGTGCAAATCCCTGCTTTTTATGCAGACCGCACGCCATGGGACACACGTCCAGGTGCGGTGCTTGCCCCGGCCCTGCCGGTTCGGGGGAACGGTGCCCGAGAGTCGCTGCTGCGCTGTCTCGGCCGTGGGCTTCGAGCGCAATCCTGCACAAGCCAGGGGTGAGCTCGGAAATGATGACCTGGTGTTCAGACGTCTGATTCGTCTTTCTGCGGTGCCGGTCCGCGCCAGGAGCGTCTGGCTGCACAAGCCAGGGGTGAGCTTGCAGGCAGTGACCTGCTGGGCCGGGCCTCCAGGCGCGGAATCTCCGCCTCGGCGTCGATATATCCCTGGCAGCGCTGCGCCCGGACACCCCCTGGTTTGTGCCGATGGGGCGAAAAGGCGGCTTCAGGCGCTGAGCATGCGCTCCATCATGCCGACGATCTCGGAGTCGCCAACCTCCTCCCCCCAGAGCTTCCTGGCATACCAGGCGTGAAACGACGGCAGAACCCCGGCGCGGTTGCGCCCGCGCTTGATCTTGCTCGCTTCCACGCCAAGCGTGGCATTGTATTCATCGTAGATAGCCTGCAATGCCGGCCCTTCCAGCTCCCCGAGAATCACCTTCAGATCCAGGATGCGCTGCTTCTCGACCGCAGCGATGAGCTTGGCGCGGCCCTTGTTGAGGCCGTTGCTGGCTTTGGATTTGGTTGCTGCGGCCCCTGCTTTTCTTGCAACAGGCGGCGGCGCCTGGGTTTCCTGCGCGCTCGCGGGCGGCACGCGGTGCCGGCCATCGGTCACCGGAAACAGCTCCGCGGTCGCCGGGGTGGTCCTGCCATCCAGGAATTCCTGGTAGTGGCCCGATTTCAGCGAGGTCAGGAAGTAGCGGCTGGGATAGGTCAGCTTGCGCAGCTTGGACTCGGTGACGCGCCACTTCGTGTGCTTGAGCGCCCCGTCGATCTGCTCTTCGCTGTAGGTGCTCAGCAGCTTGTAGATGGCCTTGTCGATCAGGCCGAGGGCCTGCATGGCATCCACCAGGTGCTTCTTGGCCTCGGAATTGCTGTTGGCGGCCGACATCTCCAGGGCGAGTTTTTGCCGGCTGACATGGAAGCGCAGGTTCGTCACCTTGGTCTTGTAGCGCTCGGTCTCCACCTCGATGTAGAGCTTGGTCGACGCATTGATGTCCTTGATCGCAGGGTCGAGGTAGCGTTCCTTGAAGGTGCTCCATTGCTGGGCCTTGTTGGGAATGTTCTTGGACGCGACCAGCATGTCGCGCAGGTCCTGCCAGGGCACGCGGCGGGTGGAGCCGATGCCGAGGTAGCGCGAGCAGAACTCGAACAGCGGTACCGAGCAGACCTTCGACAGGGCGCTGAGCTCGAGCAGGTCGAGGCTGGTGTACGAGGGACTGTCGCCCAGCAGCAGCAACGCCTTGGACTCGATCTTGAAGGTGATCTCTCCCGCATAGAGCTTGGCATAGGGGAACACCACGGCAAAGTGCTTGGCCAGCCCCTTTTCCTCGAACACGTCCAGCCGCAGCTTGATGGACATGAGCTCATCGATGGTCTTCTCGATGTGCTCGTAGTTGCGCGTTCGGATGTTCAGCAGGCGCAGCATCTCCTCCACCGAGATCTTCCAGGTGGCCGGCTCCAGCGGCTGGTTCTGCTGCGCATGGCGCAGCATGATGTTCGTGAGCTTTTGCTGCATCACCGTCATGACGGCATGCGGCTTGTTATGGACCAGGGGATTGGGCTTCTTGAAGTTGGAGCCCTGGTTCTTGCGCTGGATGAAGAAGGTGGCAAAGGGCTTGTCCTGCGGATCGCCGGGCAAGGCGCCATCCACGGGATCCGGCGGCAAGAGCGCCAAGGGGATGAGCTGCGTGCCCGCCCCATCGCCAGGCGGCAGCTCCCTGGCGTCCACATCGATAGCGCTTTGGCTGGCTTTGCGCCGGGTTGGTTTTGTCACTTCTGTGGACCCACAACGCGGTATGCGTTTCTTTATTTTCAATACTACTTTAAGTAGTTTCCTACTTTAGGCAGCGCGAAGCCAATGCTGGCAAGGCCCGCGGGCCCGTCGCCTCCCCTGCCTTGTGAAGCGTTCACCCGTATATTGTGAAGCAATCTCCCTTGATTTGTGCAAACCCACCCCTTCGATTGTGATCAACTGCCCCCTGGTTTGTGCGACCCGTGCAGCGCCATGCATTCACAAGATAGGGGTGGCCGGGCCAAGGCCACATCGCGGGCCCTGGCCCCCCTTGGCTTGTGCAAGTGTGCTTTGCGGGTTTGAATCAGGCACAACCGCCTGGATCCGCAGGGCAAACGGACTGGTTCGATCCCGTTCACCCCTATCTTGTGAAATTCAAGGCGATCTGAAACCAAAAACGGGACCCGCTCCACCGCCGCATGCAGGGACGGTATCCCCTATCTTGTGCAGGAATGTCCCGCCAGGGGCCGAAACCGGGCGCATTGGCAGATCCATCCGGCGTGGCCTCTGGGTGGCCCACCCCTGTCTTGTGAATATTTAGCTGCCCAAAGTCCACTCAGAGCGCCTGACAGAGCCCAGCCAATCGAAGATTTGCGGTTGAGACCAGGCGCGGCCGGCCAGGCGCGGTGCCGCAGACAGTGCGAACAGCACGGCAAGACAGCGCAACGACGTACCAAGGGTTGTGTCAGGCGCTCTAAAGGATTACCCCATTGCGGTCTTGCACAAGATGGGGGTGCGCTGGGCCGGTTTCGGGGGACAACTGCAAAATGGCCGAAGGTGCCGGCGGGATGCAGAGCGGCCCTTCCTGAGGGCTCCCGCTGGGGGCGGTCTCTGTCTCTCGTGAACGGCGGGTAGCTGTGCGCGCTGGCCATTGCCGGGCCGAGGCGGGTGCCGCAATGGCCCGGCACACCGCACAGGGCGGGAGCCGTCTTGCCATTCCCAGGGCACGGGCCGGGAGATCGATGGGCGGGACGGCTGACTTCGGTCAGGCCGCCGTGCGCTGCCCCACCCACTGCTCGATGGCTTCGCTGTCCCCGATCAATTTCCCGTTCACAAAGAGCTGTGGCACCGTCTGGGCGTTGGCAAGCGCGTACAACGCCCGACGGCGGATGCTGTCGGGCAGGCTGATGTCGACATAGGGGATGGCTGCATCCTTGAGCAATTGCTTGGCCTTGGCGCAGAACGGGCAGCCTTCGCGGCTCAGCAGCGCCACGTGGTCCGGAACCTTGGCATCCTTGTTGAGGTAGTGCAGCAGCGTATCCGCATCGGACACCTCGAGTGGATCGTCTGGACCTTCCTTCTCGATGAACATCTTCTCGATGATGCCGTCGCGCACGAGCATGGAGTAGCGCCAGGATCTCTTGCCGAGATTGAGCTCGCTCTTGTCGACCAGCATGCCCATCCGCTCGGTGAAGCTGGCGTTGCCATCGGGAAGAAGGAATACGTTGTCGCAGGCCTGCTCCTTGCCCCAGCTTTCCATGACGAAAGGATCGTTCACCGCCAGGCCGATGATCTCGTCCACTCCGTTGGCGCGCAAGGTTTCGGCCAATTCGTTGAAGCGCGGCAGATGGGTGGAAGAGCAGGTCGGGGTATAGGCGCCCGGGAGCGAAAACAAGGCGACCGTCCTCCCCTTGAACAGCTGCTCAGTGTTCGTTTCCTTCCACTCGCCATTCTTGCGGTAGCGGAACGCCACATCGGGAACGGGTTGACCTTCTCGGGATTGAAATTTCTGCATGGAGACCTCCTGCTGCGCGTGGAGGGCCGGGCAAGTCATGCACTGCTCGCACGTGGTGTGCATGCCAGAAATGCCTTTGCCAGGCGTATGGGCTCACGCGTTACGCCCATAGGTAAATCGTCTACCTTCGGCTTTTATCCTGGGAAGCGGTGCAAGACTTGGCGCCATGGTGGCGTGGGGGAAATCCTACGGCGAAGATCGCCATGACAGGCAGGGCAGCCGCCAAGGCAGCGAGCAGTCTGGCGAGGGAAGGCAGGTTTGGGATGTTCAGGCAGGCACCTGCATTCACCAGCTTGGCGCCACGCACGGTTTGACCTCCTCCCCTGCCTGAAGGCGGGGGATCCCTCCGGCGCCATCCATGAGACATCTTCTTGCACCTCCACCTCGGCAGGTTCCTGCGTCCCCGAGACTGGTTGCGCCAGCACCTTGCGGCACCCCGGTCCTCTCCACAGGCTGACAAGCGCAGTCCGCTCCAGGACATTGATTGCGCCCACCACACCGGCGTGCTCGTCATGGCCACAGGCCCCTGGCACAGGAAGGCCGCTGGCGTGCGGCGGTGGCACCGGCAGGCCCCGGCAAAGCGGCGCCTGTCGCGCCGCTAGCCTGCCGTCGGGCATGGGCTCAAACCGGTAGGCTTGCAGGCGCTGCAGGATCGGACTATCGGCAAGAAGCAATGACCTGGCGGTCAAAACAAATTATGGGCTGACGCTTTTTGGGTGGCCTCAGTCATTGGCCGGCAGCCGGGGACCCCTGACTGCCTGGATTCGTCCGCGGAGACCGTAGCCGTGCTACGCGCCCCCGATGCCGACCGTCACCACGCCGGACCCTTGGCATGTCGGGCATGTCGAGCTGCCCTGCCGGCCGGAGCCGCCGCAGTTGCGGCAGATGTTTTCGCCGGTGCCGGGCGTGCCCTTGGGCGCTTCGTCGCCCGGCGCCATGGGGGCGCAGGGTCCTTCCCGCGGGCCGGCGGGTGGGTCGCTGGCGCCGGCTGCGGCGCTGGTTCCGGAGGTGTCTTTCATGGGAACTCCCTGACGTGGGTGGCTGCGGGGCGGGCCTTGCCGAGGCGCCGCGCCGCACAGACGACGTCGGTCGAGCCCGGCCTGCCGAAGCCTGATGGTAGGCACGCGCCGGCGCCAGCGTCTGTCGGAGAGCAGCCCAATGCGGCCCCGCGCCTGGCGGCCCGTGGCGCAGCCGCACGCCACCGCGTTTCGTCCGACAAGGTCGAGCGCGCCAGTCCCGCGCCTGGCTTGAACCTGCCAGCCGATCATCACGGCAGCACTTTCTTCCTCACAGGCACTGCCCTCCCATGAGCACCGCTCCCCACGCCACGACGGCCCCGAAGCGCCGCACCTCCAGCAGCTCCCCCATCGACACCACGTTGCGCAAGGTGTTCGGCCTCAAGCGCCTGCGGCCCGGCCAGCTCGAGGTGATCGAGCGCGTGCTGCAGGGCACGAGCACGCTGGCGGTGCTGCCGACCGGCGCGGGCAAGTCGCTGTGCTACCAGCTTCCCGCCGTGCTGCTGCCGGGCACCACCGTGGTGGTCTCGCCGCTGGTGGCGCTGATGAAGGACCAGTGCGACGCATTGCGCGCGCTGGGCATCGCGGCGGTGCAGATCAACAGCGCCATCGGCAGCGAGGAACTGGCAGCGGCGCGCGCGGCCGTCGACAGCGGCAGCGCGCGCATCGTGCTCACCACGCCCGAGCAGATCGCCGACCCGGCACTGACGGCGGCGCTGGCGCGCCATCCGGTGAGCCTGCTGGTGGTGGACGAGGCGCACTGCATCTCCGAATGGGGCCATGACTTCCGCCCGGCGTTCCTGGAGATCGCGCCCGCGGTGCGCGCGCTGGGATCGCCCGCGGTGCTGGCGCTCACGGCCACGGCCAAGCCGTCCGTGATGGAGGAAATCGTCAAGCAATTGGGTATCGCGGCCAAGGATGTCGTGCAGGCCGCCGCCTACAGGCCCAACCTGCAGTTCGCCGTCGAGCCGCTGGCACGCACCGCCGACCGGCTGCCGCGCGCACTGGCGCTGATCGCGCAGCAGGAGGGCGCGGGCATCGTCTACACCGCCACCGTCAAGTGCGCCGAGGAGGTGCATGCCAAGCTGGCCGGCGCCGGCGAGTCCGTGGGCCTCTACCACGGGCGGCTCAACGCCACCGAGCGCGCACAGGCACAGGATGCCTTCATGGAGGGGCGCACGCGCGTGATGGTCGCCACCAATGCCTTCGGCCTGGGCATCGACAAGCCGGATATCCGCTTCGTGCTGCACTACCAGATGCCCGCCAGCGTGGATGCCTACTACCAGGAAGCGGGCCGCGCGGGCCGCGACGGCGAGGAGGCGACCTGCACGCTGCTGTATGTGCAGCAGGACCGCGCCCTGCAGAGCTTCTTCCTTTCGGGCCGCTATCCGTCCCTGAACGATCTTCAGGCG
>JBEVDH010000259.1:0-35814 GCA_040514115.1 Comamonas sp. | reverse complement strand
CCACGGCTGGCGTCGCGCCGCGCATCATGGGCTTTGGCCCCACGCCCGCGACGCTCAAGGTGCTGGCGCAGACCGGCCTCACGCTCGATCAAATGGACGTGATCGAGCTCAACGAAGCCTTTGCCGCGCAGGGCCTGGCCGTGCTGCGCGCATTGGGCCTGCAGGACGACGACGCCCGCGTCAACGCCTGGGGCGGCGCGATTGCCCTGGGCCATCCCCTGGGCGCCAGCGGCGCGCGTCTGGCGACCACTGCCGTGAACCGCCTGCACGCCACGGGCGGGCGTTACGCGCTGTGCACGATGTGCATCGGCGTGGGGCAGGGCATTGCCGTGATCCTCGAGCGGGTCTGATTTCCTTTTCGGAGTTTCCATGAATACAGCGACCCATCCTGACAGCGCGCGCCAGCGCGTGCTGATCACCGGCGGCGCCAGCGGCATTGGCGCGGCCATTGCCGAGCGCTGCCGCGCCGAAGGTTTCGAGCCGGTGGTCATCGACCGCGTGGGCGACGGTATCCGCGCCGACCTGTCCGATGCGGCCGACACCGAACGCGCGTTGCGCGAGGCGCTGGCCGGCGGCCCGATCACGCGCCTGGTCAACAACGTCGGCGTGGTCGTGCCCGCCGATGTCGAAAGCCAGACGCTGGCCGAGTTCGACCTCGCGATCTCGCTGAACCTGCGCTGCGCCTTCCAGTGCATGCAGGCGCTGCTGCCGGGCATGAAGGAAGCGGGCTTTGGCCGCATCGTCAACATGTCCTCGCGCGCCGCGCTGGGCAAGGAGCTGCGCACCGCTTACTCGGCCACCAAGGCCGGTCTGATCGGCATGACGCGCGTCTGGGCGCTCGAGCTGGGCCGTTACGGCATCACCGCCAACGCCATTGGCCCGGGTCCCATCCGCACCGAGCTGTTCGACCGAGCCAACCCCCCCGACGCACCGCGCACCCGCGCAATCATCGAGTCGGTGCCGGTCAAGCGCGTGGGCACCCCGCAAGACGTGGCCCACACGGCCAGCTACCTGCTCGATGCACGCAGCGGCTTTGTGACCGGCCAGGTGATCTATGTCTGCGGCGGCATGACCGTGGGCGTGGCCGGCGTCTGATCCACCCCGTTTCGACGGACCCCAGGGCTTGAACCCTTGTCTGCGGCGGCACCGCCGCAGATTCAAACCAATAGAGAGACAGAAACCATAATGATGAAGACAAACACCCCCAGCCGCCGCGCGGCTCTTGCCGCCCTCGCCAGCCTGGCCGTCGGCGCCGCCGCGCTGCCCACCGGCGCGCTGGCGCAGGCCGCCTATCCCAGCAAGCTGATCACCATCATCGTGCCGTTCTCGGCCGGCGGCACGACCGACATCCTCGCGCGCATCGTTGCCCAGGGCCTCACGGCCGAGCTCGGCCAGTCGGTGGTGGTGGACAACCGCCCCGGCGCCGGCGGCAACATCGGCGCCCTGCTGGCCTCGAAGGCCCCGGCCGACGGCTACACGCTGTTCATGGGCACGGTGGGCACGCATGCCATCAACGCCTCGCTCTACAAGAAGATGGCCTTCGACCCGGTCAAGGACTTCGCGCCGCTCACGCGCGTGGCCAATGTGCCCAACCTGCTGGTGGCCAACCCGAATCAGCCCTATAAGAACGTCAAGGAGCTGATTGCTTATGCCAAGGCCAATCCGGGCAAGGTGAACTTCGGCTCGTCGGGCAGCGGCAGCTCCATCCACCTGTCGGGCGAGCTGTTCAAGACCCTGGCGAAGGTCGACATGGTGCACGTGCCCTACAAGGGCAGCGCTCCGGCCGTCACCGACCTGCTGGGCAACCAGATCGGCATCATGTTCGACAACATGCCCTCCGCGATCCAGCATGTGCGCTCGGGCAAGCTGGTACCGCTGGCCGTGACCACCGCCAAGCGCTCGCCCGAACTGCCGGACGTGCCGACCATCGCCGAAGCCGGCGTTCCCGGCTATGAAGCCACTTCCTGGTTCGGCATGCTGGCGCCGGCCGCCACGCCCGCGCCGATCGTCGCCAGGCTCAACACCGCGCTGGTCAAGGTGCTGACCCAGCCCGAGGTCAAGAAGAAGATCAACGACCAGGGTGCCGAAGCGTACAGCGAAACGCCGGCCGAATTCGCCGCCTTCATCCGGAAGGAAAGCGTGAAGTGGGGCAAGGTGGTGCGTGATTCGGGAGCGATAGCAGACTAAGCTGGCACGATATGCGCAGGTGTTTCCACCTGCTCGGCTCCCAAAAGAAAAACCGCCCGAGGGCGGTTTTTTGCGATTTATACGTCTCTGGCCTAGGAAACCGGCGTGTCCCACAGCAGGGGCGCCGGGCAAGGGCCGCCCCGCAGCGAGGGCGCCGTCCCCCTCCACCGAAGGTCGAGAGGGGGAAGCGGCGACAGCCGCTCAGGGGGTGTCTCAAATGACCTTGGCAATCGCCTGGCAGACGTAACCGATATTCTTGCTGTTGAGCGCAGCCACGCACATGCGGCCGGTATCCGTGCCGTACACACCGAACTCGCTGCGCAGGCGCACCATCTGGTCCTTGCTCAGGCCCGAATAGCTGAACATGCCGACCTGGGTGGTGATGAAGGACATGTCCTGCTGCACGCCCGCGGCCTTGAGGCCGTCGACGAGCTTCTGGCGCATGGCCTTGATGCGCACACGCATCTCGCCGAGCTCCTTTTCCCACAGCGCGCGCAGCTCAGGGTTGGTGAGCACGGCGGCGACCACGGCGCCGCCATGGATCGGCGGGTTGGAATAGTTGGTGCGAATGGCGATCTTGAGCTGGCTCAGCACGCGCTTGGCTTCCTCGGCGTCCTTGGCGACCACCGACAGCGCGCCCACGCGCTCGCCGTAGAGGCTGAAGCTCTTGGAAAACGAGGTCGAGACCAGGATGTCCAGGCCGGCGGCAACGAACTTGCCGATCACGGCGCCGTCTTCGGCAATGCCTTCGCCAAAGCCCTGATAGGCCATGTCGAGGAAGGCCGTGAGCTGCTTGGCCTTGACGACCTCAATGACCTGGTCCCACTGGTCGGCCGTGATGTCGTAGCCCGTGGGGTTGTGGCAGCAGGCGTGCAGCACGACAACCGTGCCCGCGGCGGCGGCGTTGAGGCTGGCGAGCATGCCTGCGAAATTCACGCCGCGCTTTTGCGCGTCGTAATACGCATAGCTGTCGACTTCAAAGCCGGCATTGACGAAGATCGCGCGGTGGTTTTCCCAGCTCGGGTCGGAAATCAGCACCTTGGCACCAGGGCTGACCTTCTTGAGGAAGTCGGCGCCGATCTTCAGGCCGCCCGTGCCGCCAATGGCTTGAACCGTGGCCACGCGCCCCGAAGTAACGGGTTCGCTGCCTTCACCGAAGACCAATGCCTTGACGGCGTTGTCATAGGCAACGATGCCGTCGATGGGCAGGTAGCCGCGCGCCGTGGGCTGGGCCATCATGGCCTTTTCCGCGGTCTGGACGCACTGCAGCAAGGGCAGCTTGCCATTGTCATCGAAGTACACACCCACGCCCAGGTTGACCTTGTCGGGGTTGGTATCAGAGGCGAATTGCTCGTTCAGACCCAGAATGGGGTCGCGGGGGGCCATTTCGACGGCAGTAAACAAAGACATGAAAAAAATCCTCGGAGGATGAAAATGTGGCTGCCAGCCCCAAGCTGAGTTAGTCTTTTGGGTTAGCCCCGGAATTTTAGCGGCCTGCGGGGCAGGCCAGTACACCACTTTATGCAACAAGCTACTGATCTGCCATTGTCTGGCCAATTCGTCACCTATGAAGGCTCGCCGTTCGAGCTCTATCAACCCTATCCACCGGCTGGCGACCAACCCCAGGCCATCGAGAAACTGGTCGAGGGTATACGGGACGGCGAAGTATTCCAGACGCTGCTGGGGGTCACGGGTTCGGGCAAGACCTTCACCATGGCCAATGTGATTGCCCAGATGGGGCGCCCGGCCATCGTGTTTGCGCCCAACAAGACCCTGGCGGCACAGCTCTACAGCGAGTTCCGCGAGTTCTTCCCGAAGAACGCTGTGGAGTACTTCGTCAGCTACTACGACTACTACCAGCCCGAAGCCTATGTGCCCCAGCGCGATCTGTTCATCGAGAAGGACAGCGCGATCAACGAGCACATCGAGCAGATGCGCCTGTCGTGCACCAAGAGCCTGATGGAGCGCCGCGACGTGGTGATTGTCGCCACGGTGTCGGCCATCTACGGCATCGGCGAGCCCGAGAGCTACCACCGCATGGTCATGACGCTGCGCACGGGCGCCCGCATGGGCCAGCGTGACGTCATTGCGCAGCTGATCCGCATGCAGTACCAGCGCAACGACCAGGATTTCAGCCGCGGCAAGTTCCGCGTGCGTGGCGACACCATCGATGTGTTTCCGGCCGAGCATTCCGAGCTGGCGCTGCGCATCGAGCTGTTTGATGACGAGGTCGAAACCCTGCAGTTGTTCGATCCGCTGACGGGCCGCATCAAGCAGCAGATTCCGCGCTTCACGGTCTATCCCAGCAGCCACTACGTCACGCCGCGCGACAAGGTGCTCACGGCCGTCGAAAGCATCAAGCTGGAGCTGTCGGACCGCCTGGCGCAGCTGGTGTCCCAGGGCAAGCTGGTCGAGGCCCAGCGGCTCGAGCAGCGCACGCGCTTCGACCTCGAGATGCTCGCCGAGATCGGGCACTGCAAGGGGATCGAGAACTACACGCGCCATCTGTCGGGCGCGGCGCCGGGCTCGCCGCCGAGCACGCTGACCGACTACATGCCCAAGGACGCGCTGATGTTCCTGGACGAGAGCCATCAAATGATCGGCCAGCTCAACGCGATGTACAACGGCGACCGTGCGCGCAAGACCACGCTGGTCGAGTATGGCTTTCGCCTGCCGTCGGCGCTGGACAACCGTCCGCTGAAGTTCGACGAGTTCGAGCAGCGCATGCGCCAGATCGTGTTTGTCTCGGCCACCCCCGCCGACTACGAGAAGACCCATGCCAGCCAGGTGGTCGAGCAGGTGGTGCGCCCGACCGGCCTGGTCGACCCCGAGATCGAAGTGCGGCCCGCAACCCACCAGGTGGATGACGTGCTGCAGGAGATCCGCTTGCGCAGCGAGATCAACGAGCGCGTGCTGATCACCACGCTGACCAAGCGCATGGCCGAGCAGCTGACCGACTACCTGAGCGACAACGGCGTCAAGGTGCGCTACCTGCACTCCGATGTCGACACCGTCGAGCGCGTGGAAATCATCCGCGACCTGCGGCTGGGGCTGTTTGACGTGCTGGTGGGCATCAATCTGCTGCGCGAGGGTCTGGACATTCCGGAGGTCTCGCTGGTGGCGATTCTCGATGCCGACAAGGAAGGGTTTCTGCGCGCCGAGCGCAGCCTGATCCAGACCATCGGTCGCGCGGCGCGCAACCTCAATGGCAAAGCCATCCTGTATGGCGACAAGATCACCGATTCCATGCGACGGGCCATCGACGAGACCGAACGCCGTCGGATCAAGCAGACCCAGTTCAATCTGGATAACGGCATCACACCACAGGCAATTGTCAAGAAGGTGACAGACCTGATTGACGGTGTCTACAGCGAAAAAAGTGGCAAGGAAGCCCAGCGCCTCGAGCAGGCCGATGCCCAGCGGGTACGCGTGGAGGAGATGTCGGAGAAGGATGCGGCGCGGGAAATCAAGCGGCTGGAGAAGCAGATGCTCGAGCATGCGCGCAGCCTGGAGTTCGAGCAGGCAGCGCGCATGCGCGACCAATTGGCGCAACTCAAGGCCCGCTTTTTTGGTGCGTCCGGGCGCGAATCGCCGATAGTCTGAGCGGACAACCGCCGTTTGTCCGGGGTACCCGACAAAATTGCTGGGGATTGTGGTACACTCGAGGCCACATCCAATAAGAAAAAAGACTTCGATGAAAGAAGGGCTCTGGACCTTTTGCAGGGCGGAGTATGGGCGGAGACGGTGCCCGGTTGGGTCATGAACCTGCCATGGGTATTTCTGTAACGAACAAGCCTGACAAAGGAGCTCGCGATGCGTCTCACAACCAAAGGCCGTTTTGCGGTCACTGCCATGATTGATTTGGCCCTGCGCCAAAACAACGGTCCCGTCACGCTGGCTGCCATCAGCCAGCGGCAACAAATTTCGCTGTCCTACCTGGAACAGCTCTTCGGCAAGCTGCGTCGCCACGAACTGGTCGAGTCGACCCGTGGCCCCGGCGGCGGCTACACGCTGGCGCGCAAGGCAGCGGACATCACCGTTGCCGACATCATCGTTTCGGTCGATGAACCCATCGATGCCACGCAGTGCGGCGGCAAGGAAAACTGTCTGGGCGAAGCCGGTCGCTGCATGACCCACGAACTGTGGGCTGCACTGAACCAGCGCATGGTGGAATTCCTTGACTCGGTGACGCTGCAAAAGCTCGTTGACGAACAGATCGCCAAGGGCGTGCAGATCGAAGACAAGCCCGTGGTGCGCCGCGCGATTTCCACCGCGCCCGTGGTCAAGCCGATTCGCGTGAATGCGCCGAACTCGGTGTTTGCCCTGGGCAACGTTTTCGCCAAGTCGTAATCCGCGCCGAGGATCGGTGCCAGCGCCAGGGGGCGGGGCACTGAAAGAGGGTGTAGAAAAATTTCGTTTTTTGCCAGCCAGACATTGTATTGAGCCAGCCATGGACATGACCCCGCACTTCCCCATTTATCTCGACTACGGCGCCACCACGCCGGTGGACCCGCGTGTGGTCGATGCCATGATTCCGTGGTTGCGCGAGCACTTCGGCAATGCGGCGTCGCGCAGCCATGCCTGGGGTTGGGAAGCCGAGGAAGCCGTGGAAAAGGCGCGTGGCCATGTGGCGGCGCTGATCAATGCCGATCCGCGTGAAATCGTCTGGACCAGTGGCGCGACCGAGTCGGACAACCTGGCGATCAAGGGTGCGGCGCACTTCTACCAGGGCAAGGGCAAGCACCTGATCACGGTGAAAACCGAGCACAAGGCCGTGCTGGACACGATGCGCGAGCTCGAGCGCCAGGGCTTTGAAGTGAGCTACCTGGACGTGCAGGACAACGGTCTGCTGGACTTCGAGGTCTTCAAGGCCGCGATCCGCCCCGACACGATTCTGGCCAGCGTCATGCTGGTCAACAATGAAATTGGCGTGGTGCAGGACATCGAGCGCATCGGCGCGCTGTGCCGCGAAAAGGGCATCATTTTCCATGTCGACGCGGCCCAGGCCACGGGCAAGCTGCCGATCGACATGCAGACGCTGCCGGTGGACCTGATGAGCCTGACGGCGCACAAGACCTATGGCCCCAAGGGCATCGGCGCGCTGTATGTGCGTCGCAAGCCGCGCGTGCGCCTGGAAGCGCAGATGCACGGCGGCGGACACGAGCGCGGCATGCGTTCGGGCACGCTGGCCACGCACCAGATCGTCGGCATGGGCGAGGCCTACCGCATTGCCAAGGAAGAGATGGCGCAGGACATCGCCAGGGCACGCGCACTGCAGACGCGCTTGCTGGACGGCCTCAAGGACATCGAGCAGGTGTTCGTCAATGGCGACATGACACAGCGCGTGCCGCATTACCTGAACATCAGCTTCAACTATGTGGAAGGCGAGTCGCTGATCATGGGCATCAAGGGCCTGGCGGTGTCGTCGGGTTCGGCTTGCACCTCGGCCAGCCTCGAGCCCAGTTATGTGCTGCGCGCGCTTGGCCGCAGCGACGAACTGGCGCACAGCAGCCTGCGCATGACCATCGGCCGTTTCACGACCGAGGAAGAAATCGACTACGCCATTGGCACCATCCGCACCAATGTCGAGAAGCTGCGCGAACTGAGCCCGCTGTGGGAGATGTACCAGGACGGTATTGACATCAGCAGCATCCAGTGGGCGGCGCACTAGGCTTTTGCGGGTTGACGAGTTCGACGGTTTGACGAATTGAAGAGGTAGACATCATGGCTTATTCCGAAAAAGTGGTAGACCACTATGAAAACCCCCGCAATGTGGGTTCTTTCGACAAGGGTGACGGCTCGGTCGGCACCGGCATGGTGGGTGCACCTGCCTGCGGCGACGTGATGAAGCTGCAGATCAAGGTCAATCCCGAAACCGGCATCATCGAAGACGCGCGTTTCAAGACCTATGGCTGCGGCTCGGCCATTGCCTCCTCGTCGCTCGTGACCGAATGGGTCAAGGGCAAGACGCTGGACCAGGCAGCGGCGCTCAAGAACAGCGAAATTGCCGAAGAACTGGCTTTGCCTCCGGTGAAGGTGCACTGCTCGATCCTCGCGGAAGATGCGATCAAGGCGGCAGTCAACGACTACCGTGCCAAGCACGCAGCGGTGGTGGCTGCCTGAGATGGCCATCACGCTCACTGATGCAGCGGCCCGGCACGTGAGCCGCTATCTGTCCCGTCGGGGCAAGGGACTTGGCGTGCGTCTGGGAGTGAAGACCACGGGCTGCTCGGGCCTGGCCTACAAGCTCGAGTATGTCGACGACCAGGCGCCCGAAGACATGGTGTTCGAACACCAGGGTGTGAAGGTCATCATCGATCCCAAGAGCCTGGCTTATATCGACGGCACCGAGCTGGATTTCGTGCGCGAAGGCCTCAACGAGGGCTTCAAGTTCAACAACCCCAACGAGCGCGATCGTTGCGGTTGTGGAGAGAGCTTTCGCGTCTGAAGGCGCCGGGCGTCGCACGCCTGGGCGTCGGCATTTTTTCCGTACCGAACAACCGCCACCGCTTGACGTGCTGGCGGTTTTTTCTTGACATGAACCTTCAATCCAACGACTTCGAACTCTTTGCGCTGCCGGCGCAGTTCGCGCAGGACCGCGCGCAAATCGACAGCCGCTGGAAGGAGCTGCAGCGCGAAGCCCACCCCGACCGCTTCGCGGCGCAGGGCGCGGCGGCCCAGCGCGTGGCCATGCAGTGGTCGGTGCGCATCAACGAAGCCTACCAGCGCCTCAAGGACCCGCTCAAGCGCGCGGCCTACCTGTGCGAGCTGCGCGGCGCGCCGTTGCGCGCCGAGGACAACACGGCCATGCCCACGGCGTTCCTGATGCAGCAGATGGAGTGGCGCGAAGCGCTGGAAGACGCTGCCAGTGAAGCCGATGTCGATCAGCTTGACGACGAGGTCTCGGCGGCGCGTCGCGATCTGCTGGCCGAATGCGCGCGGCTGTTGGACGAAGTCCAGGATCCGGCCGGTGCGGCCCAGCAGGTAAGAGCCCTTATGTTTGTTGCACGTTTTGCGCGCGATATTGAGGCGCGGCGGGAGCAACTGCAACAATAGGCTGGTACCCGGCGGCGCCGGGCTGCCCCCTGTTTTCCGGCGCATACCTGCACAGGCAGGCGCCTGCACTTCATTTTTCGAGACTTTCCCATGGCGCTTTTGCAGATTTCAGAACCCGGTCAGTCCCCCGATCCGCACCAGCGGCGCATTGCGGTGGGCATCGATCTGGGCACGACCCATTCGCTGGTGGCCTCGGTGCGCAACGGCGTGGCCGAATGCCTGCCCGATGAACAGGGACGGGTGCTGCTGCCGTCGATCGTGAACTACGCCGAGCAGGGCAAGCGCCTGATCGGCGACGCGGCCGTGGCGGCCCAGACCAGCGATCCGCAAAACACCATTGTCTCGGTCAAGCGCCTGATGGGCCGCGGCTTGAGCGATGTGGCCGATGCTGCCAGCCTGCCCTACGTCTTCGTGCAGCAGCCGGAGCAGGGCGGCATGGTGTCGCTGCAAACGCGCGCGGGCGTGAAGACCCCGGTGGAAATCAGCGCCGAACTGCTGGCGACGCTGCGCTTTCGCGCGGAAGACAGCTTCGATGACGACCTCTATGGCGCGGTGATCACCGTGCCGGCGTATTTCGACGATGCGCAGCGCCAGGCCACGAAGGACGCGGCGCAGCTGGCCGGCATCCATCTGCTGCGGCTGATCAACGAGCCGACAGCGGCCGCTATTGCCTACGGCCTGGACAATGCCAGCGAAGGCGTCTATGCGGTGTATGACCTCGGCGGCGGCACCTTCGACATCTCCATCCTGCGTCTGACACAAGGCGTGTTCGAGGTCATTGCCACCGGCGGCGACTCGGCGCTGGGCGGCGATGATTACGATGCGGCGCTGGTGCAATGGGTGCTCGAGCAAAGCGCCGTCCAGGCGCTGACGGCCGAGGACAAGGCCGCCGTGCGCCTGGCCGCGCGCCGCGCCAAGGAAGCGCTGACGGATGCGCCGGTCGCCACGTTCCGTGCCGAGCTCGGCGCCGGTCCGGTGGAGATCGAAGTCACGCGTGCCCAGTTCGATGCCGTGACGCAGCCGCTGACGGCGCGCTCGTTGTCTGCCGTGCGCCGCGCGCTGCGGGATGCGCAGCTGTCCAAGGACGAAGTCAAGGGCGTGGTCATGGTTGGCGGCTCGACGCGCATGCCGCAGGTGCAGGCCGCCGTCGGCGAGTTCTTCGGCCAGACCCCGCTCACCAACCTGAACCCCGACGAGGTCGTGGCGCTGGGCGCGGCGATCCAGGCCAACCAGCTCGCGGGCAACGGCTCGAGCGGCGACCTGTTGCTGCTCGATGTGATCCCTTTGTCGCTGGGCGTCGAGACCATGGGCGGGCTGGTGGAGCGCATCGTGGCGCGCAACGAGACCATTCCCACGGCGCGCGCGCAGGACTTCACGACCTATGTCGACGGCCAGACGGCGCTGGCGATCCACGTGGTGCAGGGCGAGCGCGATCTCGTGGCCGATTGCCGCAGTCTCGCGCGCTTCGAGCTGCGTGGCATTCCGCCGATGGCCGCGGGCGCGGCGCGCATCCGCGTGACCTTCACGGTGGACGCCGATGGCCTGCTGTCCGTGGGCGCGAAGGAGCAGATCAGCGGTGTCGAGGCGCATATCGACGTCAAGCCTTCGTATGGTCTGTCCGATGACCAGATCGCGCGCATGCTGCAGGAAGGCTTTGCCACGGCCGCCGAAGACATGCAGGCGCGCGCGCTGGCCGAGGCGCGGGTAGACGCGGACCGCATGCTGATTGCCACGCAAAGCGCGCTCGATGCCGATGGCGACCTGCTGACGGCGCCCGAGCGGGTGGCCGTCGATGCGTTGATGGCACAGCTGCGCGCGCAGCAGACGTCCACCGACCCGGCCGTGGTCGAGGCCGCGACCCAGGCGCTGGCCAAGGGCACGGAAGCCTTCGCGGCGCAGCGCATGAACCGCGGTATTGTCCAGGCCCTGGCGGGCAAGAACGTCCACAGCCTTTCCTGATTGCTATTGAAGAGAACCCATGCCTGTCATCAAAATATTGCCCCACGCCGAGTATTGCCCCCAGGGCGCCGAGCTGCAGGTGCCCGCCGGCACCTCGATCTGCGAAGCCCTGCTGGACAATGACATCAAGATCGAGCACGCGTGCGACATGAGCTGCGCCTGCACGACGTGCCATGTCATCGTGCGCGCGGGCTTCAACTCGCTCAACGAGGCCGAGGAAGAGGAAGAGGACCTGCTGGACCGCGCCTGGGGCCTGGAGCCGCTGTCGCGTCTGAGCTGCCAGGCGATCCTGGCGCAGGAAGATGTCACGGTGGAGATTCCCAAGTACTCGATCAACCACGCCAAGGAAAACCACTGAAATGTCGCGCCAGATTGTCCTTGATACCGAAACGACGGGCCTGTCGGCCGACAACGGCGACCGGATCATCGAGCTCGGTTGCGTGGAGCTGCTCAACCGCAAGCTCACCGGCAACAACCTGCACATGTATTTCAACGCCGGGCGCGACAGCCATGAAGACGCGTTGCGGGTGCATGGCATCACCACCGAGTTCCTCAAGGACAAGCCGCGCTTCGAGCAGCAGGTCGAGCAGATCCTGGAGTATCTGCAGGGCGCGGAAATCATCATCCACAATGCGCCCTTCGACGTCGGCTTCCTGAACAAGGAGCTCGAGCGCACCGGCAGGGCGCCGCTGCGGTCCTGGGTGGATGGCGTCATCGACACCCTGGCCATGGCCAAGGAGCGCTATCCGGGCAAGCGCAATTCGCTCGATTCGCTGTGCGACCGGCTGGACGTGGACAACTCCGGGCGCACGCTGCACGGCGCGCTGCTCGACGCGGAGCTGCTGGCCGATGTCTACATCAACCTCACGCGCGGCCAGGACGCGTTGCTGATCGGCGACGAGTCACAGGAAGATGCCTCGGGCCTGCCGATCGTGGCGCTCGATCTGCGCAGCATCAGCCTGCCGGTGATCCAGGCCAGCGACCAGGAGTGCGCGGCCCACGAGGCGGTGCTGGTGCAGATCGACAAGGCCAGCGGCGGCGCAACTATTTGGCGCAACTTGGCCGTGTAGCTCAAAAAGCTGTGCGATAATTTAGGTCTTGTCGCAGTACGACAGGGCGATTAGCTCAGTGGTAGAGCACTGCCTTCACACGGCAGGGGTCACATGTTCGAAACATGTATCGCCCACCAGTTTCGAGGTCTGGCTTTGGCCGGATGCTCGGGTGATTAGCTCAGCGGTAGAGCACTGCCTTCACACGGCAGGGGTCGCAGGTTCAAACCCTGCATCACCCACCAGGTTTGCGAGTTCCGGCCTTGGCCGCAAGCTCGGGCGATTAGCTCAGTGGTAGAGCACTGCCTTCACACGGCAGGGGTCACATGTTCGAAACATGTATCGCCCACCAAGTCAACAGAACCCTCTTGAGTCATTGATTCAAGAGGGTTTTTTGTTTTGTCGCTGCCGCTATCGGTATGTAAGCAGTGGATGCGCCGCTTGTTACAAAGTCTGCGGTGGATATGCTGCATCCAAGCAATTAGACACTGGGTAAGATTTGTCCTGTTTCAATAGGTAACCTGCATCGAGCGCGGGTTGTGGCCAACATGACGCCCTTGTTTCAGAGCGTGCGCCCCAGGGCGACGTGGACGGTTGCTGCGCTGCCCATGCTGGCCGCCATGTCCAATGCCTTTGCTCGAGGTCGTGACCAGCGGCATCCCGTTGTCGGTATCGGCGAACGGGCAGCCGGCGGCTCCCGTGAGCGGCCCCGCCCAGCTTCGCGTCAGCTACGCGTCGAAGGTACCTGCGCGCCCGGCCATTGCGGGCCCGGCCGTGCAACCGGGCGCGTTCTGACGCCGGGCGCTGCTGCGTCCAAGTTCACGCCGGCAGGCCGCGGGCTTGCATCTCCGCCGTCTGGTAACGCTGCACCACATGCGTGAGCACTCTGTCGGCGAGATTGAGGCGCTGCTGCGAAGCGACGGCCACCGCCAGCCCGACGCAGAACTGCGCAGGGGTGTCCGTGAGCTCCAGGCAGACGACACCCGCGGTTGCATGGTGCCTGGCGACGCCCGCCACGAGCGCGACCCCCATGCCCGACGCGACCAGGGTCAGGATGGTGGGCACCTGCATGGCCTCCTGCACGACACGCGGAGAAAAGCCCGACAGCTGGCAGCGCAGGCGGGCCATGGCGCACAGGCTGGGAACGCGTTGCTGGGGATAGAAGATGAAATTCTCTGCGGCTGCCTCGGCCAGCGCGATGCGCCGGCCCGCAGCCGCGGCCAGCGGGCTTCTGCTGGCGACCGCGAGCACGAAATCGTCGCGCTCAAGTGGCGTCACCGTGAGGTCCATGCTGTCCAGCACGGGAAAGCGCAGAAAGCCCAGATCGAGGTGCCGCGCGCGCAGACCTTCGAGAATTTCCAGTGACGTCATTTCCATGAGCTCCATTTCCAGTTGCGGAAATTCGCGGCGCAGCTCGGGAATCCAGCGCGGCAGCAGCTCATAGGTGGCCGTGCCGATGAAGCCGATGCGCAGAATGCCGGCGAGCCCCTCGAGCGCTTCCTGCGCCTTGAGCTTGCATTGCTGGACATGGAACAGTGCCGCCCGGGCATCGGGCAGCAGCGCCTGGGCCAGCGGCGTGGGCACGACGCCGCTGGGGCTGCGCACGAACAGTTTGCCGCCAAGTTCCTCCTCCAGCCGGCGTATCGACACCGACAGCGGCGGCTGCGCCATGTGCAGCAGGTGCGCGGCGCGGTGGAAGTTTCCGGTTTCGACCAGCGTGAGGAACTGCTGGAGCTGGCGTAGATTCATGGCGATATTCTTTTGGTATCAAAAACGCTTTTTTTGATATTGGACCAATGTAACGCCGGCGCCTAAATTGGTGTCTCCCAACAAGCCCTGAGAGGCCCTGAAGGAGACAAGCCATGTGCAAGAGAAAAACCATCGGGCATCTGCTCGCCCTGGGCGCGGCGGCCACGCTCGGGCTGGCGCCGCTGCCGGGCGTTGCCCAGGACGCAGGCGGCAAGCCGATCCGCTTCGTGGTCCCGTTCGGGCCCGGAAGCGGCACCGACACGTCGGCGCGCTACTTTGCCCGCAAGCTGCAGGAACGCACCGGTCAGGCGGTCGTGGTGGAGAACAAACCCGGCGCCAACGGTTTCCTGGCCGTCAGGCAGGTGCTCGCGGCGCCCGCTGACGGGCATACGGTGTTCATCGGCAGCAACTCGACCCTGGCGGTGAACGTGGCGCTGTTCAAGGAGCTGCCCTACGACCCGCTCAAGGACTTCGCGCCGCTCACGATGATGATGCGCTCGCCGGCCATGCTGGCCGTCAAACCCCAGGCTCCTTATGGCGACCTCCGGGCGCTGATCGCGCATGCGCGCTCCCATCCGGGCCAGGTGAACTTCGGCGCGGGATCGGCGGGCTACCAGCTGATGGGTGAACTCTTCAACGACAGCGCCAGGGTGGCCACGGTGCACGTGCCGTTCAAGGGCGCGGGCGAAGCGATGACGGCGCTCGCGTCGGGAACGGTCGATTACGGCTTCGCGGAAGTCACCGCGGTGCAGGAGCTCGCCAAGGGCGGGCGCGTCAAGGTGCTGGCCGTGGCGTCGGACAAGCGCGTGAGCACCTCGCCCGATGTGCCCACCGCCAGCGAGGCAGGCCTGCCGGGCTTCGAGGCCTACACCTGGGTGGGGGCGATGGTCAGCGCCAAGACCCCGGCGGCCGATACCGCCCGGCTCGCCGAGCAGTTCACCGCAATTTCCCGCCTGGACGAAACGCGCCAGTTCTACGAACGCCTGGGGGCGACGCCGATGACCGGCGGGCCGCAGCAGATGCACGCGTTCCAGAAGGACGAGATCGCGCTGTGGAAACGCATCGTGCAGCAAGCCAAGGTGCCGCAGCAATGAGCGCGCAAGGGGCAGCGCAGGCGCTGCAGCACATCCGGGTGCTCGATCTGTCGCGCGTGCTCGCCGGGCCCTGGGCCGCGCAGACGCTGGGCGATCTGGGCGCAGAAGTGATCAAGGTCGAGCGGCCGGGGACGGGGGACGATACCCGCGCCTGGGGCCCGCCGCATGTCACCGACGCCGACGGCCAGCCCACGGGAGAGTCGGCGTATTACATGTGCACCAACCGCAACAAGCAGTCGGTCACGTTGGACTTCACCCAGCCCGAGGGACAGGCGTTGGTGCGCGCGCTGGCGCTGCGCTGCGATGTGCTGATCGAGAACTACAAGACCGGCGGCCTGGCGCAGTATGGGCTCGATTACCAGAGCCTGAGCGCGCTGCATCCGGGGCTGGTGTATTGCTCCGTGACCGGCTTTGGTCAGGACGGGCCCTATGCCCACCGTGCCGGCTACGACTTCCTGATCCAGGGCATGGGCGGGCTGATGAGCATCACCGGCCAGGCCGACGGCGTGCCCGGCGGCGGCCCGATGAAAGTCGGCGTGGCGCTCACGGATGTGCTGACAGGCCTGTATGCGAGCACCGCCATCCTGGCGGCGCTGCAGGCGCGCGTGCATACCGGGCGCGGCCAGCACATCGATCTGGCTTTGCTCGACGTGGGCGTCGCCTGCCTCGCCAATCAGGGCATGAACTACCTCTACGGCCACCAGGTGCCGCAGCGCATGGGCAATGCGCACCCGAACACGGTGCCCTATCAGGACTTTCCCACGCAGGACGGCCACATGATTCTCGCCATCGGCAACGATGGCCAGTTCGTGCGCTTTTGCGGCGCCATCGGCCAGCCCGATTGGGCCGCGGACGAGCGCTTCGCCCGCAACGCCGGTCGGCTGCAGCACCGCGAGGAACTGGTGGCACGCATCCGCGCGCTCACCGTGACGCGCAGCACCCGCGACTGGATCGCCCTGCTCGAGCAGCATGCCGTGCCCTGCGGGCCGATCAACTCCGTGGCCGATGTCTTCGACGACCCGCAGGTCAAGGCGCGGGGCATGCAGATCAGCATGCAGCACCCGCAGGCCGGCGAGGTGCCCCTGGTCGCGAGCCCGATACGGTTGTCCGACACCCCGGTGCGCTACCGCCACCCGCCGCCGCAACTGGGCCAGCACACCGACGAGGTGCTGGCACGCCTGCTGGCCCTCACGCCCGCACAACTGCAGACCTACAGAGAGAACGGAGTCCTGGGATGAGTACGCTCGATTCACTGGCGCTCACTCGCATTCCCGCGCAGGACGAGGCCCTGCGGGCCGAAGTCCGCGCCTTCCTGGCCGAGTCCACGCGCGACATGCCCGCGCATATCCGCGCGCGCTCCTGGGGCGGCTACAGCACGGAGTTCAGCCGCGAGATCGGCGCCCGGGGCTGGATTGGCCTGACCCTGCCCGTGGCCTACGGCGGCGGCGGCCGCAGCGCCTTCGCGCGCTACGTGCTGGTCGAGGAGTTCCTGAACTTTGGCGCGCCCGTGGGCTCGCACTGGATCGCGGACCGGCAAAGCGCGCCGCTGATCCTGAAGTACGGCACCGAAGCGCAAAAGCAGTTCTATCTGCCGCGCGTTTGCCGCGGCGAGGCATTTTTCTGCATCGGCATGAGCGAGCCCAACGCCGGATCGGACCTCGCCAGCGTCAGGACCCGCGCCGTGCCCAATGACCGGGGCTTCGTGCTCGACGGCCAGAAGATCTGGACCACCAACGCCCACCACTGCGAGTACATGATCGCGCTGGTGCGCACCTCGGGGACCAGCGAAGACCGCCATCGGGGCCTGTCGCAGGTGATCGTCGATCTGTCGTTGCCGGGCGTGACCGTGCGGCCGATCGAGGATCTGTCGGGCGACAGCCATTTCTGCGAAGTGTTCTTCGACAACGTACAGCTCGGCCCCGACGTGCTGATTGGCGCCGAGGGCCAGGGCTGGGAGCAGGTGACGGCCGAGCTGGCGTTCGAGCGCAGCGGCCCGGAGCGCCTGTTCTCCAGCATCGTGCTGTTCGATCAATGGCTGGATTACGTGCGCACGCCCCAGGGGCGCACGGAGTCGGCGCTGCTTCTCGCGGGCAAGGTGCTGACGCAGCTCGCGCCGCTGCGCGCGATGTCGGTGGCGGTGCAGCAAAAGCTGACCCAGGGCGCGAGCCCGATCGTCGAGGCGGCGCTGGTCAAGGAGCTGGGCACCACGCTCGAGCAGATGATTCCCGCGGCCATTGCCGAGGACCTGTTTTCGCGCGACACCGAAGACCTGCCGGTGGAGCTGCTGATGACGCTGAAATATGTGACCGAGGCCGCGCCGGCGTACTCGCTGCGTGGCGGCACGCGCGACATCCTGCGCGGCATGATCGCCCGCGGCCTGGGCCTGCGCTGAAAAGGAAGACGACATGAACGAAATCGACATGTTTGCCGAGGCCGCGCGCGCGCTGCTGGCCGATCAATGCACACCGCAGGTGGTGCGTGCCATCGAAGCCGGCGGCCGGCAGTCGCCCGCGGCCGGCGCGCTGTGGGCGCAGCTCGAAGCGACGGGCCTGGCCAATGCCATGCTCGGCGAGGCGCAGGGCGGCGCGGACCTGGGACTGGGCGAAGCCTTTGGCCTGATCGAGCAGTGCGGAGCCCACGCGCTGCCCCTGCCGCTGGCCGAAACCATGGTGGGGCGCGCCTTGCTGGCGCAGGCCGGGGCGGCGTTGCCGGCCGGCTCCATGGTGCTGGCTCGCGGCGAGGCATCGGCCGATGGCGGCGTGCGCTGCGCGCTGGTGCGCGGCGCGGGGCTCGCGGATGCGGTGCTGGTGCAGGCCGGCATGCAGCTGCACTTGCTGCCCGCCTTCGGCGCGCAGGCCGCACCGCAGGCGCACGCCCAGGACGCGGCGCTGGCCTGGAGCGCCGAGCAGGTGCGCGCAGCGCCCGTGCTGGCGTCGCCGGGCGCGCTGGACCTGCGCGCGCTGCAGGCCGCGGTCGTCGCGGCCCAGATGGCCGGGGCGCTGGCCACCGTGTTCCAGCGCACGCTGCAGTACGCCAACGAGCGCCAGCAGTTCGGCCGGCCCCTCGGCAAGTTCCAGGCCATACAGCACCAGCTGGCGGTGATGAGCGAGCATGTGTTCGCGGCGCGCATGGCCGCCCAGCTCGGCTGCGGCGGCGCCGGCGTGCAACCTGAGCGACTGCGCGTGGCCACCGCCAAGGCGCGTTGCAGCGAGGCCGCGCTGGTGGTCGCCGAGATGGCGCATGCGATCCATGGCGCCATCGGTTTCACCGAGGAATTCGACCTGCAGCTGTTCACGCGCCGCCTGCACGCGTGGCGCCAGACCGCCGGCAGCGAAGCCTACTGGCAGCGCGCCGCGGGCGAAGCCCTGGTGCAGCACCGGGGGCTGACGCTGGACCTGGTGCGGCGCATCACCGATGTCGACGCGCCGGCCTGAAACCTTCGGGCGGCCGGCGATCGATGGCCGCTCCTTTTTTCTTAGATGTGGAGACACCCATGGCTTTTCTTTCCATTGAGCGTGACGGCGGCATCCTCACGGCCACCATGAACCAGCCCGAAACGCGCAATGCGCTGACCGGCAACACCGCGGTGGCCGAACTGGTGCAGCTGTGCGACGACGTGCGCCGCGACAGCAGCGTGAAGGTGCTGATCCTGACCGGCGCCGGCCCCATCTTCAGCAGCGGCGGCAACGTGAAGGACATGCAGCGCTTCTTCGACGACGCGTTCACCCCCGATCGAATCTGCGAAGAGTACCGCCAGGGCATACAGCGCCTGCCGCTGGCGCTGGCGCAGCTCGACGTGCCGCTGATCTGCGCCGTGAATGGCCCGGCCGTCGGCGCCGGACTGGACCTGACGTGCATGTGCGATATCCGCATCGCGAGCGAGACCGCCACCTTTGCCGAAAGTTTCGTGCGCGTCGGCATCGTGCCCGGCGACGGCGGCGCCTGGCTGCTGCCGCGCGCGGTGGGCATGGCCAAGGCCGCCGAGATGGCCTTCACCGGCGAAGCCATCGACGCGCGCGAGGCGCTGGCCTGCGGACTCGTGAGCCGCGTGGTGCCGCCCGAGGAGCTGCTGCCCACGGCGCTGGCGCTGGCGCGCAAGATCGCCGCCAATCCGGGCGCGGTCATGCGCATGACCAAGCGGCTGCTGCGCGAAGGTCAGGGCTGTTCCCTTGCGTCGCTGCTGGAGCTGTCGGCCGGGTATCAGGCCCTGGCGCACAAGACCGCGGACCACCGCGAGGCCGTCAACGCCTTCATCGAAAAACGCCCGCCGCGCTTCGCGTGACGCAGCGCCGTGCCATTCCACCAGGAGAGATGCATGCAACCGCTGCAGGGTTTGAAGGTCGTGGACCTGTCCACGGTGGTGTTCGGTCCGCTGGCCAGCCAGCTGCTGGGCGACTACGGTGCCGAGGTGATCAAGGTCGAAACGCCCGAAGGCGACTCGACGCGCCGCACGGGCCCGGCGCGCGAGGAGGGCATGGCCGCGATGTTCCTTGGCATCAATCGCAACAAGAAGAGCGTGGTGCTGGATCTGCGCCAAGGCGAAGCCCAGGCCGCATTGCAGGCGCTGGTGGCAGGTGCGGATGTGTTCATGCACAGCATGCGTCCGCAAAAGCTCGCCCGGCTGGGCATCGACCCGCAGACGCTGCTGGCGCGCCATCCACGGCTGGTCTATGCCGGCCTGCATGGCTTTGCGCAGGGCGGACCCTATGCCGGCAAGCCCGCCTATGACGATGTGATCCAGGGCATGAGCGGCATTGCCGATCTGATGGAGCAGCAAGGCGGCGCGGCCCGCTATCTGCCGATGGTCGCGGCCGACAAGACCTGCGGCCATATCGCCGCGCATGCGATCCTGGCCGCGCTGATGCGCCGCGAGCGCACGGGCCAGGGCGGATTCGTCGAGATTCCCATGTTCGAGTCCATGGTGGGCTTCAACCTGGTGGAGCATATGTATGGACAGCACTTCGAGCCGGCGCTGGGCGGCGCCGGGTATCCGCGCGCCCTGGCGCCTTCGCGCCGGCCCTATGCCACCGCGGACGGCCATGTGGCCATGATGCCGTACACCGACGCGCATTGGCTGCGGTTCTTCACCGCCGCCGGGCAGCCCGAACTGGCGAAAGACGCGCGGTTTTGCAGCATGGCCCAGCGTACCGTGCACATCGACGCCTTGCTCGATATCGCGGCCGAAGTGATCCGCCGTGAACCCTCGCGCTACTGGATCGAGACCTGCGAGCGCCTGGAAATTCCCGTGGCTCCGATCACCCGGCTCGCGGATCTGCAGCAAGACCCGCATCTGCGCGCCACGGGCTATTTCCAGCGCACCGAGGACCCCGCCATGGGCGCGCTGAACTTTCCCGCCAACCCGGTGCGTTTCGACGGGCAGCGCCTGCCCGTGCGCATGCCGCCGCGCCTGGGCGAGCACACACGCGCCTGCTTGCTCGACGCCGGTCTGGCGGCGGCACAGATCGACGTGCTGCTCGCCGCCGGCCCCGGCCCCGCGCCCCTTGCAACCACCACCGAGACCACTTCATGAACACGCCGCCCTTTGCCCGCGCCCCCGTGCTTGCCGTGGACACAGCCAGGCCGCAGGCCGCCGCAATGCCCCGGCTGGGGCAGGGTTACGTCTGGCAGGAGCTGGAGGTGGGGCAGTGCTTTCGCACGTTCCGCCGCACGGTGACTGAAACCGATCTGGTGAACTTCATCGGTGTCACCGGAATGCTCGAAGCCATCTTCATCGAGGACGGCTACGAAGGCGCGGCCATGGCCGGCCGCCCCGTGCCCGGCGCGCTGACCTATTGCCTGATCGAAGGGCTGATCCTGCAGACCATGATCCAGGGCACCGGGCTGGCGATGCTCGAGTTGCAGCAGAAGATCTTTGCGCCGGTCGTGGTCGGGGACACGGTGCATGCCGTGATCGAAGTGACCGGCATCCGTCCGACCTCGCGCAGCGGCCGTGCAGTGGTGACTTCTCGCATCGATGTCTGGAACCAGCGAAGCCAGGTCGTGATGAGCTACGTGGCGACAAGGCTGCTGGCCGGACGCGCTCCCGACTGAGCCGGCGGCTCGATGCCCGCCAGAGGCAGCAGCCGGCTTCCCATTCCAACCCCAAAGAGGAGACAAGCATGAGAAAACAAAGAATCACGTTCCGGATATGGCAAGCGCTCGGTGGCACTGCCATCGTGGCCATCGCCGGCGCGGGCCTGGCGCCTGCGGCCTGGGCGCAGACGTCCTGGCCTTTGAAGCCGATCACCATGGTGGTGCCGTTCCCGCCGGGCGGACCCACCGACATCGTCGCGCGCCTGCTGGCGCAGAACATGGCCCAGCAGCTGGGGCAGAGTATCGTCATCGACAACAAGCCCGGCGCCAACGGCAACATCGGCAATGCCGCCGTGGCCAAGGCCGCGCCCGATGGCTACACGGTGCTCTACAACACGTCCTCCATCGCGTTGAGCCCGGCGCTCTACAAGAAGCTCAGCTACGACGTCAACAAGGAGCTGGCGCCCGTGGCCTTGACGGCGGTCGTACCGCTGGCGCTGGTGACGCGCCAGGATCTGCCGGCGAAAAACGTGCAGGAGTTCTTTGCCTACCTCAAGGCCCAGGGCGGCAAGGTGTCCTATGGTTCGGCGGGCAACGGCAATGTGACGCACCTCGCGGCATTCCAGATGCTGCATGCGGCGCAGCTCGAAGCCACGCACATCCCGTACAAGGGCAGCGCGCCCGCGGATCTCGCGCTCGCCAGCGGCCAGCTGGACTTCCTCACCGACACCATCAACTCCGTCATTCCCTTCATCAAAAGCAAGCACATGAATCTGCTGGCCGTGACCACGGCCCAGCGGATGTCGCTCTTTCCCGATGTGCCGACGCTGGCGGAGTCCGGCCTGCGCGGCTTCGAGGCCGGGGCGTGGCAGGGCATCATGGTGCCGGCCGGCACGCCGCCCGAAATCATTGCCCGGCTCAACACGGCCGTGAACCGCACGCTCAAGAATCCCGAGGTGCTCGCCAAGCTGGCCCAGCAGGGCACCGAGGCCCTGGGGTCGACGGCCGATGAGTACGGTGCCTACCTGCAAAAGGAACTGCGGCGCTGGAAGGACGTGGTGGCGGTGACCGGCGTGTCGCTGGACTGACACGGCCGGGCCGTGGCTGTGCCGGCATGCGGCGTGAATCTGGCCCGGTTCACCGCGCAAGCGCCTTTTCGGCGGCAAAATCGTTTTTTTTGCTGGCAGGGGTAACAATGCGTGAAAGTGTGGATTGCGTCGTGATCGGCGCCGGTGTCGTGGGTCTGGCCGTGGCGCGTGCGCTGGCCTTGCAGGGCCGGGAGGTGATGGTGCTCGAAGCTGCCGAGGCGATCGGCACCGGCACCAGTTCGCGCAACAGCGAAGTCATCCATGCGGGCATCTATTATCCGCAGGGCTCGCTCAAGGCCAAGCTGTGCGTGCGTGGCAAGCAGCTGCTTTATGCCTACTGCCAGGAACGCGGCGTGCCATTTCAGCGCTGCGGCAAGCTGATCGTCGCGACCAGCCCGGCACAGTGCGCCGCCCTGGAAGGCATCCGTGCCAAGGCGCTGGCCAATGGTGTCGACGACCTGGTCTGGCTCGATGCCGCGCAGGCACAGGCGCTCGAGCCGGCGCTGCAATGCATCGCGGCATTGCATTCGCCCAGCACCGGCATTGTCGACAGCCATGCGCTGATGCTGTCGCTGCAGGGCGATCTGGAGAACGCCGGCGGGCTGGTGGCGCTGCATGCGCGGGTGGTCGGCGCGCAGGTGCTCAAGGAGGGCATCCTGCTGCACACCGCCGACGGCATGGAGCTGCTGGCGCGCACCGTCATCAACTCGGCCGGCCTGCAGGCGCCCGATCTGGCAAGGAGCTTCGAGGGCCTGCCGCCCGCTGCGGTGCCCACGGCGCACTACGCCAAGGGCAGCTATTTCACGCTGGGCGGGCGCAGCCCGTTCTCGCGCCTGATCTATCCGGTTCCCGAGGCCGCGGGCCTGGGGGTGCATCTGACGCTGGATCTGGGCGGGCAGGCCAAGTTCGGCCCGGATGTCGAGTGGGTCAGCGGACCCGACGACCTGGTGGTCGATGCACGCCGCGGCGATGCGTTCTATGCGGCGGTGCGCAGCTACTGGCCCGCACTGCCCGATGGCGCGCTCGCGCCCGGGTATGCCGGCATACGGCCCAAGATCAACGCGCCCGATGCGCCGGCTGCCGACTTCGTGCTGCAGGGGCCCGAGACGCACGGCGTGCCGGGCCTGGTCAACCTGTTTGGCATCGAGTCCCCGGGGCTGACCAGCTGCCTGGCGCTGGCAGAGGCCGTCGAGGAGATTGTAGGAGCCGTCTGACAGTCGGGCGGCCCGGATTCTCTAGGTGCGCGCAGTGGCTTTCGGTAAGATGGCTGCAAGACTATTACAAGCGCGAGGGCGTTTGAAAAGTCGCCGCTATTTTTCTTTTCCACCCGAAAGGCCTCCATGACGAAATCCGTATCCCAAACCATCGCCAATGCACCTTCCGACCTGGAAAAACTGGTGAGTGATTTGCGTGGCCTGCTGGACAGCAAGACACTGGATGCCGTCCCTGAAATCCAGGTGCTGCGCAAGAAGCTCGATGAAGGCATCGACAGCGCCCGCGAATCGGCCATGAGCGCCGCGCGCGAGGCCGCACGCCAGGCCAAGGATGCGGCCAAGGCCGCTGACCAATACGCACATGACGAACCCTGGCGCGTTGCCGGCGCTGCGCTGGCTGCCGGCGCGGTGCTTGGTTTCCTGATTTCCCGCCGCTGAGCGCGGCAACCGCCGTCCTGAATATATGGATGTGAACTGGTTGTCGGTACTCGGTGTCGATGCATTTGTCGCGCGTTGGCGCGCCAATGTCATCGAAGGCGCGATTGCGGCGGAAGACCGGCTCGATCTCGCCCGCCTCGAATGGCAGGATCAAAAGAAACGGTTGATCTCGCTCGCGGTGCTGGGCATCACGGTTGCGGCGCTCACCATCGTGACCTTGATCGTGCTGTCCATTGCGCTGATGGCGCATTTCTGGGACACGCCCCAGCGCCTGACGGCGGTGTGGAGCGTGGCTGGCACTTGGCTGGTGATCTGGGCCGGTCTGCTGGGCTGGATGTACCTGACCCTGCGCAAGGCGGGCAATGCGTTTGCATTGACGCGCAACGAGCTGGCCCAGGACTGGCGTGCATTGAAGGAGCGACTGTGAACACTCCCACCACCGCTTCTCTTGCCGCCAAGGTCGATGCCGCTGTGGCGGATGTTTCGGCATCCGATGCGCAGCGCGCCGTGCTCGAGCGCATTGCAGCCCAGCGCGAACGCATTGCTGCACGCCGCAGTGCCCGGGCCCAATCCCTGGCGTTGCGCAGCAGCCATGTGACGACCGTGCCCACCGCCGGGTCGCTGGCCGAACGCGCCATCGCCTTTGCGCGTTTGCACCCCGTGGCGGTCGCCGCAGCTGCGGCTTTGGCGTTGATGCTCGGCCCGCGCCGCGTGATTCGCTGGACCGCCGTGGCGTTGCCGCTGCTGGCCAAGTTCCGGCGCTGATACGCCGCTGCCTCGCAAGAAGCCGTGTGCTGTTCGCAGCCACGGCTTTTTGCATTCAGCGCAGCGCGCGAATTGCCTTGGCGGCGCGCTCGACGAGGGCGGGGCCCTCGTAGATCAGCCCGCTGTAGATCTGCACCACATCCGCACCCGCGCGGATCTTCTCCACCGCATCCTCGGCGCTCATGATGCCGCCCACGCCAATGATGGGAAACGCCGGCCCGAGCGCCGCACGCAGCTGGCGGATCACCTGGTTGCTGGCCTCGCGCACCGGCGCGCCCGACAGCCCGCCGGATTCCTCGGCATGCGGCATGCCCTGCACGGCCTCGCGGCGGATCGTGGTGTTGGTGGCAATGACGCCATCCATGCCGTGGCGCTGCAGCGTGGCTGCAATTACCGCGACCTGGTCGGCATCGAGGTCGGGAGCGATCTTCACGAACACCGGCACGCGCCGGCCCTGCACGGCGGCCAGCTGTTCGCGGCGCCGGGCTACCGCGCCCAGCAGCGCGTCGAGCGCTTCATCGGTCTGCAGCGCGCGCAGGTTCTTGGTGTTGGGCGAGCTGATGTTCACCGTGACATAGTCGGCATGCGGGTACACGCCTTCGAGCGCAATCAGATAGTCGCTGGTCGCGTGCTCGATCGGGGTGGCGGCGTTCTTGCCGATGTTCAGGCCCAGCAGCATGGGCTTGCCGCTGGCGCGGCACCGCGAGCGGCGCACGTTGGCCACGAACGCGTCGAGCCCCTGGTTGTTGAAGCCCAGGCGGTTGACCAGCGCGCGCGCCTGCGGAATGCGGAACATGCGCGGCTGCGGGTTGCCCGGCTGCGGCTTGGGCGTGACGGTGCCGACTTCGACAAAGCCGAATCCCATGGCCGAAAGCGCGTCGATGCAGCGCGCGTTCTTGTCCAGGCCGGCGGCCATGCCAACGCGGTTGGGAAAGCGCAGGCCGGCGAGCTCGATCGGGTCGGACACCATCGGCTGCGACCAGGCCCACTGCAGCGGCGTGCCCTGGCCGCGTGCCAGCAGGTTCATGGTCAGGTCATGGGCCGCTTCGGCATCGAGGCGGAACAAAATGGGGCGGGCCAGAGCGTAGGGAATGAGAGACATTGGATAATCCGGTGATTACTTCCAATTCTCCCCCATGACGACACCTGCCGCCGCCCTTTCCCAAGATGAACTCAAAACGCTGGTAGGCCAAGCCGCTCTCCAGTATGTGCAGCCCGACGAGATTGTCGGCGTGGGCACCGGCTCCACCGTGAACAAGTTCATCGACGCGCTGGCCACGATGAAGGATCAGATCCGCGGCGCGGTCTCGAGCTCGGTGGCCAGCACCGAGCGCCTGAAGGCGCTGGGCATTGCGGTGTTCGACGCCAATGAAGTCGATTCACTGTCGGTGTACATCGATGGCGCCGACGAGATCGACGGCAACGGCTATATGGTCAAGGGCGGCGGTGCAGCATTGACGCGCGAGAAGATCGTGGCGGCGCTGGCGCAGCGCTTCATCTGCATTGCCGACGATTCCAAGCTGGTGGCGGCGCTGGGCGCGTTCCCGCTGCCGGTCGAGGTCATTCCCATGGCGGCGCAGCAGATTGCGCGGCGCTTTGCCGCGCAGGGCGCGACTGCCACGCTGCGCCTTCGGGGTGGCCAGCCGCTGGTCACCGACAACGGTCAGCACATTCTCGATGTGCGCGGGCTGTCGATTGCCGATCCGCTGGCGTTCGAGTCCGAAGTCAACCAGTGGCCTGGTGTCATCACCGTCGGCGTGTTTGCGCACCAGAAGGCCGCCGTGTGCCTGTTGGGCACGGCGCAGGGCGTGCGTACCATCGACTATTGACGCCGCGCGGTCAGACGGACTGGCCGCTTTCCTGCACGCGCGGATCAGGCCGCCGTCAACTGCGCGCTATTGGCCAGCGGCAGGCAATTGCCGCCAAGGAACCCGTTCACTCCCCCAACGCTGCCTGGACGGGGGGCCTCGGCGCACTGGTGCGAGGAAGACGCCTCTCCCACGGCCATGATTTCCAGCCACCGAGGCACAAGGCGGCGCTGCTGCCTGGGTTCCTGAGCGTGTTCACCTGCAATGTGCTCGATTCCAAGCGCGATGGCGCGGGTTGGTTCGATGTCGAGGACCGGATGCTGTAGGTGGAGGAAAACCTACCGAACCCGATGCAGGTGCGCGGTCACCGGCCTGTTCGGTCGACGGCATTCATGTGATGGAGTTGGGCCGTTCGCTCACGCCCTCGACGTGCTGCGCGCTGGAAATCACCGGTTCGTACCGCTGTCTCTTTGAGAGGGCCTGTTAAATGTTTAGTCCGTGGGCCACGGCTGTACCTGGCTGGAGGCGCGAAGGCACGAAAGGCTGCTGGAATCCGGATAGGCCTGAACAAGGAAATCCCGTGCGCATGGGCTGGAACGTTGCCGTGCAACGGCGCACACGGGAGCAGCCTCTGCCTAAAAATGGCTACCGCCACTGTCTGCAACAGCACCTGGATCAGGAAGACAACCCATGAAGGTAACGCGTTGTGCCATCTATGAGCTGATGCGTATCGAAGCCGAGGCATTTGGCGACGCACGCGAACTCTTTCTGCAAGGCTTGCAACGGTAGGCCGTCAACAAGCCCGCCGACACGGCGTTGGTCTTCTCGCATGGCGGCCGCAAAACGCGGCCGCGCGTTTTGCATTGCGAGTTGCGAGGCCTTGCACAGCACAGCACAGGAGCAGGCGTGTGGCCGGAGGCGCAGTGTGGGTTGTGCCCGTGAACATTCGCCGGTGCTCGCCTGCATTCGACCATGGGCTGGGCGATGAGTCGAGCGAACCCCACCGCGCGCCTCCGTGAAATCGCGCTGTTGCGCGCAACGTACGCAAATTCCCATCCGTGGTTTGGAACTGAATATGGATGGGATCCTGCCCCACAATGACCGCAAGTTGACTTGCTTCAAGTCCGTGGTGGTGTTTGTGACGTAAAAATATGCACGAGAAATATTTGTTTGTTAAGTATTTGACGGTTGGTGTTGCAAACACTGTGGTGCATGCCATCGTCTTCTTCATCGGAATCTTGTTGCTAAGTCAATCGTTAGCTAATTTGCTTGCATTTTTTGTCTCGGCATCTTTTTCTTTCTTCGCCAATGCAAGATTTACTTTCAAAGCAGCGCCTAAAAAATGGAAGTATTTATTATATTTATTTTTCATGGGTGGACTTAGTTATTTTGTGGGATATTTTTGTGGTTATGTTGGTGTTGCCCCAGTCCTTACCTTTATACTGCACTGTTTATTGAGTTTGATTATAGGGTTTTTATTCTCGAAATTTCTTTTTGAAGAGCGGGGTATGCAATGATTGTTTCTCTGGTAGTTCCTGTATTTAATGAAGAGGATGCCGTTCCAGTATTTTATGAAGCCATCAGAAACAATAAAGAGCTTGGCGCGTACGATGTGGAAATAATTTTCGTTAATGATGGAAGCTCAGACAATACTGCCCAAGTCGTTAAAAACATTTTGAAAAACGAATCAAACGTCAAGCTGATTAATTTTTCCAGAAATTTCGGTAAGGAGTCTGCGCTTTTTGCAGGGCTTCAGTATGCACGAGGAAATGTTGTCATTCCCATTGATGTCGATCTGCAAGACCCTATTGAAGTCATTCCGCAGCTCATTCAAAAGCACCTCGATGGTGCTGAAGTGGTCTTGGCGAAAAGGGTCGATCGAGTTTCAGATAGCTGGATGAAGCGTATGACAGCAGAGGCTTTCTATTGGGTGCACAATCAAATATCCAGGCCAAAAATTGAGAGCAATGTTGGTGATTTTCGATTAATGAGTCGAAAAGTTGTTGATGAAATAATAAAATTGGAAGAGACTCAGCTTTTTATGAAAGGGATACTGAGCTGGGTTGGTTTTAAAACGGTCATAGTGGAATACGTTAGAGAAAAAAGAGTGATAGGCGATACAAAATTCAACGCCTGGAAGCTTTGGAATTTGGCGGTGGAAGGGATTACTTCATTTTCTACCGTTCCGCTCAAGATATGGACTTACATGGGATTGTTGATTTCTTTATTGTCTTTTTCGTATGCAATAAATATTATTATCGATAAGTTGTTGTTTGGAAATACAGTTTCTGGATACTCATCCATTATGGTCTCGTTGCTTTTTCTTGGCGGTGTCCAGTTAATTGGAATTGGTGTTTTGGGTGAGTATGTCGGTAGAATATATATGGAGTCAAAGAGAAGGCCTCGATATATTGTTTCCGATGTATTTCAGTCTAAATAATAAATATCAACCATAGATTTTATGAGAGAAATATTCGGTGATTTGTTGCTTTCCAATAAAAAAATATTTTTTATTGGATTCGTGATTTTTATTTTCTTTGTTCTATTCAATACTTTTGATCATCACTATATCGATACTGGTGATTACTCTAGAGTGATAAATGGAGCCTTGAATTATGATTTTCCTGCTCAAAGACTTGATTTTTTCTCCTTGAAAATAAAAGATCATTTTTCAAAATTTGATTATTTTAGTTCTTATACATTGATAGTATATGGACTGGCTTGGGTGGTAAGTTTTTTTTCTGAAACATTTAATATTAAAATTGTTGCCTCTGTTTTGAAGGCTTTATATATTGTCGTTCTGTTTAAAATTTATTCTTTTTATTTCAAAGAGAAAAATTTACTGAATTTGATGATTTTCATTCTTGCTTCACTTCCTCTCTTGTCGTCGGCAAATATCGGAATTTTTTCTTCTTATTATCAGGAGCAGTTGGTTCTAATACTTTTGCCAGTATTTTTGATTGGATTTTTTGCCGACACTATGAAAGGATTTTTCATTTCCTTATTGTCTATTCTGATCATAGCAACCGCCAAAAGCCAGTTCTTCTACCTTCCGGTTCTTACGTTGTTTTTTTATGTCTTATTTTCTAGAGATAAAATTTTAAAGAAATTAATATTTTTGATATTTGTTCAAATCATTGCTATATATACTGCATTTTCATCTACCGTCGCGGTGAATTTGAATAAATACCATTCCGAATATTTTGGATTGTATCAATACCAGAAACTGAATGGAAAAAAGATAGATGACAAAGCTAAAGACCATTGCATAGGAGTTGATGCATGGGGGCACAAGTTTGATATTGAGCTAGGCGCTATTTCAACGGATATTGGAGGCGGTTGTATAGAAGGTAACTCAAATTATTCGCACAAAAAAATAATAAATTATTTTCTTAATAATCCTTTGGATATTATTTATTTGTTATTCGATAAAGCGGCTAACAAGCAGGTGCGTGAAGATTATTTTCATGTTTACCACAATAATAAAATAATTGTGGATAAGGACGGTATATTTCAAAATATAAAAAATATAAAAGACAAGGTTTTCCTGGATAGAAAGATGGCTTTAATACTTCTTGTGTTTTTGAGCTCTGCTGTTTTTTACAAAAACAAGCATGCCAGGATAATAATGTTTTTATCTCTATTTTCCATATCGCAGCTATATGTTTCTTTTTTTGGTGAAGGATATAGAGATTTATCAAAACATTTGTTTGCCATGAATTTTTCGTTTGATCTTATCTTGTTTTTGTTATCGATAGCGATTTTTTCCTGGATCAGAAATATCACGTCTGATTACCGCAGTCGACGTGAATCGAACCAAACGCATTTGAGCCTTGGGGTGGCGAAGTAGATTGCGCTACGGCAGCATGCAGTCACGGCGCAAGGCGTGCGCACATCAGCTACTGAGCGCGCGCCTGCCGAAAGTGCTGCGCCTCTACCCGCGCGCAGGCACAATGGCGGGTTGCTTTTGAAAATCCGCCCTCCATGCTTCGTCCAAGCCCCTTTGCCCAGCGCTGGCTGCTCGCCCTGGCGATGCTGTGCCTGCTGCTGGCCTGGCCGTTGCATCAAGCGCAGCATGCAAGCGAGCCGGTAGGCGCTGCGGCGGCGCTGTCCGCCGCGCCGCTCGACAGCGCGCCGGACAGCGATGAAGACGGCGAGCACCACGCCGAGCTGTGCCTGTGGTGCCTGTTCCATGCGTCGCATGATGCGACGGGTGCCACACCCCTGGAATTGCGTTTCCATGCCGAAGCCAGCGCCCCGCCGGCGCAGCTGGCAGCCGGACAGCGGCGCGAGCACTGCGCGCTGGCAGCCGACCCCCGCGGCCCGCCTGCGGCCTGACCCCCGGCCTGCGTCCTGAACTGCTGCGCAGTTTCAGGCCCGCGGCGCCAGCCATCATCCCGATCCCTTGATTCCACGCGCTGAATGCGCGTGGCTGCCGCCTTGCGCACGTTGCCGCGCCGTGCCGGGCTGCAGATCCTTGACACCGCTTCTGCACGGCCGGTGGGCATGCACACGCCCATCCGCGCTCACGCCCCATTATTTGACGTTCACCATGAACCACCTTCCTTTCCCGTTCCACTGCGGCATTGCCAGCCGGCCCGCAATGCAACTTGGCGCCATCGCGCTGGTCATTGCCCTGATCCCCACTGCGCAGGCACAGACCACCGAAGCCACAGCAACGCTGCCCTCGATCGATGTCGTTGAAAGCACCGGACCTGCCACGCGCGCGCCCGGCGACCGCTCCGTCATCACGCTCGAAGCGACGGCGCTGCCCACCGCCGTGCAGCAGCTCAACCAGGATGACATCGCCAGCACCAATGTGGGCCGCGACATCTCCAATGTGTTTCGCCGCGTGCCGGGCGTGCTGGCCAACAACATCGACCAGGGCGAGACCGGCAACGGCTTTCGCATGCGCGGCTTTGCCACCCAGGGCACGCATGGCGCCGACACCGCGGTCTACGTCGACGGCGTGCCGCAGAACATTCCCTCGAGCCAGGGCGGCGCGGGGCACGGCCCGGTGTTTCTCGAATGGCTCAATGCCGAGATGATCGACCGCATTGATGTGATCAAGGGCCCGATCTCGGCACTTTACGGCGACCAGAACCGTGCCGGCGCCGTGGACATCCGCACGCGCAGTGGCGGCAGCGCGACGCCGTCGAGCATCAGCGTGGGGGCCGAGCGCTACGGTCTGCGGCGCATGTCGCTGGTGTTGTCGAACACGGTGGCCGACATCGATTCGCTGCTGATGGCCGATGTCTACCGCAACGATGGCTACCGCCACGCGGCGCGCACCGACCGCGACAGCCTGTCGTGGAAGCTCTCGACGCAGCGGGGCGGCGCGCGCTACAGCCTGCGCGTGACGCGCTACGTGGCCGACTTCGAGGCTGGCGGCTACCTGTTGCTGCCGCAGATCGAAGCCGGCCTGGACCCGCGCTCGACCCAGGCCAGCAACCCGGGCTTTGGCAGCGCCCGGCGCACCAGCCTGGTCTTCAACCGCGCGCCCGCCGAAGGCGAGGCCGGCTGGCACGCAACCGCCTATGCTGAGCGCTTCAACCGCACGCGCGCGATCACGGCCAACGCCACGCAGAACACCGTGGGCGTGGACGACCGCGATCTCTTCGGCGCCCGCATGTTGCATAACGCAACGTTCGGCAATGCCGCGCTGGCGCTGGGCGCCGAGCTGCGCCGCGACCGGGGCGACGCCTACCGGCAGATGTACTTGAACCGCGCGCCCGCGGCCAACTATGTGAATGCGCAGGAGCTCGATTTGCTGACCTATGGCGTGTTTGCGCAGGGCCAGTGGAAGGCCACCGACACGCTCAAGCTCAGCGCGGGCGGGCGCTACGACCGCTTCGACTACGACATCGGCAACCGCAAGCTGCCGGCGGCCAGCACCGATTACTCCAAGGGAGTGTTCACGCCCAAGCTGGGTGCGTCGTGGGCCGTGAACCCCGCGCTCGAGCTGTTTGCGAATGTGGCGCAGGGCATGCGCTCGCCCTCGGCCGAGCAGATCAGCAGCAGCGGCGCCACGGGCCCGCTGGGCGCTCGCGGCGGCATCATCAGCCAGGTGGCGCCGAGCAAGGTGCGCTCTTACGACCTGGGTTTCACCTCCGCGCTGGCGCCGGGGTGGAGCGTGTCGGGCGCTGCCTACTACATCCTGAACTCGGACGAGATCGTCGGGCAGGCGGACGGCTCCTTCAAGTCCGTGGGCGACACCACGCGCAAGGGCTTGGAGCTCGAAGCGCGCTGGCGCGCGAGCCCCGCGACCAGCGTGTACGCCAGCGTGGGCAAGATCCTTCAGGCCAAGGTCAACAACCCCGCGGCCAATGCGGGCGCCAAACTGTCCGTTCCCGCCACGCAGCTCAAGGCGGGCGCGCAGCACCGGCTGCGGCTGGGCGCGGGGCAGCTCACGCTCAACGCCGATGCCTATCTGATCTCGGACATTCCCTACTACGTCGGCACGCCGACCACGCAGGAGCGCACGATGCCGCTGTACACGCGCTATGACCTGCGCGGCACCTACGATTGGGGGCAGACGCAGCTGTCTGTTCATGCAACGTTCCAGCCGCAGCGCCACGGCACCGAGATTGCCTACGGCAGCGCCGCGGGCCTGATGGTCTCGCCGGTGCCGCGCACCAGCGTGGGCGCGACGCTGCGCTACTTCTTCTGATGGGCGGCGCTGCCATCCTGCAGGCGCGCAGCCTCACCATTTGCCGCGGCAATCGGGTGACGCTGGACGCGCTGGATCTGGCCGTGCCCGGCGGCAGCGTGTATACGCTGCTCGGCGGCAACGGCGCGGGCAAGACGACGACGCTCAATGCGCTGCTGGGCTTCGTTGCGGCCACCTCCGGCGAGGCGCTCGTGGACGGCATCGATGCCACGCGCGAGCCGCAGCGGGCGCGCGCGCGGCTTGCCTATCTGCCCGAGAACGTCGCGCTCTATCCCTATCTCTCGGGAGTGGAGAACCTGCGCTACTTCTGCCTGCTCGCGCAAATCGCGTTGACCGATGCGCAGGCGCAGCAGCTGCTGACGGCTTGCGCACTGGCGCCCGAAGCCCACGGCCGGCGCGTCGCGGGCTATTCCAAGGGCATGCGGCAAAAAGTGGGCCTGGCCATTGCGCGCGCGCGCCGGGCCTGCGCCATGCTGCTGGACGAGCCGACTTCGGGGCTGGACCCATCGGCCGCGCACGAGTTTGCGCAGGGCCTGCTGGAGGCCAGGCGCGCCGGCATGGCGATTCTCATGGCAACGCACGACCTGTTCAATGCGCTGCAGGTGGCCGATCGCATCGGCATCCTGCGCGAGGGCCGGCTGGTGGCCGAGTTCGATGCCCGGGGTATGGGCCACGCCGAACTCGAGCGCCTCTATCTCCAGCATGCGCGTGGAATGGAGGCCACGCCGTGATGAGATCGATAGCGATCAAGGAAGTGCGCATGCTGCTGCGCGACGGCCGGCTCTGGGGCCTGTGCCTGCTGCTGGCGCTGCTGCTGGGCGGCGTGCTGGCGCTGGCCACCCAGCAGCGCGACAGTGCCGAGCGCGAGCGCCAGCAGGTGGAGCTTGCAGCGCGCGCGCAGTGGGACCATCAGGGCGACAGGAACCCGCACCGCGCGGCCCACTTCGGCCTGTATGCGTTCAAGCCCCAATCGGCGCTGGCCAGCGTCGAGCCCGGGATCGATGCGCAGACTGGCCAGGCGCTGTGGCTGGAGCCGCACAAGCGCAACCTGGCGCTGTATGCGCCGGCGGCCGACGCGGCCCCGTCCCTGGGGCTGGGGCTGGGGGATTTTCATCCCGCTTTTGTGCTGCTGGCGCTGGTGCCGCTGCTCATCGCGGTGCTCGGGCACGGCAGCGTCACCCAGGAGCGCGAGCAGGGCACCTTGCGGATGCTGCATGCGAGCAGAATGCGCGGCCTGCCGCTGGTGCTGGGCAAATGGACCGGGCTGTGCGCTGGTCTGGCCATCGGGCTCGCGCCGGCCTGGCTGGGCGCGGGCTGGCTGATTGCCGCCGGGCACGGCACCGGGGCAGCGCTCATGCTGCTGGGGGCGCTGTGCCTTTACTACGCGGCCTGGGCGGCGATCACGGTGCTGGTGTCCGCGCTTTGCCGCACTTCGCGCGCGGCGCTGCTGGTGCTGGTGGCGGTCTGGGTGGGGGCGGTGTTCATCGTGCCGCGGCTGTCGGCCTCGGCGGTCGAGCAGCTCGCACCGCTGCCCATGGGGGCCGAATTCTGGTCGCGCATCCAGCACGATATCGACCACGGGCTGCCGGGCGAGCGCAGCGCCGCCGAGCGGCTCAGGGCCTTTGATCTGCAAATGCTGGCGGACAACGGGGCCGCTCGGCTGGAGGATCTGCCCTTTGGCGCCAACGCCAAGCGCCGGCTGTTTCGCGATGCCTACGCGAGCCGGGTCTACGCGCTGCATTTCGAGCAGCTGTGGCAGGCGCAGCGCGCGCAGCAGCGCCTGCTGCGCGCGGCCACGGCCGCCACGCCCTATGCGCCGATGCGCGCCATCGCCAGCGCGCTCGCGGGAACGGATCTGGCGCACCGCCAGCATTTCGAGCAAGCCGCCGAGCAGTATCGCCAGGAGTACACGATCTTCATGGATGAATGGGACATGAACACCACCCGGGGCGTGACCTCGTTTGAAAGCCGCTACGGCGGCAACGCCCAGTGGCAGGCCGCGCCGCGGTGGCGCTATGCAGCGCCGGGCACGGGCTTTGCGTTGCGCCAAAGCCTGGCCGACTGGGCCCTGCTGTCGGGCTGGCTGCTGCTGGCAATCGGCGCGCTCGCGTGGAGCGCACGCAGGCTTGAACCATGATCTGGCCCAGCACCTTCCACTGGCGGGCCGAGGCGCTGCGCCTGTACCGGCAGCCCCTGGCCTGGTGGTCGCTCGGGGCGCTGCTTGTCGTGCTGCTGGCCAGCGCGACGTCGTCCGGGCTCGATGCACGCGCCTGGCGCCTGGCCCAGGCCCGGGATGCGGCGGTTCTGGACCAGCAACTGGAAGCGGCCCTGGCCAGGTTCGAGAAAAATGCGCCAGGGCCCGCCAACGCCACCGCGACCTATCAATTGGGACGCAGCGGGCTGGGCGCGACGCGCATGCCGGTCAAGGCCGGCCTGGGGCTGGGCATACAGCGGCTGGCTGCGCTGCCGGTGCGTCTCAAGGCCTCGCTGGACAGCCGGCACGCAGACGCGCGCGACCCCGGGCCGCTGCGCAATCCGCTGCTGGCTGGTACCAGGCTGCCGGGTCTGCCGGCCATGCTGGCGCTGCTGCTGCCGCTGGTCGCGCTGGTGCTGTGCGCCGGGCTGCTGCAGGAGGAGCGCGAGCAGGGCCGCCTGGGTCTGGTGCGCGTGCAGTCGCGCCATGGTCTGTGGCCTGTACTGCTGG
>JBEVDH010000105.1:0-3815 GCA_040514115.1 Comamonas sp. | reverse complement strand
GGCGCAGCAGCTTCATCATTGCCACGGCATGCGCCATGTCGAGGTTGTTGAGCGGCTCGTCCAGCAGCATGTAGGGCGTGTCCTGGCACAGCACCATGGCGATGTACGCACGCTGGCGCTGGCCGCCCGAGAGCTCGTCGAGAAAGCGCTCGGCCAGCGGCTGCAGCTGCAGGTAGTCGAGTGCATCCTCGACATGCCGCAGGTCCTCCACGGTGAGCCGGCCCTTGCTGTGCGGAAAGCGGCCAAAGCCCACCAGATCGCGCACCGTCAGGCGCAGCGCCGACTGGTTGTCCTGGCGCAGGATGGCCATGACACGCGACAGCGCATCGCTGGCGGTGGTGGCGACATCGAGGCCGTCCACGCTCACCGTGCCGCCGCTCATCGGCATTAACCGGCTGACCAGCGACAGCAACGTCGACTTGCCCGCGCCGTTGGGGCCGATGATGGCCGTGAACCGTCCCTTGGGAATCTGCAGCGACACCCCGTGCAGCACCGTGGTGCTGCCGTGGCGCTTGACGACATCGCGTGCGTCGATCATGTCTTGCCCTTGCGCATCAGCAAATAAATGAACACCATGCCGCCGAGGAATTCGACGACGATGGACAGCGCGGTGTTGAACGCGAACACCTGCTCGAGAATCACCTGCCCGCCCAGCAGCAGCACCACGCCCCAGAGCACGGCCGCGGGCAGCACCCAGCGGTGGCGGCGCGAGCCCATCGACTGGTAGGCCAGGTTGCTCACCAGCAGGCCGAAGAAGGTCACCGGCCCGACCAGCGCCGTCGAGACCGCGACCAGACAGGCCATCACCACCAGCAGCTGCAGCACCTGGCGCTGGTAGGCCACGCCCAGATTCACCGCGACGTCGCGCCCCAGCGCCAGCACATCCAGCACATGGCGTTGGCGCCAGATCCAGGCCAGGCCCAGCGCCATCAGCGCCATGGACGGCCACAGGAGTTGCAGCTGGATGGAGTTGAAATTCGCGAACATCCGGTCCTGCAGCGTCGCGAACTCGTTCGGGTCGATCATGCGCATGGCAAAGCTGGTCATGCTGCGCAGCAGGATGCCGCCGACCATGCCCACCAGCAGCATCAGGTGCAGGCTGCTGGCGTGGCCCGTGAACAGCCAGCGCATCAGCAGCACGCTCAAGCCCACCATCAGCACGATCTCCAGCAGGTACTTGGGCAGCACGCCCCAGGCAACGACGCCGGACGCGCCCAGCAGCAGCACCAGCAGCGCCTGCAGGAACTGGTAGAGCGCATCGAGCCCCATCACTGACGGCGTAAGGATGGTGTTGTGGGTGATGGTCTGGAACACCACCGTCGACATGCCGATGGCGCCGGCCACGACCAGCATCGTCAGCAGCTTGACGCCGCGGTGCTCGAGCACGAAGGCCCAGTCGGTCTGCACGCCCACCGTCATGAAGGCCAGGCCGGCCAGCACGGCCAGCAGCGCCAGCAGGCCCAGGCGAAACCCGGGCATGCGCCAACGCTCGGCCCAGGTCGGCGCGCGCGGCGCGGCAATTTGCGTTGTATTTTCCATATCAGCCTGCACGCCGGCGGCGCACAATCAAGACCAGGAACAGCGCACTGCCGACCACTCCCATCACGGTCCCTACGGGAATTTCATAGGGCGCGATCACCAGCCGGCCTATCAGGTCGCATAGCAGCGTCAGCCCCGCGCCGGCCAGCGCCACCCAGAGCACGCTGCGGCGCACATTGTCGCCAACGACAAGGCGCACGACATTCGGCACGATCAGCCCGACAAAGGGAATGCTGCCCACGGTCACGACCACGCAGGCGGTGACCACGGCCACGACGATCAGCCCCTGCCAGACCAGGCGCCGGTAGTTCAATCCCAGGTTGGTGGCAAAGGATTCGCCCAAGCCGGCCACGGTGAAGCGGTCGGCGGCCAGGCAGGCCAGCAGCGTCACGCCCAGCGACAGCCAGAGCATTTCGTAGCGGCCTTCGACCACCACCGAAAAATCGCCATTGGCCCAGGCGCGCAGCGACTGGAGCATGTCGTGCTGGTAGGCAAAGAAGGTCGCGCCCGCGTCGATCACGCCGGCCAGCACCAGGCCAACCAGCGGCACGATCCAGGCCGAACGCAGCTTCACGCGCGACAGCACCGCCAGGAACAGCGCCGTGCCCACCAGCGCCATCAGCGCCGAGACGCCCATCTTGGCCCATACCGACCAGCCAGGGGCCCACAGCGCCATCATCAGCATGCCCAGCGTCGCCGACTCCACCGTGCCCACGGTCGAAGGCTCGACGAAATGGTTGCGCGCGAGCATCTGCATCAGCAGCCCGGCCACGGCCATCGACGAGCCCGCGAGAATCAGCGCCAGCGTGCGCGGCACGCGGCTGTAGAGCAGCACCTGGGCCACCATGTCGTCGTCGCTCGAGGACCACAGCGTGTTCCACGACACATCGCTCACCCCGACCGACAGGCTCCACAGCGCCAATGCAAAAAGGGCCACCAGGGCCCCGGACCATGCCGCGGTAACGGATGCGGCGGGCGCAGTGGTGCCCGACTGGGCTGCAGGCAGCTGGGCGGCAGGCAGCTGGGCTGCGGGCGGCTCAACTGCGGGCAAAGGCATCCGAGAGTTGCTGGATGTTGGCCTTCAAGGCGCCGGGGCCGGCGTTGGAAAGCAAATACCAGTTCGCGGCATTGAGATACACCACCTGCTTGCTGCGCCAGGCCTTGGTCGCCTGCACCAGCTTGTTGTCGAGCAGCTGCTGTGCGGCCTGGCCTTCGCGGCCAATGGCGGCATCGCGGTCGAGCACGAACAGCCACTCGGGGTTGGCCTTGAGCAGGTACTCGAAGGACACGGCCTGGCCATGCTTGGAGACCTCGATCTTCTGCGGCAGCGGCTTCATGCCGAACACCGTGTAGAGCATGTCGAAGCGCGAACCCGGGCCATAGACGCTGAGCTTGCCGCCGTTGGTCATCAGGAACAGGCCCGGGCCCTGTTGCGCCGCTTTCACGCGCAGATCGGCAATTGCCTTTTCCACGGACTGGATCTCGGTCTCGCCCTTTTGCTGCAGGCCATACACGGCGGCAATCGCGCGGATGTTGCGGTACACATGGTCCAACTGCTGCTGGTTGTCGATGGTCACATCGAGCACCGGCGCGAACTTCCTGAGCTCCTCGAGCTTCGGCAGCGAACGGTTGCCGGCAATGATCAGATCGGGCTTGAGCGCACGGATCTTTTCATAGTCGGGCTCGAACAGGCTGCCTACGTGAGGGTACCTGGCGCTGTCGGCATAGCGCGCGAGCAGCGGCGGCAGCTGCTTCTGGTTCGGGATGCCCTGCACCTCGGCGCCCAGCGCCTGGATGATGTCCAGCGCCGACAGGTCCAGCACCAGCACGGTCTTGGGCTTGAGCGGCACGCGCACCTCGCCCGCATTGTCCTTGACAGTCACGGTCGCGGCCGCCCAGCCCCCGCCGGCGCCACCGGCCATGCCCCACACCACGCCCCACTGCCCCAAGCGTCCCAGCGCCTGGCGGCGCGCCACGGAAAACGTCATAACCCGGTCCTTCTCACATTGCCTGACAAAAAAAGCTGCGCCGCGGATGGCAGGCGACAGACGCCGGCAGGCCCTCCATTTGCGAACAATTATCATTATGCATTTTAACGAGCATCAGGGTTAACCCTTGCGACAATGGGCCTTCGGACGGTTCCGGCACCCTCCGCGGGAAGCATTCCGGGCCAGGCTCTAGAATGCATTTCGGCTCCGCACCGAGGTCGCGGACTATTCATTCAAAGAGAGGGTGGGAGCAATGTCCTCCTGGTTTGCGGGACTGTCCCAGCCCAT
>JBEVDH010000222.1:0-13128 GCA_040514115.1 Comamonas sp. | reverse complement strand
AAGGCCGCGGGCTCGTGGCGTTTGATCCAGCTCGAGGCATAGACCAGCAGCGCAAAGCTCGCCGCGTGGCTTTCGGGGAAGCCGTATTCCGAGAAGCCCTTGATCTGCTCGAAGATCTGTTCGGCAAACGCGGCTTCGTAGCCGCGCTCGAGCATGCCGTTCACCAGCTTGTCGTGGTACTTCTCCAGGCCGCCCTTGCGCTTCCAGGCGGCCATGGCGCGGCGCAGGCCATCGGCCTCGCCCGGCGTGAAGCCGGCCGCGATCATCGCGATCTGCATGACCTGCTCCTGGAACACCGGCACGCCCAACGTGCGGCCCAGGGCTTTTTTCAGGGCCGCGTTGGGGTAGGTCACGGGCTCCAACCCCTGGCGGCGGCGCAGATAGGGGTGGACCATGCCGCCCTGGATCGGGCCGGGGCGCACGATGGCGACTTCCACAACCAGGTCGTAGAACTTCTCCGGGCGCAGTCGCGGCAGCATGCTCATCTGCGCGCGGCTTTCGATCTGGAAGACGCCGATGGTGTCGGCGCGGCTGATCATCTCGTAGGTCGCGGGGTCCTCGGCGGGGATGTCCTGCATGCTGAAGTCGTAGCCGCGGCGCCGGCTGATGAAGTCGAGCGCGCGGCGGATGGCCGAGAGCATGCCCAGTGCGAGCACGTCCACCTTGAGCAGGCCCGCGGCGTCGAGGTCGTCCTTGTCCCATTCGATGACGGTGCGCTCGGCCATCGAAGCATTTTCCACGGGCACCATGCGGCACAGCAGGCCGCGCGTGAGCACGAAGCCGCCGGTGTGCTGCGACAGGTGGCGCGGGAAGCCGATCAGTTGCTCGGTCAGCGTGATCAGCTGCTGCACGGCCAGCGTACCGGTGTCTATGCCCAGCTCCTCGAAGCGCTCCAGGCGGATGCTCTCGCCATCGAACCACTGCTGGCCCTTGGCGATGGCGTCGAGCATATCGAGTTCGAAGCCCAGCGCCTTGCCCACGTCGCGGATGGCCGAGCGCGGGCGGTAGGAGGTGACGGCCGCGGCGAGCGCTGCGCGGTCGCGGCCGTATTTGGTGTAGAGGTACTGGATGACCTCCTCGCGGCGCTGGTGCTCGAAGTCGATGTCGATGTCGGGCGGCTCGTTGCGCTCGCGCGAGATGAAGCGCTCGAACAGCACCGACATGCGCGCCGGGTCGACCTCGGTCACGCCCAGGCAGTAGCAGACCACCGAGTTGGCGGCCGAGCCGCGGCCCTGGCACAGGATATTGCGCGAGCGCGCGAACAGCACGATGTCATAGACGGTGAGGAAGTAGGGCTCGTACTGGAGCTCGCAGATCAGCGTCAGCTCGTGCTCGATCTGCGCCTGCACTTTGGTCTCGATACCGCCCGGCCAGCGCCGGCCCGCGCCCTCGTAGGTCGCCTGGCGCAGGTAGCTCGCGGCGGTGTGGCCCGGGGGCACGACTTCGTCGGGGTACTGGTAGCGCAACTCGCCAATGCTGAAATTGCAGCGCGCGGCGACTTGCAGCGTCTGCGCCAGCAGGTCGGGCGCAAAGGTCTGGGCCAGGCGCAGGCGGCTGCGCAGGTGGCGCTCGGCGCTGCGCAGCAAGGCGTAGCCGCATTCGGTCAGCGGCTTGCCGATGCGCGTGGCGGTGAGCACGTCCTGCAAGGGCTTGCGCGAGCGCACATGCATGTGGGCGTCGCCCACTGCGACCAGCGGCAGCGCCGTCAGCGCGGACAGGACGCGCATGCGGTGCAGCCACAGCTCGTCGTCGAGCCGGCGCACCAGGTCCACGCCGATCCAGCAGCGGCCCGTGAATTCGGTCAGCGTCCAGCGGCCGATGGCTTCGAGCTGCGCGTCGCTGGCCTGGCGCTCGGGGCACAGCAGCACCACGCAGTCTTCGAGCTCCTGGCCGGTGATGCCATCCAGGTCAAGAAAGTACGTGCCTTTTTCCGAGGCGCGGCGCAGCTTGGTGATGAACTGGCACAGGTTGCCGTAGCCGTTGAGGTTCTGCGCCAGCACCACCAGCGTGAAGGGCGCCTCAGCGCCGTTGCGCGGCTGGATGCGGAACTGCGCGCCGATCAGCAGCGTGAGGCCTTCCTGCTTGGCCGCCACATGCGCGCGCACGATGCCCGCGAGCGAGCATTCGTCGGTGAGGGCCAGCGCACTGTAGCCCAGCGCCTTGGCGCGCGCCACGAGTTCCGCGGGGTGGCTTGCGCCGCGCAGGAAGGTGAAGTTGGAGATGCAGCGCAGCTCGGCATAGGCGGGCAGGGCGTGGTCCATGCGCGCTCAACCGTAGTGGCCGTGCAGAAACCAGGCGGTCTCGTCGCCGGCCAGCCGTGCCTGAAAAACCCACAGCAGCCCCGCATGTTCGCTGTGCGCGAGCCAGTAGTCGCGTTGGACGTTGCAGGTCAGTTCTGTGCCATCGATCAGCGTTCGGTCCCACCAGCCACCCTCGACGCGGTCGGGCCCGAGCAGCAGCTGCAGCGTTCCCTGGTAGATGGGGCGGTTCGCGCGCTCGATCAGGCGCAGCGGGGTGTCGAGCACCCAGGTGGGCAGCGGCAGCACATGCAGCGGCTGCGGCTTGAGCGCGCGCCGGGGCTCGGCCGCGCTCCACTGCTGCATCCATTCGAGGCGGTGGTCGGCGCTGAGCTGCGGGCGGCGGATGCAGGCCTCGCCGAGGCGCGCCTGGATGCGCTCGAGCGCCAGCCGCGTGGAGGCGCCGCTGTGCGCCGGGTCGGGGATGAGCGAGTGGCTGGCTTCGACCAGCGCCTCGACCTGGGTGGCGATGAGCACCAGCTCGCCCGCGGGCGCGAGCAGCTCGGTCTTGTCCAGATGCTCGCCCAGCAGCCGCGCGAAGTGCTCCAGGTTCTGCGTGGCCTCGGCGGTGCGAATCGTCAGCTCGCCGCCCGGGCCCGCGGCGCGCGAGCGCATGGCGTCGTGCTGCCAGCGCAGCGTGAAGGCCGTGGCGCCGAGCTGGCGCGCGCGCAGCCAGCCGGCCATCTGCAGCAGCCGACGTGCGCCGAGCAGCATTTCGGGCGCGGTGTCGGCACGTGACATGAGTTCGAGCCGCGCCTCGAAGCCCTCGGGCAGGCTGATCCATTCATAGGCTTCGGGGCGCAGGCCATAGGCCTGGTCCAGTGCCGTGAGCAGCGCCGCATCAAAGCGCCGCGCCATGCCGCCACGCGGCAGCGCGCGCGCCTGGCCCAGCGTGCGGCAGCCAACGCGCGCCAGCGTTGCCTGATGCCGTGCAACGGCGCTCAGGTGCTCGATTGGTACCCCATCGAGCAGCGCGGTGAGCTGCCCGGCAAAGCCATCGCTGCGGCCCTGGCGCGCAAAGGCCAGCGCCGCCAACCCCGTGGGCGCCCAGGCGACCTGCGCGCCGAGCTCGCTGGCGCCGGTCTCAATCAGCGCATGCAGTGCCTCGGAGCCGCCAAACAGGCGCAGGCTGGCTTCGACTTCGAGCAGCACCGCTTCTTCCACGCCGGCCACGCGCGGCGTGAACTGCAGCGCCCAGACGGCCAGCGCCTGCGGCTCAATGGGCGATGCGCAGCCGGGCAGCGGTCGCGGTAGCAGGGCGGCCCAATGCATGGCGCTCCTCCTGTGGCTGCACCCCGGTCGCGGGCAGCTCGCGCAGCCGGGGCGGAAGAACGGAATGCAGGTTGCCCGGCACGGCCTGCAGATGCAGCACCGCGTCGCTGATCGCGCCCCGGCGCTTGCGCACGCGCACCTCGAGGCCCCAGCCCTGGCCCAGCGCCACCGACAGGCGCAGTGGCGCGGCCGAGGCATCGCGCAGCGCCGACTCCGGGCGGAACAGGAACACCGGCGCATCGCAGTGCAGCGCCTGCACCTGCAGCCTGCGCACCTGCTCGGGCCGCGCCTGCGGCAGCCAGGCCAGCACCGCGCCCGAGGCTTCGGATTTGATCAACTGCTCGGTGACCCAGAGGCTGTCGGCCGGCCCCTGTACATCGATCCAGACGAGCTGCTCGGGCGCCAGCCCCAGCTGCGCCAGCCCCATGGCATGCGGCGCTTTGGGCGGCGCGACCAGATAGATGCGGCTGCTTCTGTCCGCGAGCAGGGCCGGCAGCGCAGGCGCAAGCAGCCGCCATTCGCACAGCGCCGCCTGCGCCAGCAGCACTTCGCTCAGGCCCTGGGTGGGCCAGCCGCCCCCGGGGAGGGCCGTATTCAGCGCTTCATAGCCGGTGGGCAGCGTGCGTCCAGGCGTGCCTCCCACCTCGGTGCCGCGCCACACTGCCTGCGCCACATGCGCGGGCAATTGCCAGCGGTCGAAGGCACTGGGGCTGGGGGGAAGGGTGGGGGCGAGGACGGTCATGGTCGATGGCTGTATTTAAACACAGTATATCGATCCACTCCGGGTTTTGTATCAAGGTATTGCGCGCTTGAGGAAGAGGCTGACGCAAATGCCGCAGTGTGTCAGTGCGCACTGACTTTTCTTGTGTGCCCATCATTGCTGCATTTGCATCGCTTGCAGGCATGGGGCGAAAGTGGAAAAAATCCTGGGAAAACCAGCGAAAGTGTTTTTTTCCTGGGTGAAGTGGAAAAAATCCGGGCGTACAGGTCGAAAGTGGAATTTTTTGCAAACAACGCCTTGTATCAGCCGCAGGAAATGGAGAAAGGAGGGCTCATGACATTCCGAAGCATCATCCTGGCACTGCTGCTGACCATGGCCGGCATGGCCCATGCCGAGCCCTGGATCCAGGTCGGTTTCTCGCCTGAAGGCTCGGCCCGGGAGCTGGTGCTGCAGACCATTGGCAGCGCCCGGCGCAGCATCCAGATGCTGGCCTATTCGTTCCAGGCGCCAGACATCATGCAGGCGCTGGTCGATGCGCGCCAGCGCGGTGTCGAGGTGCGCGTCGTGGTCGACAGCGAACGCAATCGGGGCAAGACCAGCCGCAAGGCCATGGACTTCGTCACGCGCCACGGGGTCGAGTTGCGCACCAACGCGAATTTCCATATCCACCATGACAAATCCATCATCGTGGACGGCAATGCGGTCGAGACCGGGTCGTTCAATTTTGCCGAGCCCTCCGAGACGCTTAACTCGGAAAATGTGCTGGTGATCCACGACATGCCCGAGGTCTCGGCGCAATACCTTGCGCATTGGCAGTCGCGCTGGGAGGGAGGCCGGCCCTATAAAGCGGGATCCTGAGCCGGGCCACCATGCAGCTGGCGCCCTGCATGTGCCGGCTGCGCCTGGCACAGCACATCGAATTCCTTGGCCAGGTCACCGAGCTTTACCGCCGCCAGCCGCTTGACCAGCAGCGCCTGGGCCTGGGCCAGGGCGTCGTCCAGCGCCGCATTGACCACCTTCTCGACACCGCATTCAGGGTTGTCGGTGGTGTTGCCGATCGCAAAGATGCGTGGCCCGCCGACGGCCTCGTGGATGTCGAGCAGCGAGACCTGCGCGAGATCGCATGACAGCTTCCAGCCGCCGCCATGGCCTTTTTCCGAATGCACGTAGCCGGCCTTTTTCAGGCCGGCCATGGTGCGGCGCACGACAACGGGGTTGGTAGCCAGCATCCGCGCGAGTTGCTCGGAGGTGAAGGGCGCGTCCTGACGCGCCATGTGCAGCAGCACATGCAGCATGCGGGACAGGCGGCTATCGCTTCTCATGGGGCGCTCCTGGGACAGATGTCATGCAGCATTGTAGGTTGCGTGAGATTGCGGTTTGCGCCTATCATGAAACATCATAAGTTTCTTGAGGGGATTTTCCATGGTCTATGACGCCCTCATCATTGGCGGCAGCTACGCCGGCCTGGCCGCCGCACTTCCCTTGGCGCGCGCCCGGCGCAAGCTATTGGTGATCGATGCCGGCCAGCGGCGCAACCGCTTTGCCGAGCACTCCCATGGCTTCCTGACCCAGGACGGCAGCAAGGCCGCCGACATCGCGGCGCTGGCGCGCGCGCAGCTCATGGCCTATGGCACGGTCGAATGGCTCGATGCGACGGCAATGGGCGCGCAGCGTACCGCGCAGGGCTTCGAGGTCGATATCGACGGTGGGGCCGCGCGGATCGCCCGGAGGCTGGTGCTGGCCACGGGCGTCTTCGACACGCTCCCCGACGTGCCCGGGCTGGCGCAGCGCTGGGGCCGCCATGTGTTCCATTGCCCCTATTGCCACGGCTACGAGTTGCAGCAGGGCCGCATCGGCGTGCTGGCCAGCTCGGCGCTGGCGCTGCACCAGGCGCTGCTGCTGCCCGACTGGGGCACGACCACGCTGCTGCTCAACGGCAGCTTCGCGCCCGATGCGCAGCAACTGGCGCAGCTGCAGGCGCGTGGGGTGACGGTAGAGACCGGCGCGGTGCGCGAGATCACGGGCCATGCCGATGTGGTGCTGCAGGACGGCCGGATGCTGGGCTTCGCCGGCCTGTTCGTCGCGCCGCGCAGCCATGTCGCCAGCCCGATCGCTGCCGCGCTGGGCTGCGAATTCACCGACGGTCCGATGGGGGCGGTGATCCAGACCGATGCCATGAAGGCCACGACGGTGCCCGGCGTCTTTGCCTGCGGCGATGCGGCGCGCGCGGGCGGTTCGGTGGCGCTGGCCGTGGGGGACGGCACGCTTGCGGGTGTGGCGGCGCACCAGTCGCTGGTGTTCTCGGCGCATTGACGGTGGCCCAGGCCGGCAGGGTTTGTCTGGAAGGCGGCAGCGCAGTTAAACCGTTCGTGGTGAGCCCCGCCAGGCGCGCCCGTCGAAAACCGTTCGTGGTGAGTCCGTCGAACCATGGACGGCCTGCTATCTAATTTTGAGCGCTGGCCATTCATCCTTCGCCGGGCTCAGGACGAACGGGATTTGAACCGTTCGTGGTGAGCTCAATTCATTTTCTTCCGCCGCCAGTGCGGCACCGCCCCATTTGACCTTCGCTCCCAGGTCGGCCAAGATGGCGGCGCGGCTAGTCCTGCCGCGCCTGCACTGATTTCCTGTCCCAATCCCCGCCCCTCTTGCATGCTTGCCTCCATCGACTTCTCCGCCCCCTCCCATGAAGTGGCCCTCCAACTGATCGGCGTCACGCTGCTGATTGATGGGGTGGGCGGGCGCATTGTCGAGACCGAGGCCTATGACCAGTCCGATCCGGCCTCGCACACCTTTGGTGGGCAGACGGCGCGCAACGGCGCGATGTTCGGCCCGCCGGGCCATGCCTATGTCTATCGCTCCTATGGGCTGCACTGGTGCTTTAACACCGTGTGCCGTGAAGCTGGCCATGGCGCAGGTGTGCTGCTGCGCGCGCTCGAGCCGACGCATGGCATCGACACCATGCGTGCGCGCCGCGGGATGGAGGACCTCAAGCTGCTGTGCGCCGGGCCGGGGCGGCTGGCGCAGGCGCTGGGCATCGATGCACAAATGAACGGGCAGTCGCTCACCGAGCCGCCGTTCGAGCTGCTGGCGCGCGATGCGGCCGCCGAGGTCGAGGTGCTGACCGGGCCGCGCATCGGTATTTCCAAGGCGGTGGATGTGCCGTGGCGCTTCGGGCTCAAGGGGTCGCGCTTTTTAAGCCGGGGTTTTGCCAGGACGCCAGGAGCCTAGGGCTGGGGCAGTTTTGTACTTGGTGGCCCTTCATCCTTCGACAAGCTCAGGACGAACGGATCGATCCCACCGTTCACCCGAAGCGCGGCACCCTGAGCCTGCCTCGGCGGCTGCGTTGAAGGCTTTTCCGGGCACGGTGGTCAAAACAAACCGCTCTAACTGCCTTGCTTGAGCAGGCGCAGCCCCTCGGTGATGGTCTGCCTGCTTTTCCAGTATTCGCTCCACGGGTCCTCGGCTTGCTGCTGCAGGTAGGCCAGTGCAGTGCGCACCGTCCAATGGGCGCCCCCGGTAAGCTGGGGCAGCTGTTCCCAGCGGATGGGCATCGAGACCCCCATGCCGGGGCGCGCGCGCGCCGAAAATGCCGCCACCGTGGTCTGGCTGTGGCCATTGCGCAGGTAGTCGATGAAGATCTTGCCAACGCGGTTCTTCTCGCCCATCACCGCGACGAACTTCGACGGGATGACGCGCGCCATGTGCTTGACCAGCGCCTGCGTGAAGTCCTTGACCACGGGGAAGTCGCGCCGCGGCGTGATCGGCACGACCACATGCAGGCCCTTGCCGCCGCTGGTCTTGAGCCAGCTTTGCAGCCCCAGCTCGGTGAGCATCACGCGCGTGAGTTCGGCGGCTTCGACCAGCATCTCCCACTCCACACCTTCGCCCGGGTCGAGGTCCAGCACGAAGCGGTCGGGGCGGTCGATGTGCGCGATCTTCGAGTTCCAGGTGTGGAATTCAACGACATTCATCTGCGCCGCGCCGATCAGCGCCTGCGCCGAATCGACGGCCAGCAGCGGCGCGTGTTCGGGCCATAGCGCGGGGTCGAGCTCCTTGAGGCCGGTGCGCTGGCCCTCGGCATGCTTTTGGAAAAACAGCGCCTTGGCAATACCCGAGGGCGCGCGCACCAGCGAGACCGGGCGCTGCTGGAGGTGCGGCAGCATCCATGGGGCAACGCTTTCGTAGTAGCGCACCAGGTCGATCTTGCGCAGGCCGGTGGTGGGGTCGATGATGCGCTGCGCGTTGGTGATGGTGATGTCGCCAGCCGCGGCCCTTGGCGCGCGCTTCGCGGCGGATTTGGCGGGCGCCGCCTTGCTGCGCGCCGCGGGCTTCTTCGCATGCTCGCGCACGATCTCGTGCACCGGCTTGTCGGTGCGCAGGCCGCGGAACACGGCGTGGCGCACCTGGTGGTCCGGGGTCCAGGCGCCAAAGGCGACTTCCACCACGACCGAGGGCGTGACCCAGCGCTCGCTGCCGGCCTTGCGCCGTGGCCAGCGCCCGGAGCCGGTCTTGGCGGCGGCGGCGGGCGACTGGGCAATTTCCAGCGGATGCAGCAGATCATGCAGCTGCCGGCCCACCACCGAATCCCAACCCGTGCCGACGGCGCCCGCGCTGTGCAATACACCGTTCTCGTAATAGCCCAGCAGCAGGCTGCCGACTTCGCGCGTGGCGCCGGTGCGCGGTGTGTAGCCGATCACCGCGAATTCCTGGCGCAGCTGGCATTTGAGCTTGAGCCAGGTCTCGGTGCGGCCCGACACATAGGGCGCATCGGCCTGCTTGACCATCACGCCCTCGAGGCCCAGCTTGCAGGCGGCGCTCAGCAGCTGCTCGGGCGCGGCGTCGATGACCTGGCTCAGGCGCAGCTGGGCGCTTTCGCGGCCTTCGAGCAATTGCTGGAGCACGCCGCGGCGCGCATGCAGGGGCAGGGCGCGCAGGTCGCTGTCGCCCAGGTAGGGCAGATCGAAAGCAAACAGCACGATGTCAGACGCCTGCGCGCTGTCGATGGCGTTTTGCAGGCGGTGCAGATTGGGCACGCCGGCATCATCGAGCACGACAATCTCGCCGTCGAGCCAGGCGCTGGTCACGCCCAGGGCGGCAATGGCGCGCGCCAGCGGCTGGAGCTTGTCCGTCCAGTCATTGCCATTGCGCGTGAAGATCCGTACCGCATCGCCCTCGATGCGCACCATCACGCGGTAGCCATCGAACTTGCTCTCGACGAGCCAATTGCCTGCGGGAATTTCGGCGACCAGGGTGGCAAGCTGGGGCTCGAGGGTGGCGGGCAGCGGCGCCTTGCGGGCCGCGGGCGCGGCGGGCGTGCGTGGCTCGCGCTGTGTCAGCAGCCCCAGCGGGTTCTTGATCACGCTCTCGGGCAGCGCGGTGATCACCTCGTATTCGGCGCGCGGGCGCACCCAGGCATCGCGCTTCTTGAACAGCAACCACTGGTTTTGCTTCTTGTCGGTGGCCTTGGAGATGCGCACCAGCTCCCACAGGCCGGCGAGCTTGTGGCCATCGAGCGAGAACACCAGCTTGCCTTTGGCCAGGCCGGCGCGCGCATCGCCCACCGGCTCCCAGGTGCCATGGTCCCAGACGATCACGGTGCCGCCGCCATACTGGCCCTTGGGGATTTCGCCCTCGAAGGTGTTGTAGCTGACCGGGTGGTCTTCGACCTGGATGGCCAGCGCCTTGACGGAGGGGTCAAAGGACGGCCCCTTGGGCACCGCCCAGCTGCGCATCACGCCATCGAGCTCGAGGCGCAGGTCGTAGTGCAGGCTGGACGCCCAGTGCTTCTGGATGACGAAGCGCAGCGGTGCGTCCCTGGCCACCCGCGCGAGCGTGCCCGCGGGCTCGGCCGTCTTGCCGAAGTCGCGCTTGGCGTTGTAATCGGCCAGGGGCGCGGCCGCGGGCGCGCTCTTGCGGGCCATGGCCGGGCTTCAGTGCTGCTTCTTCAAATGCGCTTCGACGTCCTTGGCTTCGTTGCCCACGGCCTTGACGGCGGCCTTGAGCTGATCTTCCGAGACATTGAATTTCTTTGACCAGTCGCGCACTTCATAGTCGTCGCTCAGGCTGACGCGCGTGCGATCCTGGCCGCCGGATTGGGATTTGTTGTCTGCCATCAGTGCTCCTTGGGATGAAAAAAATTGAAAGAATCTCGGTACTAACCGTTCGTGGTGATCCTGAGCTTGCCTCGGCGGCCCCGTCGACGGATCGAAGCATGAATGTCTCTTGTCGGCCAGGCCGTCCACCCTTCGACGGGGCCGCCTAGACAGGCTCAGGGCGAACGGTAATTTCCGTTCGTGGTGAGCTTGTCGAACCATGGACGTCCACCCTTCGACAGGCTCAGGGCGAACGGTGAATTTCCGTTCGTGGTGATCCTGAGCTTGCCTCGGCGGCCCCGTCGACGGATCGAACCATGGACGTCCTGCGCTAGAGAACATCAAGCAGCCTTTTTCTGGGTGGCAGCCGCCCTGCCACTGCTCTTCTTCACCGCTGCCTTCGCCGGTTCCTTCGCGGGAGCCTTCCCCCCGCGCAAGCTCCGCTGCAGCAGCTCCGTCAGATCCAGCACCTCGCCGGTCTGCGGCGTTTCCTCTTCGGGCTCGACCACGGTGCGGCCTTCGCCGGCCTTGGCTTTCTTGGCCACCAGCTTCATGACCTGCAAGCGAAATTCGTCCTTGAAATCGGCCGGGTCCCATTTGCCCGACATCTCGGCCACCAGCTGCTTGGCCATCTTCAGTTCGGCGGCGCTCACGCTCTTGCTGCCCGCGGGCGGCAGCTCCAGCGCGTCGAGGCTCTTGACCTCATCGCCCCAGCGCAAGAGGTTCAGCACCAGCGCCGGCCCGGAAGGCACCAGCGCCGCAAGATGCTGCTTGGTGGAGATGACGACCTTGGCCAGGCCGATCTTGCCGGTGGCAATCAAGGTCTCGCGCAGCAGCGCATACACCTTGTCGCTCTTGTTGATGGGCGCGACGTAGTAGGGGCGTTCGAGAAAGATGAACGGCAGCTCGCTGGCGTCGATGAAACGCTCGATGTGAATGGTCTGCGTGGTCTTGGGGAACACCGCCTCGATTTCCTCAGGGCTGATCAGCACGTACTTGCCGTCCTCGTATTCCACACCCTTGACGATGTTCTCGCGCTGGATTTCGCGGCCCGTGCGCTTGTTGATGCGCTTGTAGCCCACCGGGTCCATCGAGCGCTTGTCGAGCCAGTCGAAATCGACGCCCTGCTCGGTGGCCGCGGTGTGCAGCCCCACGGGGATATGCACCAGGCCGAAGCTGATGGCGCCTTTCCAGAGAATGCGGCTTCCAGTGGCCATGCGATGCGACTCCTGTGAACTTCGTTTGGTCAAAGTGTGCGATTGGCTTTGGACGCCAGCTGTAGGCTTTTGATTGCATGACCAGTAGGTGGCTCGCCCTTCGCGTCTTGCGTGGATGCGCCTATGCTCGCGCCATGCCCCACCCGCTGCGCTCCATTGCCGTCCATGTCGAAGAACCCCGGCGCGGCGCGTTTGCCTGGGTACTGCTCGAGCGGGAAAACGCCGACACCTGGCGCGAGATCGAGCGCACGCAGCGCCCCGCGGCTACCTACCGCCAAGCGATGGCCGACGGCCTGCTGGCGCTGCAGGCCATGATCGACGACCTGGACCAGGGGCCGCGCGAGCCTGCGCAGCGCGGCGCGGGCCAGCCGGGGGGCGAGGCCCGTTTCTTTGGCTTCGGGCCCGCGCGCTGACGCTTCATTCCTCGTCTGGCAGCCGCCGCGCGGGGCGCCGGTTCATCCACAGCACGGCTGCCAGGCCCAGCACGCCCAGCGCGACAACGGTGCCTGCCGCCTGCTTGTTGGCCTGGCGCTGGCCGCCGTCGATCTGCGTGCCCTTGGAGGGCTCAAACAGGTTGCCATCGGTGCGCGCGGCCGGTTGCGCACGCCCCAGCGCCCAGCGCATCACGCGCTGCATCGTGGTGCCCACCCACTGCGGGGCAATGGCGTACGCCAGGCGGCCCGGGAGGGCAGCGGCGCCGACCCAGGTGACGGCGCGCGGACGCTCGACCAGCGCCAGCACGGCGCGCGCGACGCGGCGCGGGTCGACCATCGGGATGCGTGGGCGCAGATTGCTGCCGGTGTAGTTGGCGCCATGCAGCAGGCCGGGCGAGTCAACGACCGTGGGCGCGACATCGCAGACATGCACCTTGGGCAGATCGGACACCTCGGCGCGCAGCGCCTCGGACAATCCGCGCAGCCCGAACTTGCTGGCGGTGTAGGCCGCGGCATAGGGCGCGGGGATCCAGCCGCCCACCGAGATCATGTTGATCAGCGTGCCGCGCCCGCGCTGGCGGAAGTGGCGCAGCGCCGCGTGCGCGCCGTGCATGTGGCCGATCAGATTGGACTCGATCACGCGGCGGTGCGCGGCCAGCGGCGTTTCGTCGAACAGCCCCACCGCACCCACCCCGACCCCATTGATCCAGATATCGATATGCCCATGCTGGGCCAGCGCCGTCTGCGCGAGCGTGCCCACGGCCTCGGCATCGGTGACGTCGGTGGGCACGACCAGCGCCGAGGTCGCGCCCGCCGCGCGGCAGGCCTCGGCCACGGCCTCGAGCGTTTTGGCGTCGCGCGCCGCGAGCACTACCCGCGCACCGCGCTGGGCAAAGGCCAGCGCGGTCGCATGCCCTATGCCGCTCGAGGCGCCGGTGATCACCACCACCAGCGCGCCTGACGCGGCGTGGCGTTTGAAGGAATATGGTTCTGATTGGCCCATGGTGTTGTCCGATGAAATAAGAAGATGTGGCGCGGCCCGATGACCACGCTGCGGTGTTCATCAAAGGTTGTATGCGCCGTGCGGGCAAGCTG
>JBEVDH010000205.1:0-29424 GCA_040514115.1 Comamonas sp. | reverse complement strand
TAGATGGCGGCGTTCTCGCCCACCGGTTGCAGCGCGACATAGACGGCCTTGGCCGCGGCCGCGCGGTTGCGCGCGGTCTCGAGCTCGCGCAGCGGCTCGACGCCGTGGTGGCCGGCTTTCCAGCGCCTGGCGCTGACCAGCGTGGTCTGGCCCGCGCGCTCGAGACGGAAATCGATCACGCCCTGGTTGAGCGCCTGCACTTCATAGCCTTCGCTGCGCCAGGCGCTCTCAAGCTGCTGGGCAAAACCGCGCCAGGGCTGGTTCGCGGCGTCGGTCAGCAGCCGGTCGACCTGGGCCGGGCTGGGCGCGCGCAGCTGGCGCCAGGCGGCGATGACGCCCACGACCCACAGCGGCGTCGCCGCGAGCGCGCCGAACGGCGCGATGTTCGCGGGCAGGGCCAGCATGCAGATCAGCGTCACGCCCGCGGCCAGCGCAAAGCTGAGCCACCAGCGCGAACGCAGCAGGATCGCAAACAGGGAATTGGGGGCCATCTTGAATTTCACGGGATCCTCGGGTCGGTACGGTACGGGAAAAAATGCCAAGCCTGCATTGTCCTGCTTCTCGTGCGGACAGCGGGCCTTCGATAGACTTGGCTTTCCCCAAAGGAGTGAATCGAGAATGGCAGTCACAGAACAAGAGCTTTTGGCCGCACTCAGCAGCGTGCAGGACCCGCATACCGGCAAGGATTTCGTCAGCACGCGCGCGCTGCGCAATCTGCAGATCAGTGCCGGCGACGTGGCATTCGACGTGGAGATCGGTTACCCCGCCAAAAGCCTGGTGCCTGAACTGCGCCGCCAGTTCGTCAACGCCGCCAAGACCGTGGCCGGCGTCGAGAACGTCTCGGTGGGCATCACCAGCAAGGTCGTTGCGCAGTCCGTGCAGCGCGGCGTCGAGCTGCTGCCCCAGGTGAAGAACATCATTGCCATTTCGTCGGGCAAGGGTGGCGTGGGCAAGAGCACCACCGCCGCCAACCTGGCGCTGGCGCTGGCCGCCGAAGGCGCGCGCGTGGGTCTGCTGGATGCCGACATCTACGGCCCGAGCCAGCCGATGATGATGGGCCTCACGGGCAAGCCCGAGAGCGTGGACGGCAAGACCATGGAGCCGCTGGAGAACTACGGCGTGCAGGTCATGTCCATCGGCTTTCTCGTGAACCAGGACGAAGCCATGATCTGGCGCGGCCCCATGGCCACGCAGGCGCTCGAGCAGATGCTGCGCCAGACCAACTGGAAGGACCTCGACTACCTGCTGGTCGACATGCCCCCGGGCACGGGCGACATCCAGCTGACGCTGGCCCAGCGCGTGCCGATGACCGGCGCGATCGTGGTCACGACGCCCCAGGACATCGCGCTGATCGACGCCAAGAAGGGCATCAAGATGTTCGAGAAGGTCGGCGTGCCGATCCTGGGCATCGTGGAAAACATGGCGGCCCATGTCTGCACCCAGTGCGGCCATGTCGAGCATATCTTCGGCGCCGATGGCGGCAAGAAGATGGCGGCCGACTACGGCATGGACTATCTGGGGGCGCTGCCGTTGTCGCTGCAGATCCGCGAGCAGGCCGACAGCGGCAAGCCCACCGTGGTGGCTGATCCAGACAGCGAAGCCGCGCAGATCTACAAGCGCGTGGCACGCGACATGGCGGTGAAGATCGCGCTCAAGGCCAAGGATTTCAGCTCGAAGTTTCCGACGATCACCGTGAGCAAGAACACCTGAGCGCACGCCCGTCGCCTGGATTCACGGCCGCCATGGCATTGCCCTGGCGGCTTTTTAATGTCCCCACGCGGGACGATCCGCTATTGTTGCGCCCATGAATGGATCTTCTGTCTGGGCTTTGGGTTGGCGCACCTTGTGGCGCGATGTGCGTGCGGGCGAGCTGCGCCTGCTGATCGTGGCCGTCACGCTCGCGGTCGCGGCATTGACCGCCGTGGGGTTCTTTGCCGACCGGCTGCAGGGCGGGCTCGAGCGCGATGCGCGCCAGCTGCTCGGCGGCGATGTGGTGGTCGTGAGCGACAACCCGCCGCCTGCGGTGTTTGCCGAACGCGCGCAGCAGCTGGGGCTGCAAAGCGTTGTGACGGTGGGTTTTCCGACCATGGGGCGCGCACCCGATGCCCAGGGCGGGGCCAGCCGGCTGGTGGCGCTCAAGAGCGTGCCGGCGGGCTACCCCCTGCGCGGCACCCTGCGCGTGGCCAGCGCGCCGGGCGCGGCAGGCGTTGCCACGCGCGAGATTCCCGCCGCGGGCGAGGTCTGGGTCGACGCGCCGCTGCTGGAATCGCTGGGTCTGGGCATGGGCGATCCACTGCTGCTGGGTGACGCGACGCTGCGCATCGGACGCATCCTGGTGCTCGAACCCGACCGCGGCTCGGGCTTCATGAGCTTTGCTCCGCGCGTCATGCTCAATGCCGCAGACCTGCAAGCCACCGCGCTGGTCCAGCCCGCCAGCCGCCTGACCTACCGCCTGGCCGTGGCCGGCGAAGATGCCGCGGCGCGCCAGTTCCAGACCTGGGCCGAGGAGGCGGTCAAGGCGCGTGACATGCACGGCCTGCGCATCGAGTCGCTCGACAGCGGCCGCCCCGAGATGCGCCAGACACTGGAGCGCGCCGAGAAATTCCTCAGCCTGGTGGCGCTGCTGTCCGCGCTGCTGTCCGCCGTGGCCGTGGCGCTGGCCGCGCGCGGCTTTGCCAACGACCACCTCGATGCCTCGGCCATGCTGCGCGTGCTGGGCCAGAGCCAGCGGCGCATCGCGGGCGCGTACACGGTGGAATTCGCGCTCGTGGGCCTGTTCGCGAGCACGTTGGGCGTGGTGATCGGCTATGGCGTGCACCATGTTTTCGTGCAGCTGCTCGCCGGCCTGGTCGATGCGGCGCTGCCCGCGCCCAGCGCGTGGCCGGTGGTGTTCGGGCTGGGCATGGGCATGACGCTGCTGCTCACGTTTGGCCTGCCGCCGGTGCTGCAGCTGGCGCAGGTGCCGCCGCTGCGCGTCATGCGCCGCGAGCTCGGCGCGCTCAAGCCGGCTTCGTGGCTGGTGCTGGTGCTGGGCGTCGCGGGCTTCGCCGCGCTGCTGCTGGCGGTGAGCCGGGACCTCAAGCTGGGCCTGATCGCGGTGGGCGGGTTTGGCGCCGCGGTGGCACTGTTTGCGGGCCTGGCGTGGGTCGCCGTGAAGCTGCTGCGCCGGCTGGTCAATGAATCGACGGCGCCGCGCTGGCTGGTGCTGGCCACGCGGCAGATCTCGGCGCGGCCGGTCTATGCGGTGCTGCAGGTCAGCAGCCTGGCGGTGGGCCTGCTGGCGCTGGTGCTGCTGGTGCTGCTGCGCACCGACCTGATCGGCAGCTGGCGCGCGGCCTCGCCGCCCGATGCGCCCAACCGTTTCGTCATCAACATCATGCCGGACCAGGCGCAGGCCTTCCAGCAGGTGCTGCAAAAGGAAGGCGTGGCGCGCTATGACTGGTACCCGATGATCCGCGGCCGGCTGGTGCAGGTCAACGGCCGCGATGTGAATCCCGATGACTACACGGAGGACCGCGCCAAGCGCCTGGTGGACCGCGAGTTCAATCTGTCGACGGCGCAGCAGGCGCCGCAGCACAACGAGGTGGTCGCGGGCCGCTGGACGCCGGGCGAGAAAGACGCGCTGAGCGTCGAGGTCGGAATTGCCGAGACCCTGGGCCTGAAGCTGGGCGACCGCATGACCTTCGACATGGGTGGCGTGCAAAGCGAAGCGCGCATCACCAGCCTGCGCAAGGTCGACTGGGGCTCGCTGCGCGCGAACTTCTTCGTGATGTACCCGGTCGACCACCTGCCGGATGTCGCCGTGACCTATCTGGCGGCCTACCGCGCGCCCGAGAAGGCGGGTTTCGACAATGCGCTGGTGCGTGAGTTTCCCAACATCACCAATGTCGACATGGGCAGTACGCTGGCGCAGATCCAGCAGGTGCTCGACCAGGTCGTGCGCGCGGTCGAGTTCCTGTTCATCTTCACGCTGGCCGCGGGCCTGGTGGTGCTGTTCGCGGCCGTCACCGCGACGCGCGAGGAGCGCGCACGCGAGTACGCGATCATGCGCGCCGTCGGGGCGCGGGCCAGCCTGCTGCGCCAGGTGCAGCGCGCCGAGCTCGCGGGCGTGGGACTGCTGGCCGGTTTTCTGGCCAGCAGCGTGGCCATGGCCATTGGCTGGGCGTTGGCGCGTTATGCCTTTGACTTTGTCTGGACAGCCTCGCCCTGGGTGCCGGTCGTCGGGGCGCTGGCCGGCGCGCTGCTGGCCTGGCTCGCGGGCTGGTGGGGTCTGCGCGAAGTGCTGCGCCGGCCGGTGATGACCACGCTGCGGCAGGCGGCGCAATAGCCGCCGCCGGCCGCAGGCTTCACTCGAAGATCGCGCTGGCCTGCGCCTTTTGTACGATGGCGTCCGCATCGCGGCGCAGCAGGAAGCGCTGCGCCACCAGACGGTCCGCGGCCTCGCGCACCGCCTGCACATAACCCGGCTGCGAACCATAGAGCTCCTGCAGCGAGGGGCGGGTGTCGCCGGCAGCCTGCCGCGCCGCCGGGGTCTTGTGGAACGGAATGTAGCTGCCCGAGAGATTGGCCAGATCGACAAGCTTTTCGCTGGCCACGTAGTTGAACTCGATGCTGGTGCCCAGCGGCACCTGCGCCTCCACCGAACGGATTCCGGAGCGCGTCAGGCCCGTGCCGGCATCGACCTGGGGCACCATGATCGGGTAGTGCCTGCCGGTCTGGCGCGGCGGGAACAGGCTGGCGATGCCGCCTTCGTCCTCATGGCGGAACTGCGGGCCGAAGTCCAGCAGCTCGAAATCGTTGTAGCGCGCCAGGTAGTGGAATGCGGGAATGGCAGTGCCTTTCCACTGCAGGCCCTGCATCACCGGAAAGCGCACCTGCTCGGGACGCACCAGGGTGCCATCGGCCACGCGCGGGACCTGGCTGTCCGGCGGGCGCTTGCCCGAGGTCACCCAGTCTTCGAGCGCGACGAACAGCGCGCGGAAGGTGTCGTTGAAATGCACCACCGTGCCCGAAGGGTAGACAGTGCGCCCGGGCGCATAGCTGATGCTGGCCTCGCCCCCCGCGCCCCCGTGCTGGGTGCTGGCGTAGTAGTAGATGCGGGCGTTCTCGGGCTGCGCCAGGTCTTGCGTGCCCTCGGTGTTGGTCAGGGCGGGCGAGCCCTGCAGCTGCCAGAACTCCGTGCCGGAAAGGCCCAGGAAGAATTTGGGGCAGGTGTCGGTCGCGCTGCAGCGGCGCATCACGCCGCCCGTGCGGCCGCTGATGCCGTCCACATAATCCTGGTCCAGCCCGCGCGGGGCCGTCTGGCCGAAGGCGGTGTGGTCGGTGCGCAGCCCGCCGCCGCCGCCGGGCACCGCAAAGCGGGTGTTGATGTTGGTCTGCCGCGCGGCGACATGGGCAAACATGCCGTCGAACACGCGCGTGCCGTCGAGCGCCTGGTTGAAGCCCAGGTGCAGGAAGGTTTTCATGGCATTGCCGGACTGCGAGGTGCCCTGGCCGATGGCGTGGGAAATGCGGCCGGCCAGGGGATTGGCGTTGCCCGCAGAATCCTTCTCGGCCTTGCGGAAGAAGCCCACGGCATCGCGCAGACCCGCCAGGCCCACCGCCATGACCTTGGGATCCTTGGCCTCGTAAACCAGCTCGTAGAGATAGAGCGGATCGAACCCCTGCTTGAGGCAGACCTTGGTCTCGTCGGGCGTGCCGGGGAAGGGCGCGCTGTCGCTGCAGCTGGCGAATTTCCAGTCGGCGGCGGCAATGGGTTGGCGTGCATCCGTCTCATTGATGCGCCGCGTGAGGGAATAGCCCGGCCGGTTGTTGTCCAGGCTGGCGGGTGCATAGGGCAGCATGGTGCCATTGAAGACGCCGCCGGGAAGGGCCATGGTCGAGGTGGCGTTGGCAGGAACCAGCTCGGTACGATAGGCGCCGGTGATGCTGCTGCCGTCCGGGTTCCTGGCCACCGGCACCCGTGCCGTCAGGCGTTCAGGCGTGGTCTTGGGCACATCGCCCTGCCAGGCCGCATACAGCATCACATAGCCGCGCTCGAAGTAGACCGCATCGCCGGGCGACACGGCGGGGTTGGGCATGGTCAGGATGTTGCCGCGGTTGGGCGCGTCATAGCGCAATATGCCGCTGGCCTTGGCCATGTCCTTGGGCTTGAGCAGCACGAAGTCGGTGGCGTATTCGACCATGCCGCGGCTGTTGACGGGTGCCAGCGACAGATCCTGGATCGTGGCATTCTTCGGGTCCTTGGGATCGAGCTCCCCCGACAGGGTGCCGCTGAGCTTCTCGTAGGCACCCACGGCGCCATGGCGGCCCGGAACATCCTGGGTGCCGGTCACCTGCATGGTCAGCCGGGGCTGCGCTGCCGAAGCATCGCTGCGGTCATCAAACGAGCCGCCGCAGCCGGCCAGGGCGGCAATGCCCAGCGCGAGCGTGGAAAGTTGGAATGGGCGCACGTTGTCTCCTTTGCTTTGTTTATGGCGGCCCCGGTGCTGTTGCAGGCCCGCAAGGCAAATATAGAAACCTGCGTTTAAGCTGTGAAATCGATTGTTCGGATCGATTCATTTGAATGGCGGAATAGTGCCGGGCTGCGGGACAATGCGCCTTGCACCCTCCCACTTCCCCAATGCGCTGCGTGTCAGCGCCTCAATGCCATGCAGATCGAAGAAAAACCACCTGCCGAGACCCCGTTTGAATGGATCGGCGGCGAGCCCGCGGTCCAGCGCATGGTCGACCGCTTCTATGACCTGATGGACCTCGAGCCCGGCTACGCCGAGCTGCGCGCGGCCCATGGGCCGGAGCTCGACGGCGCGCGCCAGAAGCTGTTCTGGTTTCTCTGCGGCTGGCTCGGCGGCCCCGACCATTACCAGAGCCGCTTTGGTCACCCGCGCCTGAAGATGCGCCACATGCCGTTTGCCATCGGCGTGCGCGAGCGCGACCAGTGGGTGGCCTGCATGGACCAGGCAATGCTCGAAACCGGCGTGCCCGAGGCGTTGCGCCAGCGCCTGGCCACGAGCTTCATGGGTACCGCGGACTGGATGCGCAACCAGAATGCGTGAGCGCGGGCCGCCGCGCTATTGGAATATGCCGGCCAGTTGCGTGGGCGATACCTGATTGGAGGCCACGAACTTGCCTTTGTCGCGCATGCTGGAATAGTAGGCGCTGTAACCGTCCTGGTTCTGCGTTTCCCACTGTCGGGAATCCGCCGGGAGAATGTGGGATTCGGGATTGTTTCCGGTTTCCCACGCCGTGATCTGCTGGTGGGCGGTATCGAGCCTGCGGATGGCGGCAGCGACTTCTTTCGGCGTCATGTTGTTTTGCTCCAGCATGGCGCGGAATGTCTCCTTGCCCGCGTGCAGCAATTTGATCTTGTCGGCGGTCTGCCTGTCGATGGCACCTGTCGGCATTCCTTGATAGGCCACGCCGGTTTCAATCTGCGCGGTGTCGCCTTCGGGGTGGATTCCCTTGTCACCCACCCATTCTCCAAAGCTGAAGTCATTGTCGATGCCGGTCAAGCCCGTGGCCTTTCCATCGGCACCATATTGAATGAAGAGATTGCTGGGATTGCGGTCGCCCTGGCCGCAGATGAAATCCAGCCACTGCAGGCGGTTGAGATCGCGGTTGAGCTTGCCATCGGTGATCAGTCCCTGGTCATTGAGCGGCAGCGTGAGGACGCGTTTGGCCAGATAGGTCATCTTGGCGTGCTCCTTGGTGATGGATTCGAAATCCTTCGCGCCGAGCGTTCCCGACCGGTTCACGACTTCGTTTTCCGTGACCTCGATTCCGGCAATTTGCGCCCGCGTGAAATTTTTCGCCATGAATTCCGCCGTCTTGTCGAGGGCGGTCTTGACGTTTTTTTCCAGACTGAGCTTTTGCAGATGGACCTGGTTGCCGGTGTGACCGGTGATCTTCAGGTTGTGTTGGGCCAGCTGTTCGTTCCAGTGGGCGGTTTTCTTCTCGATGGCCTCCGGACCGAAGGAGGTCGTGAAATTGAGCTTGCCACTGGTGCTGAACACAGATGCGCCCTCGGCCTTGGCCATGGCAATGCCCTCGACACCGCCTTGGCGCGTCGCAAGGGTCTGCGTGATCATCTCCGGCATGCCCAGCGCATGCGCCAATTCATAACTGGCGATATTGCGGCCCACGACATTGCCATCGGCCGCGATATCGGCGGCGCCCGGCTGGCGACCGAGATTTTCCCGGGTCTGGATGCCGTAGCGCGGGAAGTTCTCGGGCGCCTTGTCCGCCAGCGGCTTGAACACCATCTCGCGGTTTTCCGAGCGCTGCATGAAAGTCGCGCTGGACACCACGTTCACCGCGCCCGCGCCCAGGCGCTGCAGTTCACCCAGGCGGTTGCCGTCGCTGTAGTGGCCGATGTGGGCGTTGCTGAGCGCAGCGGAGGCGGGCGCGCTGCCTTGCATGTGCTCGGCGGTCTTGACGAAGGTGCCGATCTCCTGCGGCGTGAGCGGCGCGTTGCGGGTCCAGTCCACCACGTGCGCGGCCTGATTGAGCGCCTGGTCGCTGAACCGGTCCATCATCGAGTCAAGCACGCGCAGCCTGAAATCCTGGTGCGACTCCCCCTGGCGTTGCGCTGGGGTTGCCGAGGCAGGCTCCGGCGGGGTATCGGGCATGCGTCGGGTGGCGGTACCGGCACCGCTTTTGGCACCGTGCTCGAGCTGCTCGGCCGCCTGTATGACAACGCGCACCTCGCGGGCCGTCAGCGGCTTGCTGCTGGACCAGTCCAGGAGCTGGGACGTCTGGTTGAGCACATGGTCGTCGAACCGGCCCATCAGCGCATCGAGCACCCGCATTCTCACGTCCTGGTGCGCCGTCATCGCGAAGGGATCGGAGGCCACGGCGGCTTTGTCCGCGGAGTCGGCGTGGCGGGTGCCGGTGAGGGCGCCGGGCAGCAGCCAGTTCACGACGCGGCCGAAAAAGCTGCCGACCTTGACATCGGCCTGCCCCGACCGGGAGCTGTCCAGGCGCAGGATCTCGGCGTCATTGACCAACGACGAGTTGACATGGCTCTTGAGCGCGCTGAAATCAACCATGGAGAGGGTTTCCCGGGAAGAGCAAGGGGGTTGCGCAGCGCTTCATGCCAGTTGCTGCATGAAGCGCTGCGGCAGGGCGCCTGGCATGTCCCCCGGCGCGGACGGCGCGGGGCTTTGCAGCCGATGCATCCAGAGCTCGGCGGTATTCACCAGCACGGTCATGCGGGCCTCGAAGGCATTGACGGTGACATGCGCGCCTTCGAGCAGGCAGCTCAGCAGGCACTGGCCGGTTTCCTGGTCGCGCGACAGGCTGGCGCCGCCGGTTTGCTGAAACAGATAGCCCGCATGCAGCAGCTCCCAGCCCATGGCCGGTTGCGCATCGGCATCGAGCCGGCCGAGCGGGCAGTAGCACATCACATGTTCCGCCTCGTCCAGCAGCTGCAGGTGCACCTGCACCGCATCGAAGCGCAGCGCGCAATGCCCCTGGTCGTCCAGGCGCAGGCCTGCGATTCCCAATCGCTGGCCGAACGCCTCCAGGGTTTGCTTGAAACAATCACTCATAAATGCACTTTCAGAAACGGGCGCAGACCGCGTTCAGTCTGAGTAACGGAAAACGCACACCGGTTCCCGGAGCCGCGCGCGCGGCTTGCATGCGCGCGCCCAACCGCTACCATGGGGCCGACAACTGTTTTGTACAAACCGGGAGAAGCATGGATGGGCACGATCGGCTGGATCGCAGTGGCAGTTGCATTGGCAGTGGTGGCCTGGGCCGTCATGGCGTACAACCAGCTGGTGGTGGCGCGCAACCGCATCGCCAATGCCTTCGGGCAGATCGATGTGCAACTCAAGCGCCGCCATGACCTGGTGCCCAATCTGGTCGAGGTCGCGCGCGGCTACATGGCGCATGAGGCCGCAACGCTCGAAGCCGTGATCCGCGCGCGCGGCGCGGCCAGCAGCGCCGCCGACCAGGCGCGCGCGCGGCCCGCCGAGGCCGCCGCCATCGGCATGCTGTCGCAGGCCGAAGCGGCGCTGGGCGCGCAGCTGGGGCGGCTGATGATGCTCAGCGAAGCCTATCCCGAACTCAAGGCCGACGCCCATATGCTGCGGCTGAGCGAAGAGATCACCAGCACCGAAAACCGCATTGGCTTCGCGCGCCAGGCCTACAACGACCAGGTGCTCGAATTCAACAATGCCGCCAGCCAGTTCCCCGAGGTGCTGGTGGCGCGCAGCCTGGGCTTTGGCGAGGCCGCGATGCTTGAATCCACCGCCAGCGCCGCCGAGCGGGCCACACCGCAGCTGCGCTTCTGAGAGGCGGGATCGGCATGCGATTCTGGCGCCACCAGGATGCGGCGCGCAGCGCCACGCACCGGCTGCTGTGGGGCTTCGCGCTGGCCGTGCTGCTGCTGGTGGCCGCGGTGCATGGCGCGCTGGTGCTGGCCTGGCTGGGCCTGTCGTGGCTGCTGGGCGGCCACCTGCCCTTTCCCGCGGGCTTTGGGGCGGTGAACATCGGCATGACGCTGTTTCTCGTGCTCGGCGGCTGGTGGGTGGAAACCGACCAGCTGCGCGCCGGCGGATTGCGCCTGGCCGAGCGCATTGGTGCGCGCGCGGTGCGCCCCGAACGCAGCCTGGGCGAGCAGACGCTGGCCAACGTCGTGCAGGAGCTGAGCATTGCCGCGCACATGCCCGCGCCCCGGGCCATGGTGCTGCCGCGCACCGCGGCCATCAATGCCTTTGCCGCCGGCTGGGGCCCGGAGGACGCGATCATTGCCGTGACCCAGGGCGCGCTGGACCATCTGGACCGCGAGGAGCTGCAGGGCATGGTGGCGCATGAACTGAGCCATCTGCACGAAGGCGATACGCGGCTGAAGATGCAGCTGGCCGGCATGGTCTACGGGCTCGAGCTGGTCTACCGGCTGGGCGAGAGCATGTGCGAGCGCGGCGGCGCGCTGTGGTGGTTTGGCTCGGCCATCAAGGGCGCGGGTTTCGCCGGCTGGCTGGCCGGGCGCTGGCTCAAGGCCGCGGTCTCGCGCCAGCGCGAGTACCTGGCCGATGCGCGCGCCGTGCAGTGGACGCGCAGCAAGGACGGCCTGGGCGGCGTGCTGCGCAAGGTCATGGGCCAGCGCCAGGCCGCCAGCTACGATGCGCGCGCCGGCCAATACGGGCTGGACCACCACGCGGTGCAACACATGCTGCTGGTCGATGTACAGGGCCGCAGCCGCTGGGCCGAGCGGCTCGCGCCGCACCCGGCGCTGGCCGACCGCGTGCGGCGCATCTATGGCCGGCCGATGTCCGCCATGGCGCTGCGCGCAGGTCCGCCAGGCTGATCCGCTACCGGCCGCCCTGGCGCTGGACGTAGGACTGCAGCAGCACGATCAGCGCCCCCGCGCCGCCATCGACCGGGCGCGCCTGCACAAAGGCCAGCACCTCCTGCTTTTGCACCAGCCAGCTATGCACCCGGCCCTTGAGCACCGGCATGCGACCCGGCGAGCCCAGGCCCTTGCCATGCACCACGCGCACGCAGCGCGCGCCGTCGCGGTGCGCGCGGCGGATGAATTGCCCCAGCGCCTCGCGTGCCTCGTCGGTGCGCAGCCCATGCAGATCGAGCTGGCGCTGGATGCTCCAGTGGCCGGCGCGCAGCCGGTGCGCCACATCGTGGCCCATGCCGGGGCGCAGGTAGCTCAGCTGGTCGTCGGTCAGCAGCAGCGTGCCGACATCGAACTCGTCGCTGATGGCTTCGCGCAGCACCGATTGCTCATCGAGCAGCCGCTGGTGGGGCACGGGCAGCACGTTCCCGGGCAGGGGCGCGAGCCGGTTGGCCGCGTGGCGCAGCGGCAGCACGCTGCCGATGGCCTGCAGGAACAGCGCGCGGTCGGTGGCCGGGCGCAGGGCCGCGCGGCGTTCTTCCTCGGCCTGCAGCGCCGCCTGCTGCGCCGCGGCAGCGAGGGCTTTGCGGACCGGCTTCAGGTCCTGGAGGGATTTCACGCGCATGGAGCGTTTTTATCCCAAGATGGGCAAGCTCCCGCGCAAGCGCCGCCATACCCTGCGAACCGGATTGCTTTTGTCCTGGGCGGTTCAGAGCAAGCCTTGCTCCGCCATCGATGAACCGGCGCCCGGCGCCACGATGATGTGGTCCAGCACACGCACATCGACCAGCCCCAGCGCGCTGCGCAGGATCTGCGTCAGTGCCAGGTCGGCAGGGCTGGCCTGGACCCCGCCGCTGGGGTGGTTATGGGCCAGCACCACGGCCGCGGCCTGGTGGCGCAGCGCGTGCAGCACGACGTCCCGCGGATATACGCTGGTTTGCGAAAGCGTCCCGCGGAACATTTCCTCCATCGCGATCAGCCGGTGCTGGTTGTCGAGAAACAACACGGCGAACACTTCATGGTCTTTGGCCGCGAGATGCAGCTGCAGGTACTGCGTGACCGCGCCCGGGCTGTCGAAGACCTCGCGCTCGCTCAGCCGCTGGGCCAGCGCCCGGCGCGCGAGCTCGAGCACCGCCAGCAGCTGCGCGCGCTTGGCCGGCCCCAGGCCCTTGATGCGCGCGAGCTCCTGCGACGGCGCCTGCAGCAAGCCCGCAATGCCGCCAAAGCCGCCGCACAGCCGGCCACTGGCAGGGTCGATGGCCGGCGCTTCGAGCAGCTCCTGGGCCAGCTGAAGCACGCCTTTGCCGGCAATGCCGGTGCGCAGCACGATCGCCAGCAGCTCGGCGTCGGCCAGCGCACCGGGGCCGCGCACCAGCAGTTTCTCGCGTGGCTGGGCATCGCGCGGAAGGTCTTTGAGTGACATGGCGCCGCTCCTGCACCGGGCGCGTGCGCGGGGGCATCGACAAGCCGCCGCGTGGGGGCATGGCCGGTTTTCTACAATAGCCACCAGTTTATCGGGACTTTCATGACTTCTAGCGCACACCCCACTTCGCAGGCCGCCACCCCCACGGTGCTGGCAGGATCATTTCTGACCCTTCACTACCGCCTGGCCGGCCCGGCCGGCGACGTGATCAACACCTTTGGCGAAAAGCCCGCAACGCTGTCGCTGGGCGCGGGCGAGCTGTCGCCGGCCATGGAGCAGCACCTGATCGGCCTGGAGGAGGGCGCGCGCACCACGTTCGAGCTGCCCGCGGGCGAGGCCTTTGGCGAGCGCAACGCGGACATGCAGCAGTGGGTGGCGCGCAAGCTGATGAACGAGCTTGGCGACCCCCACGAGAAGTACACGGCCGGCGATGTCGTGCAGTTTCCCACGCCCGACGGCCTGGGCAGCTACGCGGGCGCCGTGGTGCGCGTGCGCGAGGACGGCGCGGTGCTGTTCGACTTCAACCACCCCCTGGCCGGCCAGCCCGTCACCTTCGAAGTGCAGATCATCGGGGTGCTCTGAGCCATGGCCAAGCCCCAGGAAATCCTGCTTGCCGAGCCGCGCGGCTTTTGCGCCGGCGTCGACCGGGCGATCGAGATCGTCGAGCGCGCCATCGCCAAGTTCGGCGCGCCGATCTACGTGCGCCACGAGATCGTGCACAACACCTTCGTGGTCAACGACCTCAAGACCCGGGGCGCGATCTTCATCGAGGAGCTCGATGACGTGCCGCCGGGCGCGACGCTGGTGTTTTCCGCGCATGGCGTGAGCCAGGCGGTGCAGCAGGAGGCCAAACGCCGGGGCTTCCTGATCTTCGATGCGACCTGCCCGCTGGTCAGCAAGGTGCATGTCGAAGTCGCCAAGCTGGCCAAGGAAGGCTACGAATTCATCATGATCGGCCACAAGGGCCACCCGGAAGTCGAAGGCACGATGGGCCAGCTGGACCACGGCATCCACTTGGTCGAGGAAGTCGAAGACGTGGCCCGCGTCCAGCCCGCGCAGACCGAGCTGCTGGCCGTGGTCACGCAGACCACGCTCAGCGTCGATGATGCGGCCGCGATCATGGCCGCGGTGAGCGCGCGCTTTCCGCAGATCCGCGTGCCCAAGCAGCAGGACATCTGCTACGCCACGCAGAACCGCCAGGACGCGGTCAAGGTGCTGAGCCCGCAGGTCGATGTGGTGATCGTGGTGGGCAGCCCCACGAGCTCCAACAGCAACCGCCTGCGCGAGCTCGCGGCACGCCTGGGAACGCCCGCCTATATGGTCGACAACGCCGGCGAACTCCAGTCCGAATGGTTTGACGGCGTGTCGCGCGTGGGCCTCACGGCCGGCGCTTCGGCGCCCGAAGTGCTGGTGCGCGAGGTCATCGACCGCATCAAGGCGCTGGGCGCCACCTCGGTGCGCAGCATGAACGGCATCGAGGAAACCGTGAAATTCCCGCTGCCCAAGGGCCTGAGGATCGACGCGGCCACGGGGCTGGAGATTGAAGTGCGCAAGGCACCGGAAACCGGCCCCGGGCATTGAAAGCCGGCTGCGCCGGGCACTGCCGCCGGCGCGGCAAGTCATCCTGACGCGCAACAGTCGCGGGCGCAATGGCCGGCGCCGCCAGCGCGGGCACTAGAATCGGGTGCTATGCTAGATATCCTCCTCCTTCGCAAAGACCTCGACACCGCCATCGCGCGGCTGGAAACCCGCAAAAAGCCCCAGGCTTTCCTCAACGTGGAGACCTTCCAGTCCCTCGAGTCCGAACGCAAGCGCCTGCAAACGCGCACCGAGGAGCTGCAGTCGCAGCGCAACCAGCTGTCCAAGCAGGTCGGCATGCTGATGGGCAAGGGCGACAAGGACGGCGCCGAAGCCGCCAAGGCCCAGGTCGCGCAGATCAAGACCGAATTCGAGACTTCGAGCGCGCGCCTGGAGCAGATCCAGGGCGAGCTGCAGACCATGCTGCTGGCCGTGCCCAACATGCCGCACGAAAGCGTGCCCGTGGGCAGCGACGAATCGGGCAATGTCGAAGTGCGCCGCTGGGGCACGCCCCGCGCCTTTGACTTCGAAGCCAAGGACCATGTCGACGTCGGCACGCCGCTGGGCCTGGACTTCGACATGGGCGTCAAGCTTTCGGGCTCGCGCTTCACCGTCATGAAGGGTCCGATCGCGCGCCTGCACCGGGCGCTGGCGCAGTTCATGATCGACCTGCAGACCGAAGAACATGGCTACACCGAATGCTATGTGCCTTATGCAGTGAATGCCGATTCGCTCAAGGGCACGGGCCAGCTGCCCAAGTTCGAGGGCGATCTGTTTGCCGCCAAGAAGGGTGGTCAGGAGGGCGAGCCTGCGCCCGACCATTCGGCGCTGTACCTGATTCCCACGGCCGAAGTGCCGCTCACCAACTTCGTGCGCGACCAGGTCGTGGCCGAAGCCGAGCTGCCGATCAAGCTCGCGGCCCACAGCCCGTGCTTTCGCTCCGAAGCCGGCAGCTACGGCCGTGACACGCGCGGCATGATCCGCCAGCACCAGTTCGACAAGGTCGAGATGGTGCAGATCGTGCATCCCGAGAAAAGCTACGAAGCGCTGGAAGAAATGGTCGGCCATGCCGAAGCCGTGCTGCAAAAGCTCGGCCTGCCGTACCGCGTGGTCAGCCTGTGCACGGGCGACATGGGTTTCAGCGCGGCCAAGACCTATGACCTCGATGTCTGGCTGCCCGGCCAGAGCGCCTACCGCGAGATCAGCTCGGTCTCGAATTGCGAAGCCTTCCAGTCGCGCCGGCTGCAGGCACGCTTCAAGAACGCCCAGGGCAAGAACGAATTGCTGCACACCTTGAATGGCTCGGGCCTGGCCGTGGGCCGCTGCCTGGTGGCCGTGCTCGAGAACTACCAGAACGCCGATGGCTCGGTGACCGTGCCCGAAGCGCTGCAATCGTATATGGGCGGACAAACTTTGCTCAAGCCCTGAAAAACAGTGCTATAATCGATGCTTCACCACAGGAGAGGTGGCAGAGTGGTCGAATGTACCTGACTCGAAATCAGGCGTACCGCAAGGTACCGTGGGTTCGAATCCCACCCTCTCCGCCAATGCGGCTGTAGCTCAGTTGGATAGAGTACTTGGCTACGAACCAAGGGGTCGTGGGTTCAATTCCTGCCAGCCGCACCAGACGACGGGTCCCAGAACAGCAATGTTCTGGGACTTTTTCGTTTGTGCCTTCCTCTTTTTGCTTCTGATCCCACGCGGACATCACTCCATGGCGTCATCGTCATCTGGCTTTTTGCGCTGCAGCAGCAGGTACGCCAGGCTGCCGCCAAACGACACCAGCAAGGCCCCGGTGAAGAGCTCGGGCTGTGCCAGCAGAAATCCCCTGGCAATGCAAAAGGCGGCGGCAAGCACGCTGGTGATCAGCACCAGATCGGCAAACAATTTTTTGTCCATAGTAAACTCCTATTAAGTTGTTGGAATTATATGTATTTAACTATCGTTTGTTGTCAGGTATTTGGTCTGTTGGTTTTTTGCAGCGGAGGTTGGCGGGCTGCTGGCGGCAAAATTGGAAGACGAGAATTTCAGCTTTTCGACTGAAGGGTCAATTTTCCGGCTATAATCGATGTCTTAGCGGCTGTAGCTCAGTTGGATAGAGTACTTGGCTACGAACCAAGGGGTCGTGGGTTCAATTCCTGCCAGCCGCACCAAACGACAAGCCCCAGAACTGCAAGGTTCTGGGGCTTTTTCGTATCTGGCGCCCCCTGGGCTGTGTGAAGATCAGTGCATGAGCAAGGCTTTCACCAAAGAATCAGATGGCGCGGACGGTGACGACGAAGACCTCGGCACGTTGCCCCCGCTTCCCCCTGGCAGCAAGAACTACATCACGCCCCAGGGCTATCAGCGCCTGCGCGACGAGCTGTTTGCGTTGATCGATACCGAGCGCCCGCAGATCGTCGAGATCGTGCACTGGGCCGCCAGCAATGGCGACCGTTCGGAAAATGGTGACTACCTTTATGGCAAGAAACGCCTGCGCGAGATCGACCGGCGCATCCGCTTCCTGACCAAGCGCCTGGAGATCGCCGAAGTCGTCGATCCCACGGTGCATGCCGGCAGCGAGCAGGTGTTCTTTGGCGCGACAGTGACCTATGTCGAGGACGCCGACGTCGAGCGCAGCATCACCATCATGGGCATCGACGAGGCCAACAGCGCCGAGGGCCAGGTCAGCTGGATCTCGCCGGTGGCGCGCGCGCTGCTCAAGTCGCGCGTGGGCGACGAGGTGGCGCTGCAGACGCCGGGGGGCGTGCGGATGCTGGAGGTGGTGGAGGTGCGGTATCCGGAGGCGAATACCTAGGCAAAGGCTTCGATCTGCCGACGCCGCGCCCTGAAACGTCCTTCGACAGGCTCAGGACGAACGGGAGGGGGCGCTTGACTGGCGCAAGGGTCCGCGTGAAAACGGCTCTTCCTGAGTGTGACGCAGGCCAGTCTGGCGAAGGATGAACGGCGTCTTCAAATAGCAGAATGCAAAAGTAAACCACCGCATCCAACCAACTTTGCACAGGGCAAGCGTTGGACGGCTATTTCATTCCGCCGACGGCATAATCCGCCTGGCCTTGATCACCACCGGCGCACGCCGCAGATTGCGCAGCGCGGCCTCGACCTGTTGCTGGTTCTTCACGGACACCACGAAGCGCAGGTCGGTCGTGCCCATCGGCGCCTCGTCGACCATCTCCAGATGCTGGATGTCGACTTCGGCATCGGTGAGCTCGGAGGCCACGCGCGCCAGCACGCCCTTGCCGTTCTTGACGGTGACCAGGATGCCGCTGTCAAACAGCTGGTTCAGGCCTTCGGCCCATTCCACCGAGATGAAACGCTCGGCGTCCTTCTCGTAAAGGCGCTTGACGATCGCACAGCGGGAGTGGTGCACCATCAGGCCTTCGCCGCGGCCCAGGTAGCCGAGCACCGGGTCGCCCGGCACGGGACGGCAGCAGTGGGCAAAGCGGATCGAGGCGTTGGTGCTGCCGTCAAGCATCACGGTGCCCTGGGAAATCTTGTCATGGGCGGCATAGCGCTCCTGGCTCAGCAGCACGGCGTTCGGCCGCTGGCCGTGGTTGCCCAGCAGCACCATGATGCGCGCGGCCACCATGCTGGCGATGCGCCGGCCCATGCCGATGTCGGTCAGCAATTCGGTGCGGCTGCGGTTGCCGGTGTCCTGCAGCAGCCGGTCCCACAGTGCCTGGTTGGCATCGTCTTGCGGCGGCAGGTGCTCGATGCCTTCGGCGCGCAGCGCCTGCGTCAGCAGCTTTTCGCCCAGGCTTTCGGATTCGTTTTGCGCCGAGGTCTTGAGGTGGTGGCGGATCTTGGAGCGCGCGCGCGCGGTTTTCACGAAACCCAGCCAGGCGGGGTTGGGACGCGCGTTCTCGGCGGTGACGATCTCGATCACGTCGCCGCTCTTGAGCTCGGTGCGCAGCGGCACGTCCTCGTTGTTGATGCGCGCGGCCGTCGCATGGTTGCCGATCTTGCTGTGGATCGCATAGGCGAAGTCCACCACGGTGGCGCCGCGCGGCATGGCCATGATCTCGCTCTTGGGCGTGAACACATAGACCGCATCGGGGAACAGGTCGACCTTGACATGGTCCCAGAACTCGGTGGCATCGCCGGTCTCGTTCTGGATGTCGAGCAGCGACTGCAGCCACTGGGTGCTCATGCGCTCGGCATCGCCCGTGCGCTGCTGCGCCTGGTGGAGCCAGTGCGCGGCCACGCCGGCCTCGGCCACGATGTGCATCTCTTCGGTGCGCATCTGGAACTCGATGCTCACGCCCGAGGGGCCGACCAGCGTGGTGTGCAGCGACTGGTAGCCGTTGTTCTTCGGGATCGCGATGTGGTCCTTGAACTTGCCGGGCACCGGCTTGTAGAGCTGGTGCAGCACGCCCAGCGCCGTATAGCATTCGGTGACCGAAGGCACGATCACGCGAAAGCCGTAGATGTCCGTGACCTTGGCAAAGCTCTGGTTGTTGCGCTCCATGCGCTGGTACAGCGAGTACAGCGTGCTTTCGCGGCCCGCAAGCCGCGCGTGCAGGCCCTGATGGCCAAATTGGGCGTCGACCTCGCCCTGCACGCGCTGCACCAGTTCGCGGCGGCGCGTGCGCGATTTGGCAATGGCCTTCGACAGCGTCGAATAGCGCCACGGGTGCAGATGGCGAAACGACAGGTCCTGCAGCTCGCGGTAAGTCTGGTTCAGGCCCAGCCGGTGCGCAATGGGCGCGTAGATCTCGAGCGTCTCGGAGGCAATGCGGCCCCATTTGCTGCGCGGCATGTCCGACAGGGTGCGCATGTTGTGCGTGCGGTCGGCCAGCTTGATGAGGATGACCCGCACATCGCGCGCCATGGCCAGCAGCATCTTGCGAAACGACTCGGCCTGGTTTTCTTCCCGGGTATTGAACTGCAGCTTGTCGAGCTTGGTCAGGCCGTCGACCAGCTCGGCCACGGGGGTGCCAAAGCGCGCGGCCAGATCCACCTTGGTGACGCCGCAGTCTTCCATCGCGTCGTGCATCAGCGCCGCCATCAGCGCGGGCGCATCGAGCTTCCACGAGGCGCACAGCGAAGTCACTGCAATGGGGTGGGTGATGTAGGGGTCGCCGCTGCTGCGCCACTGGCCGGTATGGGCCACGTCGGCAAACAGGTAGGCCTGGCGCACCTGCTCGATGCTGGCACTGTCCAGATAGCCCAGGTTGTCGAGCAGCGCGGAAAACGCGGCCCGGGAGACGGCGGTTGCGGAAGCGGCGGATGTCGACACGGCGGACGTGGATGCGGTGGCCGTCGTTGCGGCACGCGTGTCTACCTGACTCTCTGGTGCCGGGGCAGTGACAGAGATGGATTCGTCAGGAACAGTTGGCTGGGGCGGGACCGCTTTCATACCTTTAATGTAGCGCGCTCTCTGGTGGGTTTCGCATTGCACAAAAAAAAGCACCGCAAAGCGGTGCCTCTCTTGCCATTTCGGCGCGGTTCGGTCAGCCCGGAACCTTCTTGAGCATTTCCAGCCCGACCTTGCCGGCTGCGATTTCGCGCAGGGCGGTGACGGCGGGCTTGTTCTTGCTTTCAATCTTGGCGGTGTGGCCTTGGCTGAGCATGCGCGCACGGTAAGTGGCGGCCAGAACGAGTTGGAAGCGGTTGGGGATTTGCTCCAGGCAGTCTTCAACGGTGATGCGTGCCATCAGGATACTCCAGGGGAAATTCAGGTGATATTGAGCGACTCAAAGGTATCGGCACGCGCACTTCGCTGGGCCGCATACTTGAGTCGCTGGGCGTGAATGATCGCTTTCAGATCAAAAAGCGCAGTCTCGAACAACTCATTGATTATAACGAAGTCGAACTTCTGCACCTGGGCCATTTCCTCGGATGCGTTCTTCAGGCGCAATTCAATGACTTCGGGGCTGTCCTCGCCGCGGTTTTCCAGCCGCGCGCGCAGCTCTTCCCAGCTCGGCGGCAGGATGAAGATCAGCACCGCCTCGGGAAAGGCGCTCTTGACCTGCAGCGCGCCCTGGTAGTCGATCTCGAGCAGCACGTCGGCGCCGCCGGCCAGGCGGTCGGCGAGCGCACGCTTGGAGGTGCCATAGCGCTTGCCGTGGACATTGGCCCATTCGAGAAACGCATGGTTGGCGACCATGGCATCGAACTCCTGCTCGGAGGCAAAGAAGTATTCGCGGCCGTGCTTTTCCTGGCCACGCGGCGCGCGCGTGGTGTGCGAGACCGAGGGCGAGACATGGGCATCGAGCTCGCGCAGGGCCTTGACCAGGCTGGATTTACCGGCCCCACTGGGGGCGGCGACGACAAAGAGATTTCCGGGATGTTGCATAAGCGAATCGGTGCGCCGGTTTCGGGCGTCTTGCAAAAAGGGCGCTTGCGCGCCCCTGTGAAATGGTGGTTTATTCGATGTTTTGCACCTGCTCGCGCATTTGCTCGATCAGGACCTTCATGTCAACGCTGATGCGCGTGAGCTCGAGCGCTGTGGACTTGGAGCCCAGTGTATTGGCTTCGCGGTGCAGCTCCTGAATCAGGAAGTCCAGGCGCTTGCCGATTTCGCCGCCCTTCTTGAGCAGGCGCTCGATTTCCTCGAGGTGCGAATCCAGCCGCGTGACTTCTTCGGCCACGTCGATGCGAATGGCAAACGCCGTGGCTTCGGTGAGCGCGCGGTCCTGGGCGGCTTCGGGCGCGACCGAGCCTTCGGCCAGCGCCATCGCATCCTTCCAGCGCTCGACAAAGCGCAGGCGCTGCTGCTCGACCAGTTGCGGGATCAGCGGCGTGGCGCTGAGCGCGAGCGCGCGCAGTTGCTGGAGCCGGTCGTGCAGCATGTCGGCCAGGCGCTTGCCTTCGCGGGCGCGGGCATCGACCAGGGCTTCGAGCGCCTGCTTGGCCAGCGCCGGCAGCACGGCGCTCCAGTCCTGGCCGCGGTCGCCGTCACTGGCGCCGCACAGGCGCAGTGCATCGGACACGCTCAGCGCCCGTGCGTCGGGCAGCCAGGCCTGGATGGTGTCCTGCGCCGAAACCAGGCGCTGCAATTGCTGCGGCGAGGGCGGGGACAGGGCGCCGCTGCCATCGGATTCAATGGCGGCGCGCACTTCGACCTTGCCGCGCTTGAGGCCCGCCGTCAGCAGCGTGCGCAGGGCCGGCTCATGCATGCGCAGTTCGTCGGGCAGACGAAACGACAGGTCAAGGAAGCGGCTGTTGACCGAACGGATTTCGAGACCGAGCCGGCGGTTGCCGATGGGCGCTTCAGCACCCTCGGCAGACGCGCCGTGCTGGGCGCTGGCGTATCCGGTCATGCTGTAAACTGACATTGGACTTTTGATGGTTGCTTGCAATTCGTCGATTATCCGGGTTCCGCCCCAGTCACGAGGTTTACCCGTAAAAAATGTCTTCCAAGAACAAGCCTGCTCCCCTTCCCACCGATAGCGTGATAGGGGGCTATCGCATCGTGCGGCGGCTCGCGGCCGGAGGCTTCGGCGTGGTGTATCTGGCGCTCGACGGCGCGGGCCAGCAGGTGGCGATCAAGGAATACCTGCCGGCGTCGCTGGCGCTGCGCGAGCCCGGCGAGCGTCTGCCGCGCGTGGTGCCCGAGAAGCTCTCGCTCTATCGGCTGGGTCTCAAGAGCTTTTTCGAGGAAGGCCGCTCGCTGGCCCAGCTGTCGCACCCGTCGGTTGTGAGCGTGCTCAATTTCTTTCGCGAGAACGAGACCGTCTACATGGTCATGAATTACCTCGAGGGTGCGAACCTGCAGGAATTCATTCTCACCGCGCGCGGCGTGAAAACCGACAAGGTGCTGCGCGAGTCGACCATCCGCTCGCTGTTCGATGAGGTGCTGCGCGGCCTGCGCATCGTGCATCAGCACAAGATGCTGCATCTGGACATCAAGCCGGCCAATATCTTCATCACCGACGACGACCGCGCGGTGCTGATCGATTTCGGCGCGGCGCGCGAGGTGCTGTCCAAGGAGGGCAGCTTCATCCGCCCGATGTACACGCCCGGCTTTGCCGCGCCCGAGATGTACCGCCGCGGCGAGGCCATGGGCCCGTGGACGGACATCTATGCGATTGGCGCCTGCATCTATGCGTGCATGCTGGGCGTGCCGCCCCATGCCGCGCCGCAGCGCCAGGAAAAAGACCGGCTGGGCCAGAGCCTGGCGCGGCTGCGCGGGGTGTATTCGGACAAGCTGATCGAGGTCGTGCAGTGGTGCATGGCGCCCGACCCAAAGGCGCGGCCGCAGTCCGTCTTTGTGCTGCAAAAGGAGCTCAATCGCGAAAGCGAGCGCCGCCATACGCGGCTGAGCATGACCGAGAAAATGCGCCTGCAAATTGGCGCACTGGTCAGTGATACCCGCAGGAGCGTGCAGAAGATCGGTGGGGCGCGGGACGTGCCGCCGTCATGAAATTCTCGGTATTCCAGCTGAGCCGGCGCGGCGGGCGTGCGCGCAACGAAGACCGCACGGGCTACTGCTACACGCGTGAAGCCTGCCTGCTGGTGCTGGCCGATGGCATGGGCGGGCATGCGGGAGGCGACATTGCAGCGCAGGTGGCGCTGCAGAGCATGCTGGCGCTGTTCCAGGCCCGGGCGATGCCGCGGCTGGCCAATGCGCCGGCCTTTCTCGCCGAGGCCCTGCTGCACGCCCATCACCAGATCCTGCGCCATGCGCGCGAGCACGGCATGGCGCAGGCGCCGCGCACCACGTTGGTGGCGGCGCTGCTGCAGCAGGGGCAGGCGCACTGGATCCACTGCGGCGATTCGCGCCTGTACCTCACGCGTGGCAGCGCGCTGCAGGCGCGCACGCGCGACCATTCCTATCGCGAGATCGCCTTGCGCGCGCGCGCGCCGCTGGAACAGATCCACCGCAACTTGCTGTTCACCTGCCTGGGCGCACCGTCGGCGCCGATGTTCGACCAGGCCGGACCCTGGGAACTGGCACAAGGCGACCGCCTGCTGCTGTGCTCGGATGGCCTGTGGGACCCGCTGGACGATGCCGAGCTGCTCGCAGCCCTGGCGCGCGAGCCAGTATCCCTGTGCGTGCCACGGCTGGTGGAGGCCGCGCTGCAGCGTGCGGGCGCAAGCAGCGACAATGTCACCGCGATCGCACTGGAATGGGAAATCCCTGGCGCACCGGCGGCGCCGGACGGCATTTCCACCGACGCGCTCGAAGGCGATGCTTTCAAGTCAACGCTGCAGTTCGACATGCTCGCCGCGCCCGAGGACGAGCTCAGCGAGGCGGCCATCGAGCGCAAGATTGCCGAGATCAACGCCGCCATCCGCCGCCCGGGCGAGCGCGGGCGCTGAAAACCTGTTGTCACCGGAAGGCGCGCCTGGCGCGGCCCTCCCATTGAATCCATGAAAATTGTCCTAGCCTCCAACAACCGCGGCAAGCTCGTCGAGCTGCAAGCCATGTTCGCCCCGCTGGGCGTGGAACTCATGTGCCAGGGCGACCTGTTCGAGGGCGAGGCGCCCGAACCGCACTGCACCTTTGTCGAGAACGCATTGAGCAAGGCGCGCTTCGCGGCCGAGCGCACCGGCCTGCCGGCCATTGCCGACGATGCCGGCATGTGCGTCGACCACTTCGGCGGCCTGCCGGGCGTCGATACCGCGCACTACTGCACGCAGTTCGGCTACGAGAAAAGCGATGCCAACAATGTGCGTGCGCTGCTCGAGCAGCTGCAGGGCGTGGCCAACCGCCGCGCGGCGATGGTCAGCACGCTGGTCGGCGTGCGCAGCGCGCAGGACCCCGAGCCGCTGATTGCCGTCGGCCGCATCCAGGCGCTGATTGCCGACGCGCCGCGCGGCAGCAACGGCTTCGGCTTCGATCCCGTGCTGTTCCTGCCCGAACTCGACCAGACCTTTGCCGAGATGGCGCCCGCGCTCAAGCATGCGCACAGCCACCGCGGGCGCGCGACGCAGCAGATGCTGGCGCTGGTGCGCGAGCGCTGGATGCCATGATGATTCCCATCGAACCCGTGGGCTCGGCGGCGGACAACTCGCCCGCGGTGCAGCGCGATATCCAGCACTACATGCGTCCGGGCACGCTGCAGCTTGCCAGCCTGCCGCCGCTGTCGCTGTACATCCATCTGCCCTGGTGCCTCAAGAAGTGCCCGTACTGCGATTTCAACTCGCACGAGTGGCGCGCCGGCGATGCGCAGGCGGGACTGCCCGAGCAGCGCTATGTCGATGCGCTGATTGCCGACCTCGAAGCCGCGCTGCCGCTGATCTGGGGCCGCACGGTGCACAGCATCTTCATGGGCGGGGGCACGCCCAGCCTGTTCTCGCCCGCGGCCATCGACCGCTTGATTGCCGCGGTGCGCGCGCGCGTGCGCATGGAGCCGGACTGCGAGATCACGCTCGAGGCCAACCCCGGCACCTTCGAGAAGGACCGCTTTCGCGCCTACCGCGCGGCGGGCGTGACGCGGCTGTCGATCGGCGTGCAGAGCTTTGACGACCGCTTCCTGCGCGCGCTCGGGCGCGTGCACGACGGCGACCAGGCGCGCGCCGCGGTGGCCGAGGCCGCGGACGCCTTCGAGACCTTCAATCTCGACATCATGTATGCGCTGCCCGGCCAGACCCTCGAGGACCTCGACCGCGACCTGCAGACGGCGCTGTCGTTCAAGCCGCCGCACATCTCGATCTACCACCTGACGATCGAGCCCAACACCTATTTCGCCAAGTTCCCGCCGGTCATTCCCGAGGACGACACGGCCTACGCGATGCTCGACCGCATCAGCGAGACCACGGCGCTGGCGGGCATGCAGCGCTACGAGATTTCCGCCTATGCGCAGCCCGGGCACGCGTGCTTCCACAACACCAACTACTGGCAGTTCGGCGACTACCTGGGCATTGGCGCGGGCGCGCACAGCAAGCTGAGCTTCGCGCACCGCGTGGTGCGCCAGGTGCGTTTTCGCGAGCCGGCGCGCTATATGGACCAGGCACTCGCCGGCCATGCGCTGGCCCAGGACAACGAGGTGCGCCGCGCCGAGCTGCCCTTCGAGTACATGCTCAACGCGCTGCGCCTGCGCGAGGGCTTCAAGCTGACGGACTATATGGAGCGCACCGGGCTGCCGCTGAGCACCATTGCCAAGGGGCTGGAGACGGCCGAGCGCAAGGGGTTGATCACGCGCGAGCTCGGGCGCGTGGTGCCGACGGAGCGGGGGTTTGATTTCCTCAGTGATCTGCAAGAGTTGTTTCTTGCGGATTGAGGGGTTTCCCGGTTTTGTCGGGGGCCGTCAACCCTTCGACCGGGCCGCGCAGGCAGGCTCAGGGCGAACGGTTAATTCCGTTCGTCCTGAGCCTGTCGAAGGATGAACGTCCTGCCCTCTAAATCTGACGCAAACGCCTCAACCGCAACGCACCGCCAGAATCCGCCCCGTTGCATCGACCTCCAGATTCAACCGCTCCGCATTGAATTCCTTGGTGGTCATCTGCCCCGGGTGCAGCACGCGGGCCATGGCGGCGCCCGAGCGCTGGCGGGCCTGCTCCAGGTTGGCCGAGGTGTTGGTGCGGCCGACAAAGCTTTGCGCGGGCGTGGCGTTGCAGATCTGCTTGGGTGCGGGCGTGCGCTCGGCGCCGGGGCGGCCCTTGCTCCAGGGCGCGTCCATGCTGCTGCAGCCCGCGAGAAGCGCCAGTGCAGCGGCGGAAACAAGAAGGGGGGCGGTGCGCTTGCGCATGGGAATTCCTCGGTTGGTATGTTGCCAGCACCATAGCCTAAACCTGGGGCGATGAAAACCGTGCCGGCGCCGAGGGCCGTGTATGGCCCGATCAGGCCAGCAGGTCCATTTCAATGTGCGCGTATTCGCCGAGATAGCCCAGCTGCGCCCAGTGCACCATCCGCCCCTTGCGGTCGCAGGCCCAGCGCAGGGTCTGCAGCAGCGGCGTGCCCAGCGCCACGCCCAGATGGGTCTGGATCAGTTCGTCGGCCGGGGCAATGCCCAGGCGCTGGCGCGCCGTGGCCAGCGGGCGCGGGCCGCGGGTCAGCGCCTCGACCACCGACAGCTGAGGCAACTGCGGCGCGATGCGATCGAAGAGGCTTTGCTCGACATACATCTGGCTCAGGCAGAACGGCTGGTCGCCGCAGCAGTGCAAGCCCAGCAGGCGCTGGTAGACGGACGCCAGCTCGCCTTCGAAGTCCATGCCCGCGGGAATCACCGGCAGGCAGCCGGGCTCGCTTTCGAGCAGGCGGTAGTCCGTATTGCCGTGGAACGCGACCAGCTCCTTCCAGCTCGATGGCAGCGAGAACGAGGGCGGACGCGCGGGCGCGGCCATGACCTGGGTGCCGCCGCGCTTGCGCGTCTTGACCAGCCCCTCGCTCACCAGGCTGCCGAGGGCCATGCGCACCGTCGTGCGCGAGGCATGGTGCAGCGCCTCGAGCTGCTGCACGGTGGGAATCGAGCTGCCCACCGGCCATTGGCCGCTGACGATCTTGTGGCGAAACAGGCCTGCCAGCTGCAGATAGCGCTTTTCCTGGGGCGCGCGAGCAGCGGCGGGGGGGGCGGACTCCATGGCGTTGTTGTTCCTTCTACGTTTTATCGATTATGTTACTAAACGTAATTATTATTGCAGCGGGGTAACCCCTGGGAGGCACCTATCTACTGTTTCTTTCATTGATTTCAGAAAGCACTTTTACACTTGGCGCTTCGGGGCCGCTGGCAGCGGCCGGGGGAGGCTTGGAATCGGGCCGTGAACGCAGCGGGCCTGGCCCGGGAACATAGAGTGGGATGCAGCAGCACACATGGCAGTTTTTCCGTGCCGGCGGGGTGGACCAGGTGTCCATCCGTACCGGCGACGATATCGCTCACATCGGCGAGCTGGACCAAACGCTGTGGGTGGCGCTGGCGTGCCCGACGCGCGGCATTGAATTCGACAGCGCGACGCTGGATCTGATCGACCACGACAAGGACGGGCGCATCCGCGCGCCGGAACTGGTCGAGGCCTGCGAATGGGCCGCGGCCCAGGTCAACGACCCGCAGGTGCTGACCAGCGGCAGCGATGCGCTGCAGCTGGCAAGCCTGCGCACCGACACCGAGGCGGGCGCGGCGCTCCATGCCGAGGCCAAGCGCATCCTGCGCTGGGCCGGGCGCGAGGGCGAGGACGGCCTGACGCTGGACGAAGTGCAACAGCGCCTGGCCGCGCTCAACGCGATGCCCTTCAATGGCGACGGCCTGATCAACCCCGAGACGCTTGCCGAGCCGCCGGAACTGGTCGAGCTGGTGCGCCGCATCATGAATCTCTACGGCAGCAGCGAGGGCATCGACGGCCAGCCGGGCATGGCGCGCGCCGCGCTGGATGCCTTCTTTGCCGACGTGCGCGCCATCCAGGCCTGGCACGAGCAGGCACTGGACCATGCCTGCGTGTTGATCCAGCGCGACGCGGCCGTGTCCGCGGCCCAGGCGCTCAACGCGGTGCAGGAAAAGATCGAGGATTTCTTTGCGCGCACGCGGCTCGCGGCGTTCGATGCAACGGCGCTGGTGCCGCTGAGCCCGAGCGTCGCCGGCTATGCGGCGCTCGGGCAGGACCTGCTGAGCAGCCGCAGCGACTCGATTGCCGCGCTGCCGCTGGCGCCGATTGCCGCGGGCGGCGACCTGCCGCTGGTGCATGGCCTGAACCCGGCCTGGACCGAGGCGATGCAGGCCTTTCGCCAGCATGTCGTGCATCCCTTGCTGGGCACGGACATGCAGTCGCTCAGCGGCGCGCAGTGGCAGGCACTCAAGGCCCAGCTCGCGCCCTGCCAGGCGTGGCTGGGCGCCTATCCCGACTCGGTGCTCGGCGAGATGACGCCCGCCCAGGCGCAGGCGCTGCTGGGTGGCGGCGCCGAGGCCCGGCTGCAGCAGCTGATCGCGCATGACGAGGAGGAAAAGCTGCACAACCAGCATGCGGTACAGCTGGAAAAGCTCCTGCGCTACCAGCGCGACCTGCTCAAGCTGCTGAACAATTTCGTCAATTTCGCCGACTTCTACCGCCGCGAGGGCGCGGCCTTCCAGGCCGGCACGCTGTACCTCGACGGCCGCAGCTGCGAGCTCACGGTGGATGTCACCGACGTCGCGGCCCACGCCCAGCTGGCCGGGCTGGCCCAGGTCTATCTGGCCTACTGCGAAATCCGGCGCAAGGGCGTCAAGCGCAGCATCGTTGCCGCTTTCACGGCCGGCGATGTGGACTTCCTGATGGTCGGGCGCAATGGCTTGTTCTACGACCGCCAGGGCCAGGACTGGGATGCGACCATCACCCGCATCATCGAGAACCCGACGAGCATCGGCCAGGCGTTTTCCGCGCCCTACAAGAAGTTCCTGCGCATGATCGAGGAGCAGGTGGCCAAGCGCGCTGCGGCCCAGGAAGCCGGCGTGACTTCGGGTCTGTCGGCCCAGGCGCAGGCGCTGGTCACCCACCCCACGGCCGCGCCGGCCCTCGCGCCCGGGCTGCGCAAGACCGATGTCGGCACCGTCGCGGCCATTGGCGTCGCGCTGGGCAGCCTGAGCGCCGTGGCCGTGGGCATCTTCAGCAAGTTCATCGACCTCGGGCCGTGGATTCCGATTGCCATGATGGGCCTGGTGGTGGCGATTTCCGGCCCGAGCATGCTGATTGCCTGGCTCAAGCTGCGCCAGCGCAGCCTGGGACCGATTCTCGATGCCAGCGGCTGGGCCATCAACGGGCGCATGAAGATCAACCTGCGCCTGGGCCGTTCGCTGTCGCAGACCGGCAAGGTGCCGGTGCAGGCCTCGCGGCTGCATGACCCCTATGCCGATTCACGCTCCGGGGCCTGGCTCGTCGGCGCCGTGGTGCTGGCGCTGGCCGTGGGCCTGCTGGCCTGGCGCCTGCAATGGCTCGACCCGCTGCTGCCAGAGGCCATGCAGCCCGCCGCATCGGCGCCGGTCGTGCCCGCCACGGCCGTCACGCCGTAGCACAGGCGACGAGCCCGGGCTGCCCGCGGGGCGGCTTCAGTGGGCAGTCACCTGAAGGTCGCTGGCCAGCGTGTTGGCGTATTCCTGATGCCCGTAGTCGACGAAGCTTTGGGCAGCGCTGCCCAGGCTGGCCTTCCTGACCACCACGATGCCGTATTCCCGCGTCAGTTGCAGATCGGGCACGCGCAGCGTGGCGCGGGTGATGCTGG
>JBEVDH010000155.1:0-15245 GCA_040514115.1 Comamonas sp. | reverse complement strand
GCTGGCTCAGTGCCGAGACAATGGAGCCGAACTGCACCGTGCCGGCCAGCGGCGCGTTGGCCTGGGTGCCGTGCTTGGCCTGCTCGTACAGCGCCACCAGCTGCGTGGCAATGGGCACCAATGCCCGGCCCTGCTCGTTGAGCGAGACCTGCTTGCCGTGGCGGGCAAAGAGCTGGCGCTTGAGATCGGTCTCCAGGGTGCGCATCTGCAGCCCCACGGCCACCTGGGTGAGCGCCACGCGGTGTCCGGCCGCCGTGAACGAACCCTCCGAGGCGACCGCCAGAAAAGTGCGCAGGATCCGCAGGCTGGGCATAAATGGTTTTCTTTCAAGAAGCGGAAGAAATTACAGCTTTCACAAAATTCTTTCTATCATCAAAATCGGGTCATCGGTCCTGCTAGCTGCAACAATTTCTGGAGTTTCCTATGCTTGAACACCTGTCCCGCCGGCTTTTCACTTCCTGCGCCGCCTTGCTCGCCTGCGGCGCCACGCCGGCCTTCGCTGCCGATCCCTGGCCTTCGCAGCCGCTGAAGATCCTGGTGGGCTTTGCGGCGGGCGGCGGCAACGACATCGTCGCGCGCATTCTGGCCAAGGAGCTGCAGCAGAGCCTGGGCCAGACCGTGGTGGTGGAAAACAAGGGCGGCGCGGGCGGCCTGCTGGCCAACGACATCGTGGCCAAGTCGCCCAAGAACGGCTACACCCTGCTGCTGGGCTCCATCGGCAGCAACACCATCGCGCCGGTGCTGGCCAAGAAGCTTTCCTATGACGCACGCAAGGACCTCGAGCCGATCTCCCTGGTGGCCGAGTCGGGCAATGCCCTGCTGGTGAACGCCAAGCTGCCCTACAAGAGCGTCAAGGAAATGATCGACGCCGCGCGCAAGGAACCGGGCACCATCAATTACGCCTCCTCGGGCAACGGCTCCACCTTGCACCTCGCCGGCGCGCTGTTCGCGCAGCAGGCCAACGTGAAGCTGGTGCATGTGCCTTACCGCGGCAACGGCCCGGCCATTGCCGATGTCTCCGCAGGCCAGGTCCAGGCCATCTTCTCGGGCATTCCGCCCGCCATCAGCTCGGCCAAGACCGGCCAGACGCGCATTCTGGCGGTGACCACCAAGGAGCGCGTGAAATCCCTGCCCGACGTGCCCACCGTCGCCGAAGCCGGCCTGCCGGGCTATGCCTTCACCTCCTGGTATGGCTTGTTCACCACCGGCGGCACCGATCCGGCGATCGTCGAGAAGCTGGCGCAGGAAGTGCGCAAGATCGTCGCCCGCCCCGATGTGCAGGCGCAGATCGAAGCCCAGGGTCTGACCCCCGCTACCAGCGACCCCAAGACGTTCAAGGCGCAGATCGACCGCGAGCTCACGCGCTGGAGCCGGGACGTCAAGGTGCTTGGCATCACGGCCGACTGAACCCCCAAGGGCCAGCACCCGTGTCAGGAACTTCCATGAACCACGCACCTTTTTCCCCCGGCAACCCGTACAGCTCCGTGCGCGTTCCCGTCTTTGCACGCAATGGCGTGTCGACCTCCCATCCCCTGGGCGCGCAAGCGGGCTTGCGCATGCTGTGGGCCGGCGGCAATGCCGTCGATGCGGCCATCGCGGCAGCGGCCGTCATGACCATCGTCGAGCCCGTGAGCAACGGCCTGGGCTCGGACGCGTTCTGCATCCTGTGGGATGGCGCGCAGCTGCACGGCCTCAATGCCTCGGGCCGCGCGCCCCAGGGCTGGACGCCGGAGTATTTCGAGAGCCGCTACGGCAAGCAGGCCAAGCCGCCGCGCCGCGGCGTGGACTCGATCACCGTGCCCGGCGCCGTCAGCGCCTGGGTTGCGTTGCACGAGCGCTTTGGCAAGCTGCCGTTTGCCAGCCTGATGGAGCCCGCCGCCGAGATCGCCGAGCGCGGTTATCTGGTGCCCCCCGTGGTGCAGCAGAAATGGGCCGCGGGCGCGCCCGAGCTGCAGGCGCAGCCGGGATTTGCCCAGGCCTTCTTGCCCGCAGGCCGGGCGCCCGCGGTGGGCGAGCTGTTTCGCTTTCCCGCGGCCGCGCGCGCGCTGCGCGCCATCGGTGCCACCCAGGGCAAGGCGTTCTATGAGGGCGAGATCGCCCAGGCGGTCACCTCCTTTGTCCAGCAGCACGGCGGGTGCCTCAGCATGGACGACATGGCCCGGCACCAGGCCGAATGGGTCACGCCCGTGGCCAAGGACTACCGCGGCTACACGCTGCACGAGATTCCGCCCGGGGGCCAGGGCATTGCGGCGCAGATCGCGCTGGGCATCCTGTCGAATTTCGATCTGGCCAGCCTGCCGCTCGATGGCGTGGCTTCCCAGCATCTGCAGATCGAGGCCATGAAGCTGGCGTTCGCCGATGTCGACCGCTATGTGGCCGATGCCGGCATGGAAGTGACCACCGCGCAGATGCTCGATGACGCCTACCTGGCAGCGCGCGCGCGGCTCATCGATCCCGAACGCGCGCAGGATTTCAAGGCCGGCAATCCGGTGCAAGGCGGCACCATCTACCTCACCGCGGTCGATGAAAGCGGCATGATGGTCAGCTTCATCCAGAGCAACTTCGCCGGCTTTGGCTCGGGCGTGGTCGAGCCCAGCTTCGGCATCAGCCTGCAAAACCGCGGCTACGGTTTCAGCGCCGACCCGGACGGCCCCAACCGCGCGAACCTGGTGGGTCCTGGCAAACGGCCGTTTCACACCATCATCCCGGCCTTCCTGACCAAGGATGGCCAGCCGGTGATGAGCTTTGGTGTCATGGGCGGCAACATGCAGCCCCAGGGCCACATGCAGACGCTGGTGCGCATGATCGACTACCGCCAGTCGCCCCAGGCGGCGTGCGACGCCCCGCGCTGGCGCTACAACGCGGGCCTGGCGCTCAATGTCGAAGCCGGCATGAACCCCGCCACCGTGGCCGGCCTGCAGGCCCTGGGGCACCAGCTGGAGGTCATTGACGATCCCTACCAGGATTTCGGCGCCGGCCAGTTCATCTGGCGCATGGGCGACCCCGCCGTCGAGGGCTACCAGTTCGCCAGCGATCCCCGCCGCGACGGCCTGGCCGCAGGCTTCTAGTCGCCGGTTTCCCGCTCCAGGCATGCCCGCCCGGGGCATTTCGGCCCTGGCCGCTGCCGCCTGCGCCAGCGCAGCGGGAAACCGCCAGCCCCTACGGGCAAACACCCCTTCCTGGCGCAGCGCCGGCAGCAGGCGGCATGCATTCACCGGCTGCCCCGGCGCCTGCGCTTTTTCCGCAGGGCCATGAAGGTGAGCGCTTCCTGCCCCAAGTTCGCAGCCTGCATGGAGCTACCGGGCCCCAGCTTCCGATAGTGGCTAAACTCGGAGGCTGGATGGATCTTCTCCATCTGAAGATGACCGTTCCCCAACCATCAGCAGGATTGTGCGGATGATTTCGCTCCATGCGTGGCCGGAGTTGCACGATCTCGACAATTTGTGCACAAGCACTGGAAGGCATGACCGTGGACGATCAGGGAGCTCTTGAGCGTATCTTTGTGGGTGACAGCGACATGGCCAAGCAGATGCGCGCCCATGACTGGACATCCACCAGCCTGGGAGACCCGCTGCAATGGCCGCAGGCGCTCAAGCTTGCGGTGCGCATCCTGTTGACCTCGAAGTTCGAGATGTGGGTGGGGTGGGGGCCTGACATCGCGTTCCTCTACAACGATGCCTACCGCCCGACCCTGGGCAGCAAGCACGAGTACGCGCTGGGAATGCCCACCCGCGAGCTGTACTCCGAGATCTGGCCCGATATCGAGCCCCGTCTTCGCCGGGTGTATGAGAACGGCGAGGCGACCTGGGACCGTGCGCTGCAGCTCATCTTGCACCGGCACGGTTATCCAGAAGAGACCTATCACACGTTTTCGTACAGTCCGTTGGTCGGAGACACTGATGCAGTCGAGGGCGTCTTCTGCGCCGTCAGTGAAGAGACCGAGCGCGTCATCAGCGTGGGCCGGCTGGAGTCATTGGAGTCGCTTGCCAGCGCCATTGCCACCACGGACCGGTTTGACGTCTTCTTCCAGGCCGTCGCGCACGAGGCCAAGAAAGCCAACAAGAGCATTCTGTTCAGTGCCCTGTATCAATTCGAAGCGGATGGAACAGCACTGCCCCTTTATGAAGATCTGGGCGGCACCATAGACATCGAGCGGTGGAAACTTCCATCCGCTTGCAAATCCCGGCAACCTTTGATTGTCGATATCGAGCCCAATGAAAAATTGCCAACGGGCGCATGGGACATCGGCCCCAAACAAGCGGCCGTGATCTGCCTGAATGCTGCTGGCGATGGATATCCTGTCGGCGCATTCGTTGTGGGTTTGAATCCTTACCGGCCCTTTGATGAAGACTATCAAAGTTTCTTGAAATTGTTCGTCGGGCAGATTGCCGCACGCTGGACCACCATCGAAGGCTTCGAGACGGCCAAGCTGCGGACAAATGCCTTGAATGAAGCATTGGCTCTGAGGCAGGAAGCTGCGGACAATCTTGCGCAGGTCAATGAAAGTCTCTCGAAGGAAGTGCTGCTGCGAACGGCGCAGCGTGACCGGGTGCATGCCATGTTCAAACAGGCGCCCAGCTTCATGGCTTTGTTGTCTGGGCCTGAGCATGTTTTCGAGCTGGCAAATGACGCATACCAGGATCTGGTGGGCCCACGTGATATTGTGGGGCGCACCATTCGTGAAGTGCTTCCTGATGTCAATGGACAAGGATATTTCGAGATACTGGACAACGTTTATAAAACTGGCGAGCCTTTCAAGGGTGAGGCAATGTCGGTTTATCTCAATAGAGGCGATAGAAAGGAGCAGCGCTTCCTGCATCTGATTTATCAGCCGATCTTCATCGACGGCGAGGTTGAAGGCATTTTTGTCGATGGCTACGATGTAACGCATCAAAAGAATGCCGAAGATGCACTTCGCCAGATCAATGCCACGCTGGAAGGCCATGTCAAGGACAGAACGGCAGAGCTGGAACAGGCGCTCGAGCGCCTGCGACGGGAGGCCGAAGAACGCTCGGTGACGGAGCGGGCATTGCAGCGTGCCCAGAAGATGGAGGCGCTCGGGGCGCTGACCGGTGGGGTGGCGCATGATTTCAATAACTCATTGCAAGTCATCAGTGCCAACCTGCAGATTCTCGGGCTGATGCTGGGCGCCAATCCCGTGGCCATGAAGCGTGTCGATGGGGCCATGGGCGGTGTCACCCGGGGCGCCAAGCTCGCTTCGCAGCTGCTGTCATTTGGCCGCCGCCAACCGCTCGAGCCCAAGGTGGTCAGTGTCGGCAAGTTCATTCGCGGCCTGGAAGACATGCTGGGCCGCGCCCTGGGGGAAAGCATCGAGCTGGAAACCGTCATCTCGGGGGGTCTGTGGAACACCATCGCGGATCCGAGCCAGGTGGAAAACGCGGTGCTCAATCTGGCGATCAACGCGCGCGACGCGATGGACGGCAGGGGCAAGCTGACGATTGAAGCCGGCAACGCATTGCTGGACTTCGAGTACTGCGAGAAACACGAGGATCTGAAGCCCGGCCAATATGTGGTGATCGCAGTGACCGATACCGGCTCCGGCATGTCTGCTGAAGTGCTCGAGCGCGCCTTCGAGCCGTTTTTCAGCACCAAGCCCGAGGGCAAGGGCACGGGGCTGGGACTTTCCATGGTCTATGGCTTCGTGAAGCAGTCGGGTGGCCATGCCGCGGTTTACAGCGAAGTGGGCGAGGGCACCACCGTGAAGCTGTACCTTCCCCGTTCCAATCACGAGGAGGATCCCGCGCCTGTCAACTGGTCAAGTGTTCCCATTCAGGGCGGAACCGAGACGGTGCTGGTCGTGGAAGACGACGAGGATGTGCGCGAGACGGCGGTCGCCACGCTGGTGGGCCTGGGCTACCGCGTCCTGCGTGCCAAGGATGCAGACAGCGGCCTCACGGTGGTGGACAGCGGCGTCCATATCGATGTGCTGTTCACCGATGTGATGATGCCGGGCAAGCTCAGAAGCCGCGAGCTTGCGCGCATGGCCAAGCAGCGCCTGCCCTCGCTTGCCGTGCTCTTCACCTCGGGCTATACCGAGAACTCCATCGTCCATGGAGGCCGGCTGGATGACGGTGTGGAACTGCTGTCCAAACCCTACACCCGGGAAGCGCTGGCCCGCAGGATCCGCCATGTCATCGGCCATGAGGCCCAGCGGCGCCAGTGCATCGTGGACATGGTGCAGGGTGCCAAGGCGGCTCCTGCTGCAGGCCTGAAGCTGCTGGTGGTGGAAAACGATGATCTCATCCGCACTTCGACCGCCGAGCAATTGCGGGTCTTGGGGCATGAGGTCAGCGAAGCTGCCAATGCCAAGGAAGCATTCACGGCGCTGGCCACCGAGTCGGGGTTCGACGCGCTGGTGCTGGATATCGGCCTGCCCGACATGAACGGTGTCGAGCTGGCGCACAAGGCGCTGGCGGTGCATCCGCAACTGGGCATCGTGTTTGCCAGCGGGGCTTCGCCGTCGCACAGTCTGGGACTGCCCGGTGGTGCGCGCTATGTGGTCAAGCCTTACTCCGCGGCGCAGCTGCTTGCCGAATGCGTGCTGGCCGTCAAGATGCGCCAGACGCTGGAAAACTCACTCTGAGAAAATGGACGGGGCGGCACCGGCAGCGCTGCCGCCCTGGTTCCATTCAGGGTTTTTCACCCGTCCCCAGCGCCACCATCTCCTGCGACACCCCAGCCCAGGGCACGTCGAAGCCGGCGAGCGTGCGCCCGGGCGGCAAAGGGGCGCGCAAAGCCCAGAGGGCGCCGGCCACCACGCTGTCAATCACCGGCACCGCCAGCTGCGGCTGCACCGCCGCGGCCATGCCCGCCAGCCCGGCCCCGCCCAGGATCACGGCCTGCACGCCCGTCTGGCGCACCACGTCGCGGCAGGCTTGGGCCAACAGCGTGCAGGCGGCTTGCGGGTCGGCCGCCAGCTGGGCGCCGTTGGGGGCCACGGTGTGGATACCTGCCAGTGCATCGGCATGCCCGAGCTGCTGCGCCAGGCGCTGCAGTATCGGGGCCCAGCGCTCGCCGCCCGTGACGATGGCGAAACGGCCGTGGCGTGCGGCTTCGATGAACGACGCCTCGGCCAGGCCGGTCACGGGCACCGCGCTGCTCTCGCGCAGCGCCATCAGGCCCGGATCGCCAAAGCACCCTATCAGCACGGCATCCGGGCGTGCCTGGGGTTGCGCCAGGTCATGGGCCCAGGCATCCAGCGCGGCGTGGGCAGCCACGGCGTAGCTGGCTTCACAGGCAATGTAGGGGGCGCCAAAGCGTGCCGTGACCGTGCGCAGCGCGACCTGCGGGCCTGCTGCGGCCTGCACGTGCTGCTGCAGCAGCGCGCTGAAGCGCACCGAGGTGTTGGGGTTGATGACAAGCAGTTGGCGCATGCAGGCAGGGCGTTGGATATCAGGCTCTGCCCAGCAACTGGGCCAGGTCGAGGGTGCCGGCCGCCGCAGGCGTGAACTCGAGCTGCGACTCGATGCGCGCCAGGTGCTCGAGCATGCGGCTCGCCGCCTCCTTGGCATCGCGCAGGCGGATGGCGTCGATCAGCGCGCGGTGGTCGCGGCAGCCGCAGGCCGTGGCCTCCTCGCGGGTCTGCGCGTGCGCAGGGCTGTACGTCATCAGGATCAGCGAGGTGCGCGAGACCAGCTCGCGCAGGATGCGGCCCAGCGTCTGGTGCCCTGCGGCCTGCGCAATGTACAGGTGGAAGTCGCCTGACAGCCGGATGGCGCGGCGCATGTCGCCGCTGGCGCGGGCCGCCTCTTCGTTGTCGATGCAGGTGCGCAGCGCGGCGATGTCGGCAGCGCCGGCGTTGGCGATGAACAATTCCACCAGGCGCGGCTCGAGCAGGCGGCGCGCTTCGAACACCTCCAGCGCCTCCTGCGGCGTGGGCTGGGCAATGGAGGCGCCGCGGTGGGGCGTGAGGGTGACCACCTGCTCGTTGGCCAGCCGCACCAGCACGGGCCGCACCCGCGTGCGCGACACCCCGAACGCGGCCGCCAGTTTGTCTTCCACCAGCTTGGTGCCGGGGGGCAGGCGGTGATCGAGGATGGCGGACACCATGCGCTCGTACATGTCGTTGTCGCTGAGCTGGCCTGCCGCGTCGGGCGGGATGGGCGGCTCGGTCACGGCCGCGCGCGCGCGCCGGGGCTTGGGGAGGGTAATCGTCATAGTGCGCCGTTTTTAACCTGGGCGGCCCTGGCGCCTGCGGCCCAATGCCCATACCAGCGCGAGCGTGATGCCCATGACCACGAACGACACCACCGTGGTCAGCGTGCCCAGCGCATAGATCGACGGTGTGGTCACGGTGCTGGTCAGGCCCTGCAGCTCCAGCGGCAGCGTGTTCACATCGCCAATGGCTTGCGAGGTGCGCGCGATCTCGTCCCAGCTCAGCGTGAAGCCGAACATGCCGATGCCCACGACCGAGGGCGCAATCAGCGGCAGCACCACATGCGCAAAGCCCTGCCAGGGCGTGGCGCCCAGGTCGCGTGCGGCCTCCTCAAAGGCGGGATCGAACCGGTTGAACACCGCGAACATGATGAGCAGGCCAAAGGGCAGCGTCCAGGTCAGGTGCGCGCCCAGCGCCGAGGTGAACAGGCCCAGCGAAGTGCCGTAGCCCTCGAGCGCGCCCTGCAGGCCCAGCCCTTCGAGCGCGGCCTTGATGGCGTTGTCGATGAGGCGGAACTCCAGCCCGATGCCCAGCGACACGATGATGGAGGGCATGATCAGGCTGGCCACGACGATGAAAAACAGCGCGTTGCCGCCGGCGAGCCGCTTGCGAAACGCCAGGCCGGCGAGCACCGAAAGCGCCACCGTGCACAGCATCACCGCCGCGCCCAGCCCCAGCGAGCGCCACAGCGCCGCGCCGATGTCCACCACGCCCAGGCCCTCGGCCAGCTTGCGGAACCAGTGCAGCGAGGCGCCGCGCATGGGGAAGGTGAGCCCCCCTTCGGGCCCCTGGAAACTCAGCACGAAGATGACCAGCATCGGGCCGTACATGAACAGCACGAACAGGCTGAAGGCGATGGCCAGGGGCCAGAAGCTCGCGGGGCGGGTTTCGCGGATCTTCATCTCACAGCTCCTTGCGGATGTCGACGAGGCGCGTGAGGCCCCAGATGATCATCAGGACCACGGCCAGCAGGATCACGGCATTGGCCGCCGCCAGCGGGAACTGCAGGTAGGACGTCTGCACCTGGATGATCTTGCCGATGGAGGCGATCTGCTGGCCGCCCATCACGCCGATGGTGACGAAGTCGCCCATGACGATGGTGATCACGAAGATCGAGCCGATGATGATGCCGGTGCGCGACAGCGGCACGATCACGTTCCACAGCGTCTGCCAGCCGCTCGCGCCGCTGTCGCTGGCCGCCTCGAGCAGGCTGCGGTCGATGCGCATCATGCTGTTGAAGATCGGCACGATCATGAACATGGTGTACAGATGCACGAAGGCCAGCACCACCGAGAAATCGGAAAACAGCAGCCATTCGACGGGCTGGTCGACCAGCCCCGCGCCCACCAGGCCCTGGTTCACCAGGCCATTGCGCCCCAGCAGCGGCACCCACGAGATCATGCGGATCACGTTGGAAGTCCAGAACGGAATGGTGCACAGCACGAACAGCACCGTCTGCATGCCCGGGGAGCGCACATGGAAGGCCAGGAAATAGGCCACGGTGAAACCGATCGCCAGCGTGATGAGCCACACCAGGAAACTGAACTTGAGCGTGGAGTAATAGGTCTTGAGCGTGACGCACAGTCCGTCGGAGGCATCTGAGCAGCCCGCGAAGATCGACTGGTAGTTCTTGAACGTGAAGCCGGGCAGCAGTTCGTACTCGTTGAAGTCCCAGAAGCTGACCATCACGATCAACGCCAGCGGGATCAGGAAGAACAGCGCGAACACCAGCGTCAGCGGCGCGGCCTGCCACCAGGCGGCGATGCTTCGCCCCGGTATGGCGCTGGCGGGCAGGGAGGGGGTGTGGGTGGAGCTCATGGTGTGGGCCAGGTCAGATATCCGGGGCAAGGCGCGCTGGCGCGGGACAGGCGCAGCGAAGATCGGTGCCCCAGCGCGCGGGCGGCCCTGCTGGGCGGCACTGCGCGGCGCTGGGGATGCACCCTTTACGCCGCTACGAATTCATTCCACTTCTGAACCATGTAGTTGTTCTCATCCATCACCGCATTCCAGCAGGCGATGCTGCCCATGCGCGCCTCGTAGCTGCCGCCGTCGCGCACCTCGCCGGCCTTGGCCAGCACATCGCCGCCCGGGCCCTTGATGTCGCGCGCGGCGGGCTTGCCTTCCATCCAGTAGGCCCACTCGTAGGCTTCCATCTTCGACTTGGCGGTCTCGAGCACGGCGCTGTAGTAGCCCTGGCGGTTCAGATAGGCGCCAGCCCAGCCGTCCAGGAACCAGTTGATGAACTCATACGCACCATCGAGCTTGCGGCCGCTGAGCGTGGCGGGCAGGCCGAAGCCGGCCGCCCAGGCGCGGGTGCCTTCCTTGAGCGGCTGGAAGTTGCAGGCGATGCCCTTGGTGCGCACGGCCGTGACGGCCGGGCTCCACATTGACTGGATCACCACTTCGCCCGACGCCATCAAATTCACCGACTCGTTGAAATCCTTCCACAGCGCGCGGAACTGGCCCTGCCGCTTGGCTTCGATCAGGGTCTTGATCGTCAGATCGATTTCCTTCTTCGTCATGTTGCCCTTGTCGGGATACTTGTAGATGCCCATCGCCTCGACGACCATGGCCGCATCCATGATGCCGATGGAGGGGATGTTCAGGATCGCGGTCTTGCCCTTGAACTCGGGGTTGAGCAGCTCGGCCCAGGAATTGATCGGGCGCTTGATCAGATCGGGGCGAATGCCCAGGGTGTCGGCGTTGTACACCGTGGGGATCAGGCTCATGAACTGCGTGGGCGCGCTGGCAAACTTCTTGGACCGCTCGCCTTCGAGGTAGATCACCTTCTTGGGCGCGGTGCCCTGGTCGCCCACGGCCTTGCCGGCCACCATGCCGGTGGTGAACAGCGGGGTGATCTTGTCGGCATTCTTGATGCGCCTGGTGTCGATGCCCTTGAGGTTGCCGGTGGGCACGATCTTCTTGAGCGAGAAATACTCGGTGTCGATCAGATCGAAGCTGTTGGGCGCGGTGACGGCGCGCTTGCTCACGTCGTCGGTGGTCACTGCCACGTACTGGATCTCGATGCCGGTGTCGGCCTTGAACTTCTGGGCAATCATCTTGTCCTGGTTCACCGCCGTGCCCAGGTAGCGCAGCACGATCTTTTCCTGCGCGTGGACGGCCGGGAACATGCCGGTCGCCAGGATGCCCGCCGTGCCCTTGAGCAACGAGCGGCGCTGCACGCCAGTGGCACCGGAGACGACGACAGGGGAATCAGCGCGGGAAGCATCGGACATGGGGAAACTCCTTGGGTTGCGGATGGGGACGGATAAAAAACGGTGGCGATGGGGGTCAGGCGGCCGCCGCCAGGGCAGGGGCCGGCGTCGCAAGCGGGTGCGCCTGCTCCGGCTTCCAGTGCAGTTGCACGGGTTGCCTCACCTGCCAGGGCTGCGCGGCAAACGCGGCCTCGGACACCATCACCGAGTAGGCGGCCGTGGCATGGGCCGACAGGGCCACGCCCTGCTTTTGCAGGCCCAGCAGCACATAGGTGCCCTGGTACTCCACGTCGGTCACCACGGCCTGCATGCGCTGGGCGCCCGGGGGCAGTTCGGCGCCGGCCGGGGCGATCTGCAGGTGGTCGGTGCGTACCCCGACCAGGCCGGCGGGCGTATCGATCACGTTGTGGCCGCCCATGAAGCGCGCCACGAATTCGTTGGCCGGGCGGTTGTAGACCTCGTGCGGGCTGCCCACCTGCACGATCGCGCCGTGGTTCATCACCACCATGGTGTCGGCCAGGGCCATGGCTTCTTCCTGGCTGTGGGTGACGTGAATGAAAGTCAGGCCCAGCTCCTTTTGCCAGCGGCGCAGCTCGGCGCGCATCTGGATGCGCAGGAAAGGGTCGAGCGCGGACAGCGGCTCGTCGAGCAGCAGCACGCGCGGCTGCGTGATGAGCGCGCGTGCCAGCGCCACGCGCTGCTGCTGCCCGCCCGAGAGCTCCGCCGGCTTGCGCTCGGACAGGTGGCCCAGCGCCACACGCTCGAGCAGGTCGCGCGCCTGCGCGTGGCGTTCGGCCTTGGCCACGCCTTTCATCTTCAGGCTGAAGGCCACGTTGTCCAGCGCCGACAGGTGCGGGAACAGCGCAAAGCTCTGGAACATCATGGCCGTGCCACGCGCGGCGGCGGGCAGGTCGGTGATGTTGCGGTTGTGCAGCAGGATGTCGCCACTGGTCACCGACTCGTGCCCCGCAATCATGCGCAGCGTGGTGCTCTTGCCGCAGCCCGACGGGCCCAGCAGGCAGCAATAGCTGCCGCTGGCGACGCGCAGGTCGATCCCATCCACGGCGGGTTTGCCGCTGGCGTAGCGCTTGGTCAGCGCCACGACTTCGATGCCGGCGGGCCCCGATATGGACGGGGAGGGTGCGGGTGCAAGGGTGTGGACTGGCATGTCCGGGCTGTACGCAAATGCTGTGCCAGCTTTGCACGCAATATTTGCACCGTTCTGTATACAGAATGCACCCAAACGGGGAAGGGTTGCTCCAGGCCCCAGGCCGCTTGCACCGCCAAGGGCAGTAAGGGGGCGTACAGGGGTCTGTGGCTTTTGACTGGGGTGTGACGGCGCAAGGGGCGGGGGGCCGGACCCTGCGTACCTGAGCTCAAAGGCAGCCGCGTGCGGGCGCACCGCGCAAGGAGCAGATTTTTAGCGGCTAAAAAATGCGCTGCGGGCCTGCCAGGAGCCCGCCCTGCGGCCGGGCCAGGCGCTGGCTGCCATGCCTGCAGCTACGACTGGCGGCGCTTGCGTCTTTGGAGCGGCTAACACGATCCTTGAGACGTCGTTGTGTTGCCTTGCCGTGCTACTCGCACTGTCTGCGGCAACACGCCTAGCCGGCCGCGCCTGGCCGGCCGCGCCTGGTCTCAACCGCAAATCTGAGATTTGCGGGGTCGTGTTAGCCGCTCTTAGCCCATAGGGATGATTTGTCTCCAAGCCGCATGGCGGCTGACCACCTCATGGCAGGCTCAAGTCCAGACCGAGCATCCTGGCAAGGGCGAAGGTGCCAATCCCCACGACCAGGAGCGACAGCAGGAAGATCGCAGCGACCTTGCCGCCCGCGCGCAGCACGGCGCGCCTGTCCGTGCCCTTCTTGCCCTGGTCGTAATGCCACTTGACGGCGAAGAACATGCACGTGCCAAGCACAAGAAGCTTGAACGTGACGAAGACGAGGGGGACCCAATCGATCATTTTGCGAATTTCCAGCCTATGACTTGACACTGTCTGTCGTGAGGAGCAATGCCTCCCCCGATGAGAGAGGCCAAACGTCAGCGACTGCCATGCAAGCATGGTGTTGCTGTACGTTCGGGCACATACTACTTAAAAGCAATTTCCATACATAGAGGCCAAACGTCGGCGTTGAAAACCATGCAAGATGACAATTCGCCCCTCTGGCTGCCGCGATTGGCCGTACAGGGCGGACCCCGGTTTTTGCAGATCGCGGATGCCTTGCAGGCGGCGGTGGCAGACGGATCGCTGCAACCGGGCGACCGTCTGCCGCCGCAGCGCCATCTGGCCGCACGGCTGGACGTCGACCTGACGACCATCACGCGCGCCTACGACGAAGCCAGACGCCGCCACCTGCTGGAGGGGCGCGGCGCCCGGGGCACCTATGTCGCGGCGCCCAAGGTCGAATGGACCTCGGTGCTCGATCTGAGCATGAACACCCCGCCACCGCCCGATGGCGTGGACTTCGACGACCTGTTGAAGCAAGGTCTGTCTCAGGTATTGATGAGGGCCGATACCGAACTGCTGATGACCTACCACCTGGGCGGGGGAAGCGACTCCGACCGCGAGGCGGGAGCCCGATGGCTCGAGCCGATGTTCGGCGACCTGGATGCGCGGCAGATCGTTGTCTGTCCGGGGGCGCAGGCGGCCATCGCCGCGCTGATCCTTGCGCTGACGGAGCCTGGCGATGTGATCCTGGCCGAGCCCACGAGTTATCCCGGCTTGCGTGCCGCGGCGACCCAGTTCGGGCGGCGCATCGTCGCGGTGGAAGCGGACCAGCACGGAATGGTGCCGGAGATGCTCGAGCACGCGTGCCGCGAGCACCAGCCCGGGCTGGTCTATCTCAATCCGACCTTGCAGAACCCGACCGCCGTCACCATGGCGCAGAGTCGGCGCAAGGCGCTCGCCAGCATCGCCAGGCGCAGCAATGTACGCATCATCGAGGACGACCCGTACTGGCTCCTGGCCGATGCCCCGCCGCCGCCCATCGCCACGTTGGCCCCGCAACAGGTGTACTACATCTCCACTCTGTCGAAATGCCTGACGCCCGGCCTGCGCGTCGCCTTCGTGCTCATACGCGAGCCGCACGAACGCGAACGTTTTCTGGTCGCGCTCAGATCCTTTGCGCTGATGGTCGCCCCCCTGACGGCCGCATTGGCCACGCAGTGGATCTTCGACGGCTCGGCGGCCCGATTGATGGAAGGCGTGCGCCAGGAGGCGCGTGCGCGCCACCGGATGGCCAGGGATGTTCTGGCGGGGCGCTACAGCGGCGCTGGAGACGGCCTGCATGTATGGCTCGAGCTGCCGGGGTATTGGAACTCCGCGCAGCTGGCGCGCGCAGCCGACCGCGAGGGCATAGCCGTCACACCGGGGGAGGCATTCGCCACCGAAGGCGGATCGGTGAATGCCATCCGGATCTCCTTGGGCAGCATCAAGGACCGGGGACGCTTGCGGGCGGGTCTTCAGCGGCTGTCGCATCTGCTGGCGCGGCGGCCGGAGTCGTTCAGCGCTGCGGTGGTTTGACGGTTCAAGAAACCGGGCCGCAGGGAGGAGTTCTCTGCAGACGGTCGCACCCGGGTTTGCTGCGTGTTTAGGTATCGAGCGGTCCCGAAAGGGGGCGGAATGAATAATTTCCGATCCATTGAGCGGGACTTGCCTGCGGCTCAATGCACCCGCAACACCTCGAACTGCTGCCGCATTGGAGCGACCTGTATCGATACCTCATCCCCCTCGCACTTGCCCAGCATGGCCCGGCCCAGGGGGGCTTCGCTGCTGATGACCTGAACCAGTTCAGCGCCGCTGACCAACTTCATGCTGCCCCCATCCGGGCCGAGAAAGATCTGTTGCTGCCTGTCGT
>JBEVDH010000097.1:0-4244 GCA_040514115.1 Comamonas sp. | reverse complement strand
TCGAGGACGGCAAGGCCTATGGCCCGGGCGTGGCCGACATGAAGTCGGGCCTGGTCATGAATGTGTTCGTGGCCGAGGCGCTGGCGCGCTTTGGCGGCAATGCGAGCCCCGTGCACCTGCTGTTCACCTGCGACGAGGAAGTGGGTTCGCCCGTGTGCCGCCATGTGATCCGCAAGCATGTGCAGGGCGCGCGCGCCGTGCTCAATGCCGAGCCGGGCCGCATCAGCGGCAACGTTGTGAACGAGCGCAAGGGCTCGTACCGCATTGATTTCGAGGTGCAGGGCGTGGCCGCGCATGCGGGCGTCAACCCGGCGCAGGGCGCGAGCGCCATCGATGCGCTGGCGCGCAAGATCCTGGCGCTGCACGCGCTCACCGGCTGCGAGCCCGGCATCACCGTGAATGTCGGCTTCATCCAGGGCGGCATGGCGTCGAACGTGGTTGCGCCGCTGGCCGGCGCCCATGTGGACCTGCGCTTCACGGCCGACAACGATGTCGACGCCGTGATGGCGCGCATCCAGGCGATCATCGAGGAGGAATCGCTGCCGCGCACGCGCGGGCGCATCCTCGAGTCGCGCGGCGCGCTGCCGATGGCGCGCACGCCAGACCATATCCTGGAGCTCTACCAGCGCAGCGCCGCGCAGGTCGGCTTCGAGGTGCAGGCCGAAGCCACGGGCGGCGCGGCCGACAGCGGTATCACCTCCGACATGGGCATCCCCAGCCTGTGCGCGCTGGGCCCCGTGGGCGGCTACCCCCACAGCGAGCGCGAGTTCTGCGACCTCAGCACCTTCGTGCCCCGCGCCCAGGCGCTGGCGCTGACCCTCATGGCCCTGCGCTGAAGCGCCGGGCGTCCGTTTTCCCTTTGTTATCCACGTCTACTCCGATGTCTGATTCCCGCCTGATCTCCCTCACCGACACCGCTGGCACGACCGGCTTCTCCCGCCGCCAGGTGCTCGCTACCGGCCTGGCCCTGGCCGCCGTCTCCGCGCTGCCCGCCTGGGCCGCCGACAAGTACCCGACGCGCGCGATCACGCTGGTCGTGCCCTTCCCGCCCGGCGGCTCCGTCGACGTCATGGCGCGCCAGTACACCGAACCCCTGGGCCGCCTGCTGGGCGTGCCGGTCGTCGTCGAAAACCGCCCCGGCGCCGGTGGCTCCGTGGGCGCCGGCCTGGTGGCGCGCGCCAAGCCCGATGGCTACACGCTGGTCGCCTCCTCGCAAAGCAGCCACCTGGCCAACCCGCTGGTGCAGTCCAACCTGGGCTACGACCCGATCAAGGACTTCGAGAACATCGCCATCATGGGCCGCCAGCCCAATGCGCTGGTCGTGCACCCGAGCGTGCCGGTGAAGACCTTGGCCGAACTGGTGACCTATCTCAAGGAGCGCCCCGGCCAGATCAACTTCGCCTCGGCCGGCGCGGGCAGCATGGGCCAGCTCAACGCCGAAGCCCTGCTGCTGGCAACCAACACCAAGGCGGTGCACGTGCCCTACCGCGGCGGCTCGCCCTACATCACGGCCATCCTGGCCGGTGAAGTGCAGTTCGCGCTCGACAACCTGGTGGTGTTCCTGCAGCACATCCAGGCCGGCAAGATGCGCGCGCTGGCCGTGGCCTCGGCCACGCGCCTGCCGCAGCTGCCCGATGTGCCGACGTTTGCCGAACTCGGCTTCCCGGCGCTGAACCAGACCTCCTGGACCGGCATTGCCGCGCCCGCCGGCACGCCCGCGGCGATCGTCAGCACGCTGCACCAGGCGATCCGCAAGGCGGCGACCGACCCGGCGATGATTGAAAACCTCAAGACGCGCGGCGTGGTCCCTCCCGAAGAGATGACGCCCGCGGCCTTCGAGAAGATGATGTCCGAGCGCTTGGTCTCCTACGGCGAAGTCGTGCGCAAGGCCGGCATCAAGCCCGAGTAAGCGACGCGGCCGCAAGGCGCGCAGACGCCTTGCGCGCTCTCTCGGGGGCGGCGGACTCGAAGCCATCGATCCGGGGTTTCTCCCGCAGGCCCCCGCTCCGCGGCGCCTCGCGGCGCGTCAAAGAAACGCCAGCGTTGGCGCGGTTTCCAGCGCCCACAGCTGCCGCGCCACGCTGTGCACCTTCTCGGCGCCCAGCACCGGGGCGGCGAATTCCACCAGCTTCGATTGCAGATCCTCGTCCGTCAGCGGCATGTCGGGGTCGCCCTTGCGCGTGGGCTGCAGGAAGCGGTGCTGCGCGCCGTTTCCGAGCGTGATGGCGACCGAGGCCGCGCGCTGGCCCGGGAACTGCTGGTCCAGCGCGGGATCGACTTCCAGCACCACGCGCGCCATCAGCGCGCGCAGCTGCGGGTCGGCCAGGCGCTGCGCGTCGAAAGCCGCCAGGCGCACGCTGCCGAACAGCAGCGCCGAGGCCACCACATAAGGAATGCTGAAGCGCGCCTGCGCCGCCGTCACAGGGTGGGGATTGCCGGCCACGGCCAGCGCCGGCGCATAGGTGGCGATCCTGATTTCGGCGATGTCCTCGGCGCGGATGGCATGGGCCTGCTGCAGTGCCAGCGCGCCATCAATGGGCGCGAAGGTATGGCCGCAGCAGGTGTGGTTCTTGAAGGTCATCGCGCAGATATTGAAGACCTCGCCCAGATCGGCCAGCACCGGGCCCCATTCGGGCGCGTTGCTCATGGCCACGCCCATGCCCATGCGGCCCTCGAATACATCGAGCGAGCCGGTCACGCCCTGCTGCGCCATCGCGGCTGCGGCAACTCCGGCCTCGGCGGCGCGGCCCGAGTGCAGCGGCTTGGACATCGAGTCCATCTGGAAGGCCTGCTGCAGGCCGGCGGCAAAGGTCGCCGCGGTGCATAGCGCATGCGTGAACTGGCTCGCGTCCAGGCGCAGCAGGCAGGCCGCCGCCGCCGCCGCGCCAAAGGTGCCGACGGTGCCGGTGTTGTGCCAGTGCCGGTAATGCGCGCGGCCCAGGATCTGGCCAATGCGCGTGGACACCTCATAGCCCACGATGACGGCGCGCAGGAACTGCTCGCCGCTGGCCTGCACCTGCTGCGCCACGGCCAGCGCCGCGGAGATCGTCGGCGCGCCGGGGTGGTAGATCGCATGCTTGAAGATGTCATCGACCTCGGCCGCATGCGAGGCCGTGCCCTGGATCAGCGCGGCCGCCTTCACGGTGGCGTGCCGGCCCAGCGCCAGGCGCGCCGGGCCGCGGTCCAGGTCCTCGGCCATGGCTTTTTCCAGCAGCGGCGTGGGGTTCATGCCATACCCGGCAATCAGCGCTGCATACCAGTCGACCACGGCGCGCTTGGCATGGTGGATGACCGGCGCCGGCACCGGCCGGGAGTGGAAGCTGGCGCCGAAGCGGCCCAGGGTTTCGCTGACGTGCATGGACATGGCTTGCAAGCGGTGGCGCGCCACCGGGAAGGATTGTGGAGGCGCCAAGCATAGGCCGGGGGCGCCAGACCAGACATATCTTTTTCTCATATCCAGCCATCCAATTGGAACAACTGGCGCCGGGCCTGCGCACGGATGATCGAGCCACTCCCACCACTTCTTGCATGGCTATGAATTTCGAACTCTCCGAGGAACACCAGGCCTTTGCCGACAGCGTCGCGCGCTTTGCCCAGGACAAGCTCGCGCCCGGCGCGCTCGAACGCGCCCATTCCAGCGAATACCCCTGGGAGACCGCCGAGCTGCTGTCCCGGCAAGGCCTGCTGGGCATTGCCTTTGCCGAGGAAGACGGCGGCCAGGGCGGCACGCTGATGCACGCGGTGCTGGCGATCGAGCAGGTGGCGCTGGCCTGTCCGAAGAGCGCGGACATCGTGCAGGCCGGCAACTTCGGCCCGATCCGCACCTTTGTCGAATACGCCACGCCCGCGCAAAAGCAGCGCTTTCTTCCGGATTTGCTGTCGGGAAGAAAAGTCATTTCTCTGGGCATGAGCGAGCCAGACGCCGGCTCGGCCGCCACCGAGCTCAAGACCAGCGCCGTCGAGGACGGCGACGGCTACCTGATCAACGGCAGCAAGGTGTTTTCCACCAACAGCCCCGATGCCGAACTGTTCCTGATCTATGTGCGCTTTGGCCCCGGCGTTGGCGGCATCGGCTCGGTGCTGGTGGAAAAGGGCACGCCCGGCTTTGTCATCGGCACGCCATCGGGCTTCATGAACGGCGAAAGCTGGTCGCAGCTGTACTTCGAGAACTGCCGCATCCCCAAGGCCAACCTGCTGCTGGGCCCCGGCGGCTTCAAGAAGCAGATTTCCGGCTTCAACGTCGA
>JBEVDH010000103.1:0-21930 GCA_040514115.1 Comamonas sp. | reverse complement strand
CTGGGCTGGGAGCCGCAGTCGAAGACCCTGTGGACCGTGGTCAACGAGCGCGATGAGCTGGGCAACGATCTCGTGCCCGACTACCTGACTTCGGTCAAGGACGGAGCGTTCTACGGCTGGCCATGGAGCTACTGGGGCCAGCGTGTGGACGAGCGCGTGAAGCCTGCCAATCCGCAGATGGTGGCCAAGGCCATTGCTCCGGACTACGGTCTGGGCTCGCATGTCGCGCCGCTGGGCATGGCTTTCTCGGATGCGCGCATGCCGGCGCCGTTCGCCAGCGGCGCGTTCATTGGCCAGCATGGCTCGTGGAATCGCAAGGAGCTCGTCGGTTACAACGTGGTGTTCGTGCCCTTCGCTTCGGGTCGCCCCTCGGGCCCGCCGGTGCAGTTCCTGGGCGGTTTCCTGAACGACGACGGCAAGGCGCGTGGTCGTCCCGCGGGCGTGGCGCTGGATGCCAAGGGCGCGCTGCTGGTGGCCGATGATGTCGGCAATACCATCTGGCGCGTGGTGCGCGCGCAGTAAGCGCGCTTCAGCCGGCGCCGCGCCGGGCCTGGACGCGAAAGCCCAGCCACAGCGCTGCCAGCATCGCGGCGCCAAACACCCAGGCGCTGAGCGCACCCGCCATGCCGCCCGACAGCAGCGTGCCCATGGTGCAGCCCAGCCCGGTCATCGCGCCCCAGCCCAGCAGCGTGCCGCCGGCAATGCCGCGCAGCGCATCGCTTCCCGTGGGCCGGCGCGGCGTGAACTGCCGGCTCGCCAGCGCCGCGACAAAGGCGCCGCCCACCAGCCCCACCAGCACCAGGGCATTGGGCGTGGCCCAGCTTTCCTGGGGCAGGGTGGCGCAGCCGGCAAAGCCGTCCAGGCCATGGAGCCGCTCGGGCACCCACCCGCGCTGCTGCAGCGCGCCGCGCACCTGGCTGCCCAGCGTTGCCGTGACCCCCAGCGGCCGCATGCGCACGATCGCCGCGACGCTGATCACACCTACCAGTGCGCCGCCCAGCGCATAGTTCCAGCGGCCGGTCCATAGCGAATGCCACAGGCTGCGCAGATCGCGCGGGGCACGGGGCTGCGTCGCTGATGCGCCGCCGGCATGGCGTTTGACATGGCGCTGCCAGATCCACGCGGACCACAGGCCCAGAACGCCCAGTTGCAGTGCCAGTGCGCCGCCGTAGCCCAGATGCCGCGGCAGCCAGATGACCGGTGCATCGGCCACGGCCATGCTGTACAGCGGATTCCAGGGGTGAAAGCCGAGCGCAAAGCCCAGGCCCGTGCGCCGCAGCGCCAACGGCGCGACAAGGGAAGGCAGAGCTGCCGGAAGTCCTTCGCGCCATCACATGGGTCGGCACTTGCAACCGAATGTAGGAGCACCGATGGCCGCGAACAAGTGCGTTTGTTGCGCTTGGATAGGCAAGGGCCGCATGGCGCTGGCAGGCGCCGACGGACCGGTCTCAGGCAAATTGCTTTTGAAGGTCCAAAACCGCGCTATAATTTGACTCTACGGTGGCTGTAGCTCAGTTGGTAGAGTCCAGGATTGTGATTCCTGTTGTCGTGGGTTCGAGCCCCATCAGCCACCCCAGTATTCGATGAACAGCTTTAAATGCCTGATTCCTGACGGAATCAGGCATTTTTTGTTTGTGCGGTACAAGGGGTTGCCACATCGGCTGGACATCGCCGCTGCCCTTCACCTGACGCCATCCTCTTGGCGTATCCCCAAGAAAAGACGCATATCGCTTTGACTCGCGGAGCCGGCGAACCCCGGGAGGGGAGAGTGCGAGCGGGGGAAAACGCTTCGCGTGGCCTCTGGCGGAGCGTGCGCGTTGATGCAGGCATGTGCGCGACATACCGTGAACCATGCAGTGGACGTTACACTTTGCATCGTCTCCATGGCATTTTCACTGGCGCACCTCAAGTCCTCATCCCCATCGTGGCTCCCGACTCCTATTTCGCCCTGATTGTGCCGGCTTGCTCCCTGTTGCTCGGCCTGGCGTTGATCGCCTGCTGGACAGGCATGCCAGCCATGCGCGTGCAGCGCTCCGTGCTGTGGATTGCCGCAGGCTATGTCGTGGTGGCGGTTCCCTTGGCCGCGCAAAGCATGATGGCCAATGAGCAGCTGGCGGATTGGGCCGTGGTGACGGGAGCGTTCTACCTGGCTGGCGTCTGGGCGATTTCGCGGGGCATGGCCGAGCGCTATGGAGGATCCGCTCATCCGCGGCTGGCCATGGCGATTGCCGTCGTGACGCTGGCGCTGCTCTACTACTTCTCGCAGATTTCTGACCAGCTGTGGCTGCGCATCATGATCCTGAATGTGGCAATGCTTTTGATGCGGGTTCTGCCCGTGAGCAGCATTTTTCAGTCCCCCGCTGTCCAAAGCGGCGTGGAGCGTATCTTGTGGGGTTGCTATCTGGCGCTGATCGCCAACGCGGTAATGCGCACCATCGTGGTGTTCCAGCTGATGCCTGTGGAGAACATCGGAGAGCTGACGCGATCCGGTTTGTGGTTGTCGATGCTGGCCATCAATATGGTCATCGGTCTGGCGTTCATCCTGAGCCTGCTGGCATGTTCGGTGCGAGAGATTCTCCTGACCCTGCGCAGCGAGCGCGACCACGATCTTTTGACCTGTCTGCTCAACCGCCGTTCCTTTTTGGAAATCGCGCAGGTGCGCCTGCGCAGTTCAAGGTCGCCAGGCTGGGCGCTGCTGCTTTGCGATGTCGACCATTTCAAGCGCGTCAATGATGCCTGGGGGCACGCTGCAGGCGACGAGGTGCTGCAGATCGTGGGGCAGACGCTGCAGCAGCAGGCGCGCCAGAACGATCTGGTGGCCCGGTACGGCGGCGAGGAATTTGTCGTATTGCTGCGTTGCGCCGATATGTCGGTTGCCGTAAATGTCGCGCAGCGCATGCGCCAGCAGCTGGCGCAAACCCATTGTGAAGCCATTGCCGGCGCGGTCACGGCGAGCTTCGGCGTGGTTCGGGTGGGTTCTTGCGACGATTTGCCGCGCGCCCTCGAGCGGGCCGATGCCTTGCTCTACCGGGCGAAGAACGCGGGGCGCAACCAGGTGGCCTGGGATGCACCGCCCGGCAGGGGCGCCGCCTGACGCTGCCCGCTGCGGTTCAGCGCCGCGGGGCGCCTGGCGCCCGCGCCAGCAGCGGTGTCTGGCGCTGAGCTCTCGCGCGTTGGAACAGCGCCATGAAGCGCGGCGCCACGTTCGAGATATGGAATTGCCGGCCCGTCTCCTGCGCCGCCAGGCCATAGCGCGCGCGCCGTGCGGGGTCGGCGCGCAGCGCACGGATGGCTTCGATCCAGGCGTTGTCGTTGTCGGGCAGCAGCAGGCCGTTGACGTCGTGCTGCACCAGCTCGGGCGTGAAGCCCCAGTTGGAGCCGATCACGCAGCCGCCGCGCGCAAGAATTTCCATCAGCCCCCAGTTGGCCACGCCGTAGCGCAGCGGATAGAGAAACAGGTCCACGCCGGCCAGCATCTCGGAAAACTGCGCATAGGGCAGGCGCCCCGGAAACTCGACCACCTGCGCGCCCGGATAGAGCTGCAGCAGGTGGTCGCGAAAGCTCGCGACTTTGCCGCCGTAGCGCCGCTCGACCCACTGCTGCTCGTAGCCATAGGTGGCGGCCGTGGGGTCGCCAATGGCGATGAAGCGGGTGTTCTCGGCGCTGCCCTCACGCACCATGCGGTCCACGAGGCGCATATAGGTCTCGAAGCCCTTGGCGCTGGAGAGATCGCGCGCCGAAAAGGCGATCGTGAAGGACCGGTTTTCGGTTCCGGCGGTGGCCCGCGGACGCAGCGGCGGCTGGATATCGAAGCCCTCGAACTGCACCGCGATGCGGTCGTGCAGCAGCGCCGGGAACATCGCGCGCGCATGGGCGCTGGGCACGATGGTGAGGTCGCTGCACAGCACCTGATGGAAGTGCAGCATCTCGGTGTTGCGGTCGGCCAGGCGCTGCGCTTCATCGGGCGGGTAAAGCGCATCGTTGCCATGCGCGCGGTAGCTGGGGAATTCAATATAGCTGACGATGGCCGCATCGAGCTCGTCATAGAGCCAGTTGGGTGCGCCCCACAGTGAGTGCGCGACCACGATGTCGATGGCCCGGCCCTGCGCCCGCTCGAAGTCCTTGAGCGCCTTGAGCACGCCGCGGCAGATGCGCGCCGAGCGCTCGACCTTGCTCGAGTAGTAATAGCTTTGCGGGCCGACGATCTTGCCATCGGGCTGGAACGACAGCAGGTGGTCGCAGTCCTTTTCATGGTTGGCCTTGTGGCCCGGCGTGGTCATGAACCAGCTGTCCGCCAGGCCGCTGGCGCGCAGGTGGCTGCACAGCAGGCTGTATTGACTCGGGTAGACGGCGCCGACGAAAACAATCAGGGGTTTTTGCATGGGGTGGAGTTCGCAAGTGGAGCGTCAGGCAGAGGGCGGGCAGCGGCCCGCTCACTTCTCGGTTTCTGCGTCGATTTCGCCCGCCACGCTGGCCGTGAGCGGCACCTCGGGCTCGCCATCGCTGATCTGGTATTTGCGCATCTTTTCCCACAGCACCTTGCGGCTGATGCCCAGCTGCTGCGCCGTCTGCTGGCGCTTCCAGTCGTTGGCGCCAAGCGCGGCAATGATGCGGTTGCGCTCCTCCAGGTCCCAGTTGGCGCGGCTGGCCGGCGCCGGCTCGGCGCTGACGATGTGCAGCGGAAAGGTGACCACCGACAGGCTCTGCGCCTGGCGCAATATGCGCTCAGTGGCGCCGCCGGCCAGCCACTCGCGCGTCTGGCGCGCGGCCACGCCGATGCGCTCGGCCAGGTTGCGCAGTTCGCGCACGTTGCCGGGGAAGTACATCTGCGCCACCGCGTCGAGGATGAAGAACGGCGGCTCGCCCAGGATGCCGATGAGCTCGTCGCCCATCACCTTGTGCAGGATGCTCGAGAAGATCGCCAGCTTGTCGGCCTCGCCGCGCTCCTCGAGGCTGGGCATCTGCAGCTCGATCACCGCCAGCCGGAAGAACAGATCGGCGCGAAAGCGCCCCGCCTGCACCTGCTCGCGCAGCGGCTTGTTGGTCGCCGCGACCAGCCGGAAGTCCAGGCGTACCGGCGCGGCCGAGCCCAGCCGCGTGACGGTGCGCTCCTCGAGCACGCGCAGCAGCTTGACCTGCTGGTACAGCGGCAGGTCGGCAATCTCGTCGAGAAACAGCGTGCCGCCGCTGGCCTGCTCGAAGAAACCCTTGTGCGCGGTGACGGCGCCGGTGAACGAGCCCTTGGCGTGGCCGAAGAACAGCGACTCGAACAGGCCGTCGGGAATCGCGCCGCAGTTGACGACGACGAACGGGCCCTGGCCGTAGTGCGAGTTGCGCACGTGCAGCCGCTCGGCAATGCGCTCCTTGCCGGTGCCGGTCTCGCCGCTGATCAGCACGCTGTGCTCGCAGTCGGCAAAGGTGTCGACGTCGCTCAGCAGGCTCAGCATGCAGGGCGCCACCGCGATGATGTCGTCCGAGCGCTGCGGCTGGCTGTGCGCGCTTTGCAGGCGCTGCAGGATGCGCGCGAGCATCGCGCGCAGCTCGGCGCCGGTGAAGTCGAAGGGCAGCACGTGCGAATACTCGGTGGCGTAGCTGCCGGCCGTGGCGCCGCGCAGGTTGGAGCTGACCCACAGCACCGGCATGCCGCCAAACGTGCCTTCGACATGGTTGCGGCTGAAGCGCGCGCCCTCGAGCACCGAGACGCTGACGATGGAGATCGCGTTGTGGCTCAGCGCCGAGGCCGGCGGCGGGTTCAGCCCGTCGGCGCGCACGACCTCGACATCCATGCTGAGCATGCAGCGCTCCACCCGATCGGCGATATCGGCTTGGCCTTCCCAGACGTAGATGACCAAATCACTCTGATTCACTTGCGGTTCCTAGCATTGCTTCAATACACCAGCTCGGCGGTGTTGCAGTTGATATCGAGGGCCCTGACTTCGCTGCGGCCGAGATCGAGCCCCAGCACCTGGTTGAGCAGCGGCGCCAGGAGAGCCTGGCCGACGCCGTTGAGCAGCGCCTTGAGCGGATCGAGGATCGGCTTGAGCAGCACGCACAGCGCGCCGTTGCAGGTCACGCTGGCCGAGGCGGTGTTTTTCAGCGAATCGACCAGGGCGTTGGCGTCGGTCAGGTTCACATGGGTGTATTGCTTTTTCAGCAGGTTGTTGAGGTTCGACAGCACGCAGTTGTTCCAGGCCAGCAGCGATGTCAGCAGCCCGGCGCAGCTGGTGTAGCCATTGCCCAGGGTGCTGATGCCCACCAGGTCGAGCACGCCGTAGGTGGTGCTGGTGTAGGCCTTGAAGGCCTGCGAGAAGGTGCCGCTGGTCCAGTCGGCGGGCGGGCAGATGACCAGCAGGCAGCTCTTGGGGAGGGCGTTGGCGAAGGTGAAATTGCTGGTGACGAGTTTCGTCATGTAGCCGTCCGCGCCTTCGGTGCCGCGGCCGTTCAGCAGCAGGTCGATCGCGGGATCGATCCGGTAGAACCCGCCCACCTTGCTTTCCTCGAGGTAGAGCTTGGCCAGCGCCTCGATCTGCGCGTCGCGGGTCTGCGTGGCCGAGCCGTCCGTGGTCATGCCCTGCCAGCCCGAAGCCATGATCGGAGGTGCGAACAGGCCGCCCAGCAGCTGGAACACCGCGTTGCTCAGGGACTCCAGCGTGTTGCCCGCCAGCAGGGGATTGGCGGGCGTGCCCAGCGCATCGGTCCAGCGGGATTCGCCCTTGGCAACGTCGCTCAGTGCCTGGTGCGACGCCAGCGCCTCGACGCGGATCGGGCCGCGCACATTGAGCGACAGCGGGGTCTTGATCAGCAAGTTGTCGGGATGGCCCGCGCCCAGCTCGGGATGGCCGATGGTGATGCGCGCAATGCGCGATTCGACCTCCATATTGAGCGAGGGCGGGTTGCTGCGGCAGTTCACGCCGTTGTCCGCATTCAGGGTGGCCTCGGCGCTCACGCCATCGACCTTGATCGGCAGGTGGATGCGCACCCCCAGCGTGTCCAGCAGGTTGCCCAGCAGCGGCAGGCCCTTGGAGTCGATGTCCAGATTGAGCCGCACCTGCGCGCTGTGCCCCACCGTGCCCGGCGGCCCGACGGCAATGGTGGGCGGCTCGACCACCGTGAGGCCGAGCTTGACGGTATTGAGCAGCGAGGTGTCTTTGACCTGCAGCGCGTGGCCCTGGGCGGCGAGCATGATCGCGGTGTTGAGCACCGCGCCGACATGGACCTGCGCATCGAGCGCCGCCAGGTTCGGCGAGGTGGCCTGGCCCAGCGACACGAAGGTGAAGATGCCGGGCGTGCCGGCGCTGGCGTCGCCCAGCAGAGGGATGCGGGTGTCCAGCAGCCGCACGCCGTCGATGCGCAGGTCCTTGATGACATCGACCGAGGCGCGCACGCTGGCCTCGAGCGTGCGGTCGGAGAGCACCTCCATCGAAGCCTCGAGGATCTGCAGCATGGTGAGCTGGTTGAGGAGGGCCAGCTGCTGCGCCGTGAGCACGGCCAGACCGTCGATGCCCAGGTCGACGCCCAGCGCCTTGAGCAGGCCCGAGGGCGTGATGCGCGCGTTGGCCAGGCCCAGGGAATCGATCAGCGAGAGCTGGCCGACATCGAGGCCGATCAGTGTCAGCACCCGGCCCAGCGCCGCCTCGGGCTGCAGGTTCAACAGCTGCGCGCCCACCTGGAAGGCGCTGGCCGGGTCGGTGCGCTGGGCAATGGCCTCGGCGCGCACCTGCCGGCTCCAGGGGCCGGGAATGAAGCGCGGCGACGCGCCTTCGAGCACTACCCGGGCGGCATTGATGCGCTCGGCAGCGGCGAGGAAGTGGCGCGGCGCAGGGTATTTCGCGGTGCTCCATTCGCCGCAGTGCACGGCTTCGGTGACCAGATCGATGGTCGGGGTGATCGGCGCGGGCCAGTTGGCCTGCACGCTGCGCAGGCCGGCCGCCTCGCAGGCCGCCGTGTCGTTGGCGCCGCTGCCTTGCACCGCCTCGATGGCCGCCAGATCCGCAATGCGCTGCAGGTCGCGCTTGGCATAGAAGGAATAGCCCAGGTCGACGATGCCCAGAATCAGCAGCATCACGGACAGGAACAGCGCCAGCTGGATCAGCAGGCTGCCGCGCTGGCGCGGTGCGCCCAGACGGTGAGGGTGTCGGGATCTCATGCGGGGTCCTCCAGGCCGGCGGCGCTGATGAAGCTGCGCGCCCGCAGGGTCTCGGGCTCGATGAAGTTCAGGCCGCCCGCCGCGCCCATCAGGGCAGGGCGCGCGTAGGCGGCGTCCAGCGTCCAATGGCCGGCGCCCGAAGGCTGCAGCGCCACCGTGAGCCGGGTGGCGATATCGCGGTCCGGCCCCAGGTGGTGGCGCAGCGCGGCGTGCAGGGAGTCGTGCGCCAGCGCTGTGGCGCGGGCCAGCATCTGGGCGTCCGTGGGCCGGCTGCCGTCGGGCATCGGCAGACGCGGGCGGTTGAGCAGGCGCGAGACCTGGCGCGCGCCGTCGCCCGTGGCGCGCGTGAGCACCTGTTGCGTTTGCAGCACGTCCCAGAAAGCCGCCAGGCCCAGCAGCATCGGCAGCATCACGAACAGTGCCAGCAGCGCTAACTCGAGCGCCGCGATGCCGCGCTGCCAGCGCAGGCGCGTGTGGCAGGTGGAGCGAGTGGGGCAGGCGGCGGCTGGCATGTCAGAAACTCTTCTGGTCGACCAGCAGCTGCGCCTGCGCCTGCAGATCGGGCATGGCCAGCTCCAGCACACCAAGCGTCAGCGAGGGCGTGAATGCGTGCCGGGCATAGGGCAGCGTCAGGCGCAGCTGCAGCATGCAAGCGGCGTTCTTGTCGCTATCGCAGGGCATGGCTTCGGCGGCCATGCTGGCCGTACAGCTGGCTTCGTCATTGAGCCGGCAGACCATGAAACTGAAGTTGCTGCCGCTGTCGATGCTCGCGCGCAGCTCGGCGGGCAGCCACGCCAGGTGGCTATGCACGACCTCCAGGGCACGGGCGCGGCGCGCTTCGCGGCTGTCCTGGAACTGCAACGCGGCGCGCGCGCCGTCCTCTGTGGCCCACTGCATCGATGCATGCACCAGAAAGCCCAGGCCGAAACCGACAATCGCATACAGCAGCATGAAAAACACGATGAACACCAGCGCCCACTCGAGCGCATACACGCCGCGCTGGCGGCGCGGCGCGGCAGTGGCGCGGGGAGGGCGGGGCGGCTGCAGCATCGCAGGGGCTACTTCTTCAGGTCCAGCCCGGTGCCGTATCGCTCGGGAATGCTGGTTTCAAAGCTCTTCAGATAGCGCTGGTAGCTGCGGCTGGCCTGCTCGCCATCGATGTGGCGCGGATGCATGCCGACCGAGGCGCGCTGCAGCGCCCACAGGGCCTGCGTGGCGCTGCCGATCTCGATCTGCGCAGCGGGCAGCGCAGCGGGCAGCGGTGCGGCCACAGCTGTGGCCAGAGGTGCTGACGCGGCGGCGGCGGGCAGGTCCTGGGCCGGGGCCAGCTCGACGGACGCCACCGCGCGGGCAGCCTGCGGCTGCGCTTGCGCGGCGCTGTTCCACCCGATGGTCAGCAGTGCGCCGGTCAGAAGAATCCAGCGCCGGTGGGAAGGGAAATGGAACGGCATGGAGAGCTCCTCAAGGCGGTGGGGGAAGGGCCGGGGCCGGCCCCTGGGTGCGCGCGCGTACGGCCTGCTCGACGGTTGCAAGCCGCGCCTGCAGCGTCTGCAGCGAGTTCTCGTCGATCAGCGCCGCGGCGCCCGGCGCGGGCGGCTGGCGCAGGCGCTGCAGCAGTTGCGCGGCTTGCTCGCGCTCGCCGCTGGCCAGCCAGTAGAGCGCCAGGTTCAGCTGCACGCGCGCGTTTGCCGGGGCCAGCTGCGCGGCTTGCAGCATCGGCAGCGCCGCCGCGTCCAGCCGGCCGTCCAGCATGTGGGTGTAGGCCAGATCGGCCAGCAGGTCGGCATCGATCGGGTTGAGCTGGCGTGACTGCTCGAGCCGGGCCACGGCTGGCGCGTAGCGCTGCTGGCTTGCATACAGCAGCCCGAGGCCGCGGCTGGCGCGCGCGCGCACCTGGGTGTCGGCATCGCCCAGCAGCGCCCGGTAGGCGGCCTCGGCGGGCAGCGCCTGGCCGGTGTTGCGCAGCGCATCGGCGCGCTTGAGGCGGATCTGTGCATTGCTGCCGTACTGGCGCTCGAAGGCGTCGGCGTGCGCGAGCGACGCATACCACTGGTTGGCCTGCTGCATCTGCGCAATCAGGTTCAGATAGGTCTGCTGCGGATCGATCTGCGTCAGCTGCTCGGCTTTTTCCAGCTGCTGCTGCGCCTGCAGCGCCGTGCCCTGGTCGGGTGCCGCGCCATAGCCTTGCGCCGGCTTGGCCGCGCAGCCCGCGAGCAGCCCGGCCGAGGCGGCAAGCATGAGCGCGGTGGCCAGGCGTGAAAGGCGTGTGTTGGAAGACATGGCTTATTTCCCTCCCATCGACGACAACGAGCGGATCACCGCCGTGAAGCCCGGGCCGGCGGTGATGACCAGCAACGCCGGCAGCAGGGTCAGCACCATGACGCCGGTCATCTTGACGGTGATGATGCCGATGCGCTGCTTGAAATTCGCCTGGCGCTTCTCGCGCAGGCGCAGGCTGAATTCCTTGAGCGGATCCTGCACCGCGCCGCCGTGCCGGTCGACCTGCACCAGAAGATTGACGACGGCGCTCAGGTCGTCGTCCGCGCCCAGATGCGCCAGGCGCTGCAGCGATTGTTCGCGCGTGCGGCCGCTGCCGTGCAGCCGGTTGGCCAGCGCCAGCTCGGCGCCGATCACGCGCAGCACGCCATTGAATTCCGACGCCAGGATCTGCATGCTCTGGTCGATGCTCAGGCCCACGCCCTGGAGCAGCCGCAGCAGATCGACAAACAGCGGCAGTTCCTCGACCACATCGCGCCGGCGCCGCGTGGCCTTCGAGCGCAGCAGCCATTTGGGCAGCATCAGCCCGCTGCCAAAGGCCAGGAAGCCCAGCATCAGCGCCTGGTGGCCGCGCGGCTGCAGCAGCAGCAGGGCCAGCATCGGCAGCAGCAGCGCGAGCACGGCCCGGCTGGTCACATAGACCAGCCCGCCGCGCGCAATCTCGAGGCCGGCCAGCTCCATCAATTTGCGGTCCTCGTCGGCGAAGAGCGCCTTGGACAGGCCCGACTGCAGCCAGGCTGGCGGCTTGAGGCTGTCGGCGACCGATTGCGCCAGCGCCGCTTCGGCCTTGTCGCTGCCTGCGCTCCCGGCGGCCGAAGCGCCCGGCATGGGAAAGGGCGCGAGCGCCGCGCTGGCCTCGCGCGCATGCAGCACCTCGCCCACGCGCGCCGCGGCCCGCGCCGAGCGGCGCAACTGCCAGGCCAGCGCCCCGGCCAGCAGCAGCAGGCCCAAGCCGGCCAGCGCCAGGCTGGCGATCCACAGTGGCTGCGCGGTCATGGCTGTTCCTTGTGAAGTTCATGCATGGCGTGTCACCTCAGGCGTGCCAGGCGGTAGAGCAGCAGCGAGCCCACGACCTGCAGCCCGCCCGCCATGAAAATCATCTTCTGGCCCGCGGCGTCGTGCCACATGCGCAGGAAGTAGCTCTGGTTGAGCAGCATGATCATGCTGCCGACGACGATCGGCAGCAGCGCCAGGATCCACGCCGACATGCGCACTTCGGCCGACATCGCATGCAGTTCGCGCTCGGCGGACTGGCGGTCGCGGATATAGCTCGATACGCGCTCGAGCACCATGTCGGCGCGCCCGCCATAACGCGTGCTCATGCGGAACACGGCGGCCAGCAGGCCGAATTCGGGCAGGCCCCAGGTGCGCTCGAGCTGGGCCATCGCCACGCCCAGATCGGGCGAGACATTGAGCGAAGCCGAGGCCTGCTGCAGCGCGCCGCCCAGCGGCTGCGGCACATTGCTGCTGGCGAACTGGAAGGCGGCATGCAGCGAGTTGCCGATCGACAGCAGCCGCACCAGGTTGTCGAGGAAAGCCGGCAGCTGGGTAAGCATGCGGGCGCGGCGGCGGCTCAGGCGCAGCCAGATGCCGAAGGCGCCCAGCAGCAGGCACAGCGCCAGCAGCATGGCGCCCATGAGCGCGCCGCCCTGCAGCGCGGCCAGCAGCGCCAGCGCCAGCGCCGCCAGCGCCAGCCCGGCGAGCGTGCGCGGCGCGATGCCCCAGGCGCGCCAGCGCAGCCGTTCCTTGAGCTGGCGCAGGAATTCGGAGCGGCCCTGCGCCGGCGCGGACGGCGCGGCCGCCGGCGAGACGCCCGGCAGGCCCAGCGACGCGCCGGCCTGCAGCCTTTGGCGGATCTCCAGGCTGCGCTGCAGCGTGCTCTGGATCAACTGCTCGGTCTGGCGCCGCCGCGCGCTTGCCAACAGCCACAGCGCCAGCGCCAGCAGCGCGCAGGCCAGCGCGCTCAGGAGGAGGACGGCCGGGGTCATGGACGTCATCGCGTGCCGCCCAGATTGGATTGCTGCTGCTGCGAGCGCCACCAGCTCAGCAGCTTGGGCGAATGCGGCGAGATGCCCATCGACACCCAGTGGTCGACTTCCTGGCCGTCGGCGCCCATCTGCGGCTCGTAGCGGTACAGCTCCTGCATGGAGATGACGTTGTCAGACATACCGGTGATTTCGGTCAGCGACAGCAGGCGGCGCCGGCCATTGGACAGGCGCCCGATCTGCACGATGAAGTCGACCGCGTTGGCGATCTGGCGGCGCAGGCTGGTTTCGCTGCCCTGAAAGCCGGCGAACCCGGCGAGCATCTCGGCGCGGTACAGGCATTCGCGCGGCGAGCTCGCGTGGATGGTACCCATCGAGCCGTCGTGCCCGGTGTTCATGGCCTGCAGCAGGTCGAGCACCTCGGCGCTGCGCACCTCGCCGACGATGATGCGGTCCGGGCGCATGCGCAGGCTGTTGACCAGCAAATCGCGGATGCTCACATGGCCCGTGCCGTCGAAGCTGCCGGGGCGGCTCTCCAGCCGCACCACATGGCTGTGGTTGAGCGACAGCTCGGCCGTGTCCTCGATGCTGACGATGCGCTCGCTGCTGGGAATGAAGGTCGCCAGCGCATTGAGCAGCGAGGTCTTGCCCGAGCTCGTGCCGCCGCTCACCAGGATGTTGCAGCGCGCCTGCACCGCCATCTCCAGGATGCGGCAGATGTCCTGGTTGAAGGTGCCCAGCTGCACCAGCTCCTGCGGCGTCAGCGGGTCCTTGCGGAACTTGCGGATCGACACCGAGGGCCCGTCGATGGACAGCGGCGCGATGATCACGTTGATGCGCCCGCCATCGGGCAGCCGCGCGTCGACCATCGGGCTGGACTCGTCCAGGCGTCGGCCCAGCGGCGCCAGGATGCGCCGCACGATGCGCAGCACATGCTCGTCATCTTTGAAATGCGAGGTCTCGCGCTTGAGCATGCCGCCGCGCGAGACATAGATTTCCTGAAACCCGTTGATCAGGATGTCCTCGACGGCCGCGTCATCGAGCAGCGTCTGCAGCGGCCCCAGGCCCGTGAGCTCGCGCGTCAGCGCGCTGGCCACCTGCTGCGCTTCCTGCTCGTTGACGGGCACCGCGTGCAGACGGATATAGCTGTCGAGCTCGAGCGCGACAAACTGCGCAATGGCCGCGCGCGACCAGCGCCCGAACTCCGCGCCAAGCTCCTCGATGCGGCTGAGCAGGTGCTCGTAGGCGTTGTTCTTGAGATCGGCAAACAGCGCGCTGCTTTCGAATTCGGCAGCGCCGGCAGGCGCGGGAGGGGTGTAAGCCGGGGTCATCATGGAGCGTGGTTTCGCAGGCGTTGCAACAGAAGGGCCAGCGGGGTTGCGGGTGCGGTGCTGGGAAGCGCCGCTTCCGGATGATGGTGAGCCAACAGATGGTCGACCAGCTTGGCAATGGCCTGCACATAGGGTTCGCGCCGATGCTGGGCGGAAAACAGCTGGCCCTGGTTGACCACCTGGGCCAGCTCGCGGCGGCGCTCGGGCAGCAGCGCCAGCAGCGGCAGCTGCAGCTGGCGCGCGATCTGCTGCGCACTCAGTTCCAGGCGGCGGTCGTGGCGCCCGACAAGCAGCTGCAGGCGCTCACGCGGCAGCTGCAGCTGCTCGAGTTCCTGGAGCAGCTCGGCCGTGCCAACCACACTGGCCACGCTCTGGTCGCACACCACCCAGATCTCGCTGGCGCCCACAAGCACGTCCTTGAGCATCTGCGGCGAGTTGCAGGCGCCCATGTCCAGCACGATGTGGCGAAAGTAGTGGCCCAGCCGGTTGAGCAGCGCCTGCACCTCGCTGGGCGTGCAGTCGTGCGGCGGGCGCCCCAGCGCCAGCAGGCGCAGGCCGCTGGCGTGGCGCGCAATGGCGCTTTGTGCCATGCGGCGGTCCAGGCGGCGCTGCTGGTGCACGGCATCGGCAAAGCCGAATTCACCGGGAGTGTCCAGGTAGATGGCGCAGTCGCCGCCCGGGTGGCCCAGCTCGATCAGCAGGCTCGACAGCGCCTCCTGCGCGCCGCCTGCGCTGTCGGTCGCGGGCGCGCCAGGTGCAGCCGCCGCCGGCTCCTGCAGCCGCGCCTGCAGATGCGCGCTCAGGTGCGCGGCCAGCAGGCTGCAGCCCAGGCCCGCGCGCGCCGAAACAATGGCCGTCTGCGGGGCGCGCGAGACATGCAGGCCGATGGACGGCGGGCTGGCCAGCAGGTGGCGCACTACCTGCTGCGCGGTGTCGACCGAGCCGTCGATATCGAGAAAATCCTGCACCCCGGTGCGCAGCGCGGCCAGCATGCACTGGGCGTGGCGCGTGCGCCCGATGGCCAGCCGCGGAATCTGCGGGTAATGCATCTGCAGCTGCGCCGACAGCGCCACCGCGGCATCGATGCAGCAGGGATCGAACTGGATCAGCACCGCATAGGGCTGGTGGTCCAGCGCCAGATCGATCACCCCTTCCTGGAAGCGCGCGAGGTACAGCGACGAGCCCTTCATCACATGCTGCATCCAGGTCTGGATCAATGCGCCCTCGGAGAACCCCGCATGTACCAGCAGCAGCGGCACGCGCAGGCCGGACAGTTCGGCGTCCGCGGCCAGGGGCGCGGCCGGCGCGCTGCGCGGCGGCAGCAGGGGCGCCGCCGCGGCATCGCCGTGGGGCGGCTGGCCAAGTGCCGCCAGGTGTGCGGTGGCTGCGGGTGCGCGCGCGGCCAGCAGGTCGGCCAGCGAGGGCGCCACAGGCGTGTCGCCAGGCACCGGTGCAACAAAAGGTTCTTTGTTCATGGCATCAGTACGAAAAACCCGGCAAGGCCGAATGGGTATACGGGGCGCCCACCACATACGGTGCCCAGACCTGCGCGGCATTGCGCAGCTCCGAGCGCGCGCCGGGCAGCAGCGCGTCGAGGTTCGCGCCGGCGGGCAGCGGCTGCACCAGGCGCGGTGTGACGATGATGACCAGCTCGGTCTCTTCCTGCGAGTAGTTCAGGTTCTTGAAGAAGGTGCCCAGCACCGGCAGGTCGCCCAGCAGCGGCACCTTGTTGACGCTGGAGATCGTCGCGCGGTTGACCAGCCCGCCAATGATGAAGCTCTCGCCATCGGCCAGCTCGACCATGGTGTCGGCGCGGCGCGTGCGCACCGCAGGCACCGAAACGCCGCCGATCATCACGCCCTGGGTGTAGTCCAGATCGCTGGCTTCGGGCGCGACCTTCAGGGCAATGCGCTCATTGGCAAGGATGGTTGGCGTGAGCTGCAGCTTGACGCCGAACTCCTTGTATTCGATGGCCACGTTGCCGTCGCGCCCCGGCACGGGAATGGGGATCTCGCCGCCCGCCAGAAAGCTCGCGCTCTGACCGGTGTGCGCCACCAGCGTCGGCTTGGCCAGCACCCGCGCCAGCCCGTTGCCTTCGAGAAAACCCAGCTGCGCGGTGATGCCCTGGCCGCTGAAGGCCTTGCTGAAGCCAAGCACCAGGTTCATGGCGCTGGCAATGGCCGACGCGCCGCTGTCGGTGCCCGAGCCGGAGGAAGTGCCGCCGCTGCTGCCAGTGCTGGTGCCGGGGGTGTAGACACCAAACCGGAAACCGTGGTTGTTGGGGCCGCCGCTCGCGAGGTTCATGCCGGCGCGGCGCAGCGCCGATTTCTTGAATTCCACCACCTGCACATCGACCTGCACGGTGTTGCTGGCCACCTCGACTGCGGAGCGGTCGAGCACCACGGTGTCCTTGGGCGCAGTGGTGCGCAGCTCGGCCAGCGCCTGCGCGTGCTGCTGCAGCGAGCCCAGGCGGCGCTCGAGCAGCAGCCGCGGCTGGGCGACATGCACCTCGCGGGTCTGCGGCGCGCCGTGGGCGGGCCAGACCATCAGCGTGGTGCGCCCCGGCGCCTTGGGCGTGAGCAGCAGCTGCGCCGTGCGCGGGCTGCCCGCCGCGCGGGCGCCGGCGGTGGAAAGGTCGCGCAGCACCTTGACATCGAGCAATTGGGGGTCTCCCACCGCGATGCGCGCCACGGGTGTGTTTTCGCGCAGCAGGTGCTGCTGGCCCACGGTGAGCTCCAGCACCGGCGCGGCGGCCATTGCAGCGGGCAGCGCCGCAGCGCCGGGGCCCGGCTGCGCCACGGCGGAAAGCGGACAGGCGCCCAGGGCCAGGCTGCCAGCGAGGCCCAAAAAAGTCAGTGGCGAGAGGGATGCGGTATTCATGGTGTCTACTTCCTGGGCTGGCGCGGTCAGTAGCTCACGGTCTGCACGGTACTTCCCTGGTACAGCTCCACGCTCTGCTGGCGTGGGGGCGTGGGCGTTTGCGCGCGTGGCGCGGCGCCCGTCTGCAGGGCGACCGGGCGCGGCGCATTCCGGGGGGCGGCGGCGCCGGAGGCCAGATCCTTGAAGCGCAGCCCGGCATAGGCGCGGTCCGCGGCCTGCAGCGATCCCCCCGGGGGCAGGCGGCCCGCAACGGGTTGGAGCGCGGTGGGCAGCGCCGCGAACAGCGCCGCATCGGGCAGGCCGCGGTCGTCCGGGTGGCGCAGCGCCAGGGTCAGCTGGCCGTATTTCTCGGCCAGCGTGAGCCGCTGCACATCGTCCAGCGGCACCGCCAGCACGGCGGTCTGGGCGTTTTCGGCGCGGGCGCCGCTGCGGCGGGCGCTGCTGTCCGGCTCGGTCGTGGCGCGCCGCTGGGCTTCGCCCGGCGGCGGGTTCTCGACGCTGGCCGCGCCATAAGCCAGCACGCGCGTACGCGCCAGCAGCAGGCGGGTCTGGGTGTCGACCACCGCCTGGTCGGTCTTGCCGTCCAGCGTGAAGAACACATCGACGAAATCGCCGGGACGCACATGGTGGCCCGCGGCCATCGGCTCCCGGATCGCGACCGACACCGCGCGCTCACCGCTTTCAAGCTGCAGCGCCAGGCCCTGAAGCAACTGCTGCGCAAAGAGCGGCGCATTGGCCGGCATGGCGATGACGGTGGTGCGGCCCAGCACGGCCTCGGTGCTGTTGAAGCCATGGGCCACTGGCCCGGGCAGTTCGGCGAGCTTGACATCTTCGGCCGTGAGCCGCTGGCCGGCGGCGATGGCCTTGGCGGCGACCACGGCGGTGTGCTTTTGCGCAGGTGCCGGGGGCGTGGCCAGTGCGGCGCTGCCGGCAGCCGCGACCGGCCGGCTGGGCGGACGGCTGAGCACCCAGGCGCCAATGGCCAGCACCGCCGCCAGCACCAGCAGCAATCCGGCAAGAATCTTGGTAAGGTTCATAGCGTGCACGCCTCTCATACGTAACAGTCGGGTGGGCACAGATCCGGGGGCGGTGGCTGTGCCGGTGTCTTGCTGTGGCAGCAAGCCCGCGCCGACGCAAGAACTCCCTGTGCGTTGTGGCCTTGCATGCGCAGTCCTTTCTAATGGCCCGGCACGGCATGGCCGGCCAGCACCAGCCACAGGGCCGTCAGCGCCATGTAGCCGGCGTAGGGAATGCTGCGCTCGATCGCCGCGCGCGCGCCCAACAGCGGGGGCGCGGCGCTCGCCATGCGCAGCGGCAGATGCGCGAGCAGCCACTGGCCGGTCGGCGTCGCCTGCAACCGGCGCCAGACCAGCACCAGCACGCCATGCACCCCGGCCAGCAAACTGCCCCCGACCCAGACGGTGAGCAGATGGGGCGAGAGGCCAAACCACAGGCCGACGATGGCCGCGAACTTGACATCGCCCGCGCCCATCCAGCGCAGTGCATAAAAGGGCAGCAGCGCGGCAAACGCCGCGAGCATGCCCAGCAGCGCGTCGCCGGCCGCAACCCCGAAGGGCTGCAGGTCCGCCGCCAGGGCCAGCAACCCCATGCCCAGTCCCAGCAGCACCATCCAGTTGCGGACCTTGCGCAAGCGCAGGTCCATGACGGCTATGGCAATCAGCCAGAGCAGGCACAGGGGGATGGAGAGCGCGGGAAAAGGCATGGGATGCAGCTTTTAGCTGCCTGCCGGTGTCACCGGTGGAGCCACGTAACCGAGCTTCGCGGCAATCTCGCTGAATACGCCGCTGAGCGTGGTTCCCAGCGTCGTCACCGTGCCCATGATCGCCACGGCAATCAATCCCGCAATCAGCCCGTACTCGATGGCCGTTGCACCTTCTTCGTCATTCCAGAAGCGTTGGATGAGATTGGTCATTTTGATTCCATTCAAAAGTCAGGCCCATGAAGATGAAGCGGTCGGCGGGCGATGGGCTAGCGCTCGCTGTCGCTGGTGGAAACCGGGTGTCACCATCGCATTGCCTGGCTGACGGAGGGGTCAGGCAGGGCATGCAGCTTCGGGTCCAGACGCGTGTCCAGGCGCAGCTGCAGGGGCGGGGTCATGGTGAAATGTGCGGGGGGAGTCGGGGGGGCGCCGGGCTCGGCCGTTGCCGCGGCGGCTGCGGCGGTGGCGGTGGCGGGCGCATCGAACAGCCGGTGCAGCCATTGCTCGGGCAGCTGCGGCGGCAGCAGCTGGCCGGTGGTGCGGATCAGCCGCAGCGCGTTGATGTGCTGGTCATAGCGGGCATCGGCCTCGTCGAGCATCAGGCGCTGCATCTCGAGCTGCGAGTCGAGCACCTGGGACAGGCTGCCGCGGCCGACTTCCAGCAGCCGGCGGTAGCCCTCGAACGCGGTACGCGCCTCGCGCACCGCGCCCGTGAGTTGGGCGGCGCGCTCGCGTCCGGCCTGCCAGCGGCCCCAGGCGGCCGTGGCGGTCTCGTTCACCTGGCGGCGCACGGCCTCGAGCTGCGCCTCCTGGGCCTGCAATTCGTTGATGGCCTTGAGAATGCGGTCGCGCAGCTCGAAGCCGTTGCCGAAATTCCAGTTCAGCTCCACCCCGTAGCGCGTGCCTTCGTTGTAGAGCACGCCCTTGGGATCGCGCGTATGCGCCACGACCCCGGCAAGCGTCGGAAAGCGCTGTGCCTTGCTGCGGTCGACCTCGGCGCTCGCGCGCTCGATCATGTGGCGCGACTCGCGCAGCTCGGCGCTGTGGTTCTGCGCCGCCTGCAGCGCCGCCTGCTCGCTGGCCGGCAACCAGGGCGCGGGCACCTGCAGCTCGGGCAGCGCGCTGCCGGTCGGGGCATAGTTGAAATAGCGCGTGAAGCGCGCCAGCGCATCCATGCGCTGCGACTGCAATGCATGCTGCTCGGCCAGCGCGCTGGCCTGGCGCGAGGCCGCGCGGCGCAGGTCGTTGCGGCCGACGGCGCCGAGCTCGGCGCGGCGCTGCTCCACATGCGCGAGCTGACCAATGATCTGCGCCGATTCGGCCGCCACCTGCGCCTTGCGCTCGAAGCGGTGCAGTTCAAGCAGCGCGGTCAAGGCTTCGAGCAGTACGTTCTGGCGCGTGCTGTAGAGCACGCTGTCCTGCGCGGCTTCCATTTCCTCGGCCGAGCGGATGCCGGCGTTGATGGCGCCGCCGTCCAGCAGGTTCAGGCGCACTTCGGCATTGACCGCGGTGTATGACTCGCGCCGCTGGCCCTGGGCAATCGAGGCGGTGCCCGAGGAGGTGCCGACCTTGAAGCTGGGCCAGCGCGCGCCCTGGGCCGAGTTCAGGTCATGTCCGGCGGATTCCAGCGCGGCGCGCGCCTTGAGTACATCGGGGTGGGCGATGAGCATGTCCTGCAGTGCCTGCAGCAGCTGGCGCTGCGCCTGGTTGCCCGCAAGCGACCCTGGCGCGAGCTGCGGCGCCAGCTGCAAGGGCAGGGCGCTGGCGGGCGCGGCCACGGCCTCGGCCAGCGGTGCCTCCTGGGCCGCGGCCGGCAGGGACAGCGCCAGCGTGCAGGCCAGGCGCCACCCGGTGCGGGCAGCGCTGCGGTGCGCGTGGGCAATCAGGCCGGTCATGCGCATCATGGCTCCCGGAAGGCTTCGCTCTGGATATGCAGCACGGGGCGCAGCAGGTACCAGATGAAGGGTTCATGCCCGACCAGCAGATCCAGCTCGGCCTGCATGCCGGTGGTGATGCGGTTCTCGACGCGGCCGACCCAGGGCTGCTTGAGGCTGGCCTGGATGCGGAAATAGGACGGCGCGCCGGGCTGGTTTGGGTCGTGGTCGGCATCGGCCGAGACCAGCCGTACCTGGCCCTGCACGAAGCCATGGCGCAGATAGTCGTAGGCCGTGATCTTGGCCTTGGTCACCTGGCCCACGCGCACATAGCCGCGGTCCGAAGGATTGAGCCGCGCCTCGACCACGATCTCATCCTTGTCCGGCACGATTTCGAGGATCGGCTCGCCGGGCTTGACTACCCAGCCCGCGCCCGAGCTGCGCAGGCCCTTGACGATGCCGTCGGTCGGCGCCAGCACGACGGTGCGGGTGCGCTGGTTCTGCGCGCGCACCAGGTCCTCCGACAGACTCATCAGCTCGCGCTCGGTCTGCGCCAGCTCCTCGGACGCGCGGCGGCGAAATGCGCCCTGCGTCTCCATCAGCTTGGCCTGGGCCTGTTCGACCTTGGCGTGGTTGCTCACCAGGTTCTGGCGCGCGGCCGCAAGGTCGGTGCGCACGGCTTCGAGCGCGCGCTGCTTGTCGATGACCTCGAGCTGGCCGATCAGCTGCTCGGCGGCCAGCTGGTTGGCAATCGCGCTTTCCTGCTCATACAGGCGCAGGCTGCTCTCGAGCCCCTGGATGCGCGCCTGGATCTGCGCCACATCGCCGCGCGCCTGCGCCAGCAGCGCCTGGGAAGAGGCCAGCGCGCCGCGGTGCTCCAGGGCCCGCGCGCTGAACGCGCCCAGCTCGGAGCGCACGATGCGGGTATCGACCTCGGCCGGGAACTGCTTTGCGTCAAGCTGCTGGCCCTGGCTTTCGGCGGTCAGGCGCGCGCGTACCGCCTGGGCGGTGGCGCTGCGCGCCGTGAGCTGCTCCAGGTTCAGGCTGGCGCCGCCCAGATCGATCTCCAGGATGGGCTTGCCCCTGCGGATGGCCTGGCCTTCCTTGACATGCACGGCAGTGACGATGCCGCCTTCGAGATGCTGCACGCTTTGCACGCGGTCAGAAGGAATGACCTGGCCGCTGGCCACCACCACGTTTTCAACCGGGTAGAACAGGCCGAACAGCACCAGCGCGGCCACTGCCGCCACCAGTACCCGCTGCCGCGTGAACAGACCCTGGGGCGCGGTGAAAGGATTGTTGGCATCGCCAGGCGCAGTGCCGGCCTGTTGCGCCTGGCGCAGCACTTCGGGGAGGTCGTGAGGGGAGTTCATGGTCACACCACCACCTGGGTCGTTGCGGGCTCCGTCGCGGCGTCCGGGGCCGGCGCGGCGCTGCCAGCGGGGGCGCTGGCGGCGGTCGCCACGGCACTGGCCGCCACGCCACCGGCCGCCGCGGCACTGGCCGCCACGGCATTGGCTGTCACCCCGAAGAGCAACGGCAGCATCTGTTCAGGTGCGCCGTGGTCGACCTGACCGTCGCCGCGCACATGGTAGACATGCTGCGCCAGCGATGCCACGCGCAGCGAATGGGTCACGACCACCACCGTGTGCTTGAGCGAGATCTGGCGCAGCGTATGCAGCAGCGCGGTTTCGCTTTCGAAGTCCAGGTCGTTGCT
>JBEVDH010000068.1:0-3642 GCA_040514115.1 Comamonas sp. | reverse complement strand
CGATCAAGCTGCAGATCATGGCCAAGGAGCCCGGCAGCGGCATGCACATGCAGCAGGTGGCGCTGAACCTCGACCTGCAATCGGCCTTCCAGCAGCGCCGCGCCGAAGCCTACGAGCGCCTCTTGATCGACGTGGTGCGCGGCCGCCTGACCCACTTCATGCGGCGCGACGAACTCGAAGCGGCATGGGCCTGGGCCGATCCCATCATCGAGGGCTGGGGCGTGCTGGGCGAGAAGCCGCATCCCTATGCTGCTGGCTCCTGGGGCCCGCCGGAAGCGTTCGCGCTGCTGGCGCGCGACGGGTTCAGCTGGGTGGAATAGCGGAAGCAGCGATGCTCCGCCGACCCATGCGGGTGGCGTGGCGTGGCGTCGCCAGTCATTCATAGCCGCACCCCGCGTGCGGCGTACCGTTCGGGAGCGTCGTGGATTGCGCCCGCGTACGACTCCAGATAGGACGGCCGTCGTGGCGCGGCAGTAAGCAGCTGGAATGGTCGACGCAGCCCCTGTTCGCAGGGGCTTAATGAGATGGTCACCCTCCACCCTACAAGTTACTAGACTTGTAGGGTGTGTTCATTTTGGACGGAGGCCATCATGCAAGACGTTACTCTCATCGGCATCGACCTCGGCAAGCACAGCTTTCACGTGCACGGCCAGGACCGCCAAGGCAAAGCCCTGCTGCGGAAGAAGTTCAGCCGCAAGCAGCTGATCGAGTTCCTCGTCAACTTCCACCCATGTACGATCGTGATGGAAGCGTGCGCCGGTGCCCATCACATGGCGCGGCTGCTGACTGGCTACGGCCACGACGTCAAACTGATCTCTCCGCAATTCGTCCGTCCCTTCGTCAAGAGCAACAAGAACGACTTCATCGATGCCGAAGCCATCTGCGAGGCGGCATGCCGTCCGTCGATGCGTTTCGTGACAACGAAAACTGAAGCACAACAATGCCTGTCGGCGCTGCACCGTGTACGCGAGTCGCTGGTGCGCGAGCGTGTCAAGGCAAGCAACCAGATCCATGGATTCTTGCTGGAGTTCGGCATCGGCCTGCCGGTTGGGCATGCGGTGATTCGGCGTCTGCCTTCCGTGGTGGCAGAGCAAGCCCTGCCACCACGGCTGGTGGCCCTGCTCGAGCGGCTGCACAGCCACTACAAATATCTCGACGAGCAGATTGCCGATATCGAGAAAGAACTAGGCCGGCAACTGCAGGACGATGACCTCGGGCAGCGCCTGATGTCGATTCCGGGAGTGGGGCCGATCACTGCCAGCGTGCTCGCTGCCGAAGTGGGCGATGGCAAGCAATACCGTTGTGGCCGTGACTTTGCTGCATCGGTTGGACTGGTACCGCGGCAGTACAGCACGGGCGGTAGGAACAACCTGCTGGGCATCAGCAAACGGGGCGACAAGAACATCCGACGCCTGCTCGTGCAATGCGCCCGAGCGTATATGCAGCGCCTGGAGCGCCAGACCGACCGTTTGGCGCAATGGGTGCGTTCCATGCTGACGCGGCGCCACTCGAACGTCGTTGCATGCGCCCTGGCCAACAAGCTGGCGCGCACGGCCTGGGCAATCGCCGCGCACCACACCGAATTTAAACGACAAGAGGCCGCCATAGCAGCATGACGGCCTCTTGAGCTTGCTTCTCTACACCTACCCGGTTTTGCGACTGCTGAAATTGGATGACGTGAACGGCACACCGGCCTGACGGATAACCTTGCGTAAAAAACGGCTCATGAAGCCGAGGGCTTTTTAAGGACCGACAGGCGCGACTCTCATCGTGGCGCGGAGCAAGTCTCCAAACAAACGCCGGATAGATTTGAGCAAGCCACTACATCATACGAAATCAGGGTTGCAAAAAGGAGGGTGACCATAGATTTTTATGGGCGCTCCTTTGGTGAACGGTAGCTGAACTTGGCGCGCTGGGTGACGCCGGTCGCTGTCACTTGCGGGATCGGCGCCACCGCGCCGATCCCCGGCTCAATCGTCGTGCAGCCGGCCTCTAGCCCGCATAACCGATCTGGCCGGCCGGTTCGGACTGGTACAGCGCGCCGTAGCGGCCGACTGCCGGCGCCATGTCGTTGAACAACACGCCCTGCGGTGACAGCCCGGCATGGTTCAGGCGCTTGATCGACTCCACGATTTCAGCATCGGTAGTGACCCTTGAGCGTGCCACGATGAAGACGGCGCCCGCATGGCTGCCAATGACCAAGGCGTCGGCCGAGGACAGGATCGGCGGCGGGTTGATCAGCACCAGGTCGTAATTCGGGCTGATCGTCTCCAGCAGGGTACTGAAGTTCAGGTGCAGCAGGGACTCGGAACGGTTGGGCGGCAGCGGGCCGGTAGGGATGAAGTCGAGGTTGTCGAGCACGTCGCGGTGGATGATTTGTTCGACCCCGATCTCGCCGTTGATCGCCTTCGACAGTCCCTGCTCGCGGCTGACCCCGAAATAGCGGTGCAGGTGGCCGTTGCGCAGGTCCGCGTCGAGCAGCAGCACTCGCTTGCCGCTGGAGGCCATCACGGCAGCAAAATTGGCTGCGACGAACGACTTGCCCAGCGCGCGGGTCGGACCAGCCAGCATGACCACATTCTTCTTAAAGTGCGGCATGGCGAACTGCAGCGCCGCGCGGAAACTGCGCAGGCTTTCGATCGTGGGGTCTTCCGGCCTGATCTGGGCCAGCAGCGGCAGCGGAGCGCTCTCGCCCTTGACCCTGCGCGTCAGCTTTTCCTGGGTGACGCTGTGCGGAATTGTGGCGTACACGACGCGCGCCCCCAGCAGCCGCTCGACCTGTTGCGGATCGTCGATGCCGCCCGACATAGCCTTGCGCGCGAGCGCGATGGCGCAACCGCTGACCATGCCCATGAGGACGGCCAGCGCCACGATCAGCGGGCGGTTCGGCTTGACTGGCTTTTCTGGCGACATTGGCGCATCGACCAGGCGCACGTTGCTCACCCGTCCCACCGAGATGAGGCGCAGCTGCTGGGCGGTGTTCGACAATGCCGTGTACAGGTCGGTGTTGACCTTGATGTCGCGTGTCAGCCGCGCTTCGTCCTGCTCGAGCACGGGCAGGCTCCTGATGCGCGCGTTGATCTCTTCGATTTCGGCATCGACTTCCTTGCGCTGGCGGTTGATGGCGGCGACGATCGGGTGGTCTTCCGTGAAGCGGGCCAGCAACTCGGTTTTTTTCTGCAGCAGTTCGATCCGGCGCGCGCGCGCCGCCGTCGCCCGCGCCAGGCTCACGCGCCCTTCCTCGCGCAGGTCGACCGTGCCATGCGCGTTGCGGAACTGGTTGTAGCGGTCTTCCGATTGTTCCAGCTGGCGCTTCAGGATCGGCAACTGCTTGTTCAGGAAGGCCAGCGACTTTTCCGCTTCCTCGGTCTTGCGGGCCAGGTTCTGGCGCATGTATTCGCGGCCGATTTCGCTCAGCAAGGCGTGGATGCGCTTCGCGTTTGCACCCTGCAGCTTCACCTGGATCACGCCGGACTGCTTGCCCTGCTCGGAGATGACCATGGCCGTCTGGATCTCCTGGATGGTGCCCAGGCGTGACTTGCGCTTGAGGCGAAAGCGCGCGCCGGGATTGGCATACAGACGGTCGACCTTGATTTCCATCGTGCCGTCGGGCGTCGGCACGCGGTAGCGCTGCCCCACCGT
>JBEVDH010000041.1:0-8339 GCA_040514115.1 Comamonas sp. | reverse complement strand
CCATCGACCAGACCGGCGAGCTGCATGCTGATGGTGCTCGCGCCGCGCGTGCGCTGGTGCCACAGCCGCCCCCAGGCGGCCGACGACACCGCGGCCCAGTCGACGCCGCTGTGCTCGTAGAAACGCTGGTCCTCGCTGAGCACCAGCGCCGTGCGCAGCGCGGGGGAAATTTCGGCCAGCGCCACCCATTCGCCGCGGCGCACGCTGGCATCGGTGCGCAGCCGCTGCAGCACTTCGCCTTCGCGCGACAGCACCAGGGTTTCGGAGGGGCGGTGCGCGCCGCGCACTTCCTCATAGCTTGGCAGCGCCCAGGCGCACGGGGCGGCCAGCGCCAGGCCCCACAGCGCCAGCGCGCGGCGCACGGGTACACGCGGCAATGGCTTGACCCCCATGGCCGGCTCAGCCCAGCGTCAACGCCACGGGCTGGTGGTCCGATGCCTGGGTGCGCGCATCGACCTGCCAGTCGCGCACGCGTGTCTTCAGGCTGTCGCTGACCAGCATGAAGTCGCAGGCAATGGGCTCGGGGCCGTAGCGCCGGTCAAACAGCTTGAAGGTCGGGGGCTGGGGGTGGTTCGGGTGCAGCAGGTTCCAGCTGTCATGCCATTGGCCGGGCCGCAGCGCGCCCTCCTCGCCCGCCGCCCAGGGCGCCGTGAGCGCCGCGAATTCGCTCTCGTGCGGCTCGAAGTTGAAATCGCCGCAGAGCACCGCGTGATGCGTTTGATGCTTGGTCTGGAAGGGCGAGCCGTCGCGGCATTCCTGCGGCGGCGCATCGGCCACGCTGCAGGCCGCGAGATGCAGGCTGCGCAGCGCCCGGGCCTGCGCCATGCGCTGGAGCTTGGAATAGAACTCGAGGTGGGTGGTCATGACGCGCACCGCGCCCAGGCGCGCATCCATCACGGTGACAACAGTGCACATGCGCGGCATGCTGCGCACGCCGGCGTCGGCGGGATAGGGCAGCGGGACATGCTGCACCTGCAGCGCCGGCAGCCGCGTGGCAATCAGATTGCCAAAGCGCTGGCGGCCGGCCGTCGTGAACTCGTCGACCGCGGCGCCGAAGAACAGCTGCCAGCCGGGCAGGAGCTTTTGCAGCTGCGCGAGCTGGTCGCCCGGGCTGCCGTCGAGGCCGGGGTAATTCACGGCAATTTCCTGCAGGCACAGCACATCGGCATCGGCAAAGCCGCGCGCGCGCTCGATGATGCGTTGCGGGCTCACATGGCCGTCCAGGCCACAGCACCATTGGGTGTTCCAGCTGAGGATCTTCATGGGAGCATTAGACCGCAAGGCAAAGGCGAAGCGAAGCCAGTGAATGCCATTTGTTGGATGTAACGTTCATCCTTCGACGGGGCAGCCCAGGCGGGGCCGCCCAGGCGGGCTCAGGACGAACGGAACTGGCTTGTGCGTTATTTGATCCCCGCCCGCATGAAGCTCTGCACGAACTGCCGCTGAAACAGCAAAAACGCCAGCAGCAGCGGCGCCGAGGTCATCAGCGTCGCCGCCGTGATGGTCGACCATTCAACGCCCTGCTCGACCGAGGAAAACACCTGCAGCCCCACGGTGAGCGGACGCGACTCGACGCTGTTGGTGATGATCAGCGGCCAGAGGAAGTTGTTCCAGTGGAAGCTCACCGACACCAGTGCAAACGCGGTGTAGACCGGCCGGGCCAGCGGCACGTAGACGCGCCACAGCGTCTGCAACGCGCTCGCGCCCTCGACGCGCGCGGCCTCGTCGAGCTCGCGTGGAATGCCCATGAAGGTCTGGCGCAGCAGGAAGATTGCAAAGGCCGAGGCGAAGTACGGCAGGCCGATCGCCAGCAGGCTGTCGACCACGCCCAGCCTGGCCATGGTCTGGTAGTTCTCCACCAGCAGGATGTCCGGCATGATCATCAGCTGCACCAGCACCAGCGCGAATGCCACGTTCTTGCCGCGGAACTCGTAGCGCGCGAACGCATAGGCCGCAAGCGTGCTCAGCACCAGCTGCACGGCCAGGATCATCGCCACCAGCAGCGTGGTGTTGAGGAAGTAACGCGCGAAGGGCGCGGCCTGCCAGGCATGGCGGAAATTCTCCAGCGTCCAGGGCGCGGCCAGGTCGAAGCGCGCCGAGAACTCGGCTGGATGGAAGGCCGTCCAGACCGCGTACACCAGCGGCAGGATCCACAGCAGCGCCAGCAGCCAAGCCGCGGCGGTATCGAGCCACGACACCGCGAACAGCGCCGGGCCGCGGCGCGGCAAATCTCTTGTGCTCATTGGTAATGCACCCGCTTGTCGAACACGAAAAACTGCAGCAACGCGACGCTGGCCAGCACCACCACCAGCACGACGGTGATTGCCGCCGCATAGCCCGCGTCCCAGAACTTGAAGCCGACTTCATAGAGGTGGTAGAGCAGCAGGCTGGTGGCGTTGTCGGGGCCGCCGCGCGTCAGGATGAACACATGGTCGACAAGCCGGAAGGCGTTGACCACCGCGTTGACCAGCACGAACAGCGTGGTCGGCATCAACAGCGGCCACTGCACGCGCCGGAAGTAGTACCAGCGCGACGCACCCTCGATCGCCGCCGCCTCCTTGAGGCTCGGGTTGAGCGTCTGCAGCGCCGCGAGATAGAAGATCATGAAGAAGCCGGCTTCCTTCCAGATCGCGACCAGCGTGATGCAGGCCAGCGCCGTCGACGGATCGCCCAGCCAGTTGTGCGAGGGCAGCCCGAAGGCGCCCGTGATCTGCTCGAGCAGGCCGTATTGCGGCGTGTAGAAGAACAGCCAGATATTGGCCACCGCGATCATCGGCAGCACCGTGGGGGTGAAATACGCCATGCGCAGGAAGGCGCGACCGGACATCCGCTCGTTGACCCACAGCGCCATCACCAGCGCCAGGCCCATCGACAGCGGAATCGTCGCGCCCGCAAACCACAGGTTGTTGCGCACCGCCTGCCAGAACACCGGGTCGTCGACCATCGCCTGGTAGTTCTCGAGCCCCACCCACTGGCCGGGCCGGCTGCCGCGCGGCGTCGAGAAGAAGCTGTCGATCAGCGTTGCCAGCGCCGGCCAGTGCGTGAACGCAATCAGGAGCGCCAGGGCCGGCGCCAGCAGCAGCCAGGCATGCAGCGCATGCTGGCTGATCGCCGCGCGGGGCGCGATGTTCGTCGCCGCGGCCATGGGTCTTACTGGTAGCTGCGCAGCAGGCGGTCGGCTTCGCGCTGTGCGTCCTTGAGCGCCTGGGCCGAGGTCTTGGTGCCGTTGAGCGCGGCCTGCACGGCGTCGTTGAGCAGCTTGGTGACGCGCTGGTTGTCATGCGTCGAGAACTCGGCCACCGACACCGGCAGCTGGTCGCGCGCGACCAGCGCCTGCGGGAAGTCCTGGCCGTATTTCTTGAGCGTCGGCGTCTCGTAGGCCGCGGGCGAGACCGCGACGTAGCCGGTGTCCATGCTCCACTGCGCGGCGCGCTCGGGCTGGGTCACCCACTTGATGAACTCGAACGCCGCCTGCTGCTGCGCGGGCGTGGACTTCTTGAAGATGTAGAAGTTGCCGCCGCCCGTGGGCGAGCCCTTGCGCACATTGCCCGCGATCTGGCCCACGCCGAAATCGAACTTGGCGTTGGCGCGCAGGTTGGTCAGGTTGCCGGTCGTGGTGACGATGATGGCCGCCTTCTGCTCGATGAAATCCTTGGGCGTCGTGCCCCACTCGACCACGCCGCTGGGGTGTACGCCGGTGCGTGCGAGGTTGACCCAGAAGTCCAGCGCCTCGATCACCTTGGGATGGTCCAGCGTGACCTTGGTGCCGGCCTCGTTGGCCAGCAGCACGCCGTTGGGCGTGGTGAGCGTCTGCAGCATCCAGTAGCCAAAGCCGGTGGAGGGAATCTGGATGCCGTACTGCGTGACCTTGCCGCTCGCGTCCTTGCGCGTGAGTTTTTGCGCCGCCTCGCTCAGCTCCTTCCAGCTCTGGGGCGCGCGGTTCGGGTCCAGGCCGGCCTGCTTGAACAGGTCCTTGTTGTAGTACATGACCACGGTGGAGCGCTGAAACGGCACGCCCCAGGTCTTGCCGCCGGTCTGGCTGTTGGCCATGAACGCCGGGTAGAAGCTCCTGAGCCAGGCCTGGTCTTCGGCGGTCTTGACGAACTGGTCGATGGGCGCGATCGCGTCCTCGTCGATCAGCGTGAACATGTCGGTGGACAGCAGCACCGAGGTGGCAGGCGGCTTGCCCGACTTGTGCGCGGTGAGCGCCTTGACGATGGTTTCCTGGTAGGTGCCGGCGTAGATCGGCGTGACCTTGATATTCGGGTTGTGCTTCATGAAATCGGCAGCAAACCCGTCAATGGTCTTGGCAATGGCGCCGCCCACGGCCACCGGGTAGTAGAACGGCACTTCCACCTGCGCCTGGGCCTGCGCGGTGCCCAGCGTGCCGATGGCCGCGGCCAGGGCCAGGGTCTGGATGAAGGTCTTGCGATGCATGGGAACTCCTGAGAAAGATGCGAAGGACGGCGGGCACTGCCGCGGCAATGCCCGTGAAATGGGGTGGGGGTTCAGCCGGCGCGCGTGGGCAGGCGCAGGCCGTCGCTGCCAAAGAAATGCGTGTCCGCGTCGTGCCAGGCCAGGCGCAGCGCGGCGCCCGTGGGCAGCTGCTGCGCGCCCGGGGCGCGCACCGTCAGCACTTCGCTGCCGATGCGGCAGCGCAGCACCAGATCGGCGCCGAGATATTCCTGGCCCACGACTTCGGCATCAGCGCCGGGCTGCGTGTCGGCAACGATGCGGATGGCTTCGGGGCGCAGGCCCATGCAGCGTGCGCTGCCCGCGCCCACGCCGACGGCGCTGCCCGCGATGCGGCCGTGTTCCAACGCGATCAGGTTCATGGCCGGCGTGCCGATGAAGCGCGCCGCGAACTGGCTCGCGGGCCGCGCATACATCTCGCGCGGCGTGGCGCACTGCTCGACGCGGCCCTGGTGCAGCAGCACCACCTGGTCGGCCATGCTCATGGCTTCGGATTGGTCATGGGTCACATAGACCACGGTCAGGCCCAGGCGCTGCTGCAATTCGCGCAGCTCGCTGCGCATTTCCTGGCGCAGCTGGGCATCGAGATTCGAAAGGGGCTCGTCCATCAGGCAGACCTTGGCCTGCGCGACCAGCGCGCGGCCCAGCGCCACGCGCTGCTGCTGGCCGCCCGAGAGCTGGCCAGGCCGGCGATCGAGCAATGGCGTCAGGCCCAAAAGCTCCGCCGCCTCGGCCAGGCGTTTTGCGGCCTCGGCCGCGGGCACCTTGCGCACCGACAGGCCAAAGCCAATGTTCTGCGCCACCGTCAGATGTGGAAACAGCGCGTAGTTCTGAAACACCATCGCAATGCCGCGCTGCGCCGGCGGCAGATGGCCGACCTCGCGGCCGTCGATGCGCACGCTGCCGGCGCTGGCGGTTTCCAGCCCCGCAATGATGCGCAGCGTTGTCGACTTGCCACAGCCCGAGGGCCCGAGGAGCACGCAGAAAGTTGCCGGTTCAATGCGCAAATGCAGCGCGCGCAGCGCCGACGTTGCACCCCAGGACTTTGCGACACCGTCGAGTTCTATCAAGGACATGACGCAAGTCTAGGCAAGTCATGTGACGAATGGATGTCAATTTTGCAGGTGCTTACCCTGAACCCGAGTGCGTCCTTCCGCGAGTCCCCGGGCAGGCTGCCCGTTTGTGACATGCAGGAAGGACGGACGATGACGCATCACTGCACGGGCAGCACCTTCACCGGCGCGTTCGGCGCCTCGCCAAACATCTCGGGGGCATAGAGCGCCTCGACCCGCGTGGGCGGCAGCGCGAACTCGCCGACATTGCTCACGCGCACGCGGTAGCGCACTTTGAGACTGCCGCGTGGCAGCCACTCGTAGTAGCCGCGCCAGGAGGAGAAGCTGCGCTCCTCGAAGCTTGGCGCCTGGCCCTCGCCACCCTCCCCACCAGCGGCCGCGCCCTGCTGCTGCGCGATCTCCGAGTCGCGCCCCAGGCCGCTGCCGAGAATCGTCGCGCCCGCGGGAATCGGGTCGGTGATCGCGACCCAGCCCATGTCGGCCGTGGAGGTGACATCCAGCGTCACATCGAGCACATCGCCGCGGCGGTAGCTGCCCGCGGGGAGCGTGGATGGTGTGACGCGTGTGACGGTCTTGCGCACCGCGAAACCAGCGCTGAAAGCTTTGGTCAGCGGTACGGCGGCCAGGGATTGCAGGGTCAGCCAGGGGTTTCCCTGGCCTTCGTGGGTGACGGTCAGTTGGCCTGGGGTCCAGGGGAGAAAGAGTGCGTCACTACCGCTCTGCCCTGAAACGCCCTTCGACAAGCTCAGGGCGAACGGGGGTGAGGCGCTGGGAGGAGTAGAAACACCGCGTTCCAAACCATCCGATCCTCCTGAGCTCGGCTCTGACTTATCCGTTCGTCCTGGGCCTGGCGCAGGGCTACCTGTCGAAGGATGAACGGCCTTCCCCTCAAGCCGCGCCGCCCAATCCTTCACCACACTCTGCCCCCCCAACTTCGCCACCGTCACCCCCGCCACCGCCACGCTCTCGCGCTCCCGAGAAAACGCCTGCAGCGCCAGCACACCCCAGGTATTGGCCGTAGTCGTACTCCACGCCCCACGGCGCTGGCGCGCGATCAGTCCCTGCGCCAGGCGCGGCACGTCATCACGCCACTCGGGCAAGGTGAGCGCGGTCATCAGCAGGCGCGCGGCGTTGCTGTCCCCGCCCTGCATCTGCCACCACCAGTGGTCGTCCTTCTCGGTGCTGAACACCACCTGGGTGCCCTGATAGGACAGGCGGCTTTGCAGCATCTGCTTGGCTTCCTGCAGGCGCGTCTCGCGCTGCGCTGCCGCAGGCAGGCGCTGCAGGATCTGCACCCAGTCGATCAGCGCATGCGTAGGCCACTGCGCGGGCGCGACGCGGATGCTGTCGAGCATGCGCGGCGCGGCGCGGCCATGGCGCGACAGCGCCTCGATCGCCGCGAGCTTGCGCACTTCGAGGGCCAGCGCCTGGTCGCTGCGCGGGTGGCTTACCGGGCGCTCCAGCCGGCCTTCGACAAACGCGATCAGCGCGCTTTCCATCTGCGTGCGCAAGGCCTCGGGCAGCGCCAGGCGCGGGTCGTGGCGCGCGGCCTCGTGGCTCGCGGCCAGCAGGTACGCCGTGAGCGTATCGCTGCCGCGGTGCTCCGTGCCACCCGTTGGCGGGAAGTACGAAGCGAGCCCGTTCTCGTCGAGATAGCTGGGCATCTTGGCAATGACCTGCTGCCACTGCGCGGCGTCACCCAGGGCCAGCGCGCGGCTGCTGATCTGCTCCAGGCAGGTGTAGGCATAGCGCAGCCACCAGTCGCGCACGCCGGGCAGGCCGTCGGCCAGGCGCGGCGCCAGCGCCAGGCGCAGGCCACCGCGCCCGGGCAGCGCATCGGCGGGCGGCGCCACCGGCAACTGCCACTGGCCGTCGATCTGCACCAGCGTCGCCTGCTGCACCGTCAGCGGCACGGCCGCCTCGATGCGCTGGCGCACGCGTATCGCATCGCGCGCCGGCGGCGCGCCCGGCGTCACATCCTCGGCGTCGATTTCCCAGTCCAGGCCCGCGGCCAGGTTCTCCAGCGCGCTGCTGCCCGCGGCGTTCACCGGCACCGTGACTTCCCAGGCAACTTCCTGCGAGGCACCCGCGGCCAGCGCGATGCGCTGCGCGGCCAGTGCGAGCGGCGCGGCGCGCGGCTGCACCTGCACCTGCATGGCGCGCTGGGTGGTGTTGCGCAGCGTGATCTGCGCGCGCAAGCGGTCGCCCTCGCGCACCAGCGGCGGCAGTCCGCTGATGATCTGCAGGTCCTGCGTGCTGCGGATCTTGGTGCGCCCGGTGCCGAACAGCTGCACGCCGCTGTCGGCCACGGCGACGATCTGGAACGTGGTCAGCGAATCATTGAGCGGCACCTCGACGCGTGCCTGGCCCTTGGCATCGAGCACCACCGTGGGCTGCCACAGCAGCACGCTGTCGAACAGCTCGCGGCGCGGACTGCGCCCGCCGCCGCCGCCCGCGGCCACGGCCTTGCGCCCGTAGTGGCGCCGGCCTATGACTTCCATCTGCGCGGTCGCGGTCTGCACGCCCCAGGCGCGGCGCGGCAGCATGGCGTCCAGCAGCTCCCAGCTGCCGTTGGGCATGAGCTCCAGCAGCGCCTGGTCGACGGCCGCCAGCGCGACTTCGGCGCCGGCCGCAGGCTGGCCGCCCGGCAGCTTGGCGCTGATCGTGACCACCGCCTTGCCGCGCACCGGATAGGTTTCGCGGTCGGCACTGACCTGCACCGCGAGCCGGTTCGCCGCGGCGTCGACCTTGAGTTCGGCCATGCCCAGACGGAACGCGGGCCGGATCAGATCG
>JBEVDH010000032.1:0-5378 GCA_040514115.1 Comamonas sp. | reverse complement strand
TGCTGCTGCATGTGCTGGGCCGACCCGATGCGGGCCGCGCCTGGCTTTTGACGCACGACAGCGACCCGCTCGGGCCCGCGCAGCAGCAGGCATTCAACGACCTGTGCACGCGCCGCATTGCCGGCGCGCCCGTGGCCTATCTTACGGGCCGCAAGGAGTTCTATGGCCTGGCGCTGCAGATCGATGCGCGCGTGCTCGACCCGCGTCCCGACACCGAGACGCTGGTCGACTGGGCCCTCGAAGTGCTGGCCGACTGCCCGACGCCGCGCATTGCCGACCTGGGCACGGGCAGCGGCGCGATTGCGCTGGCGCTGCAGCACCAGCGGCCCGATGCCCGGGTCTGGGCCGTCGATGCCAGTGCCGACGCCCTGGACGTGGCCCAGGCCAATGCGCGCCAGCTGGGCCTGGCAGTGCAATTTGCGCATGGCTCGTGGCTGCAGGCGCTGGCGCCGGAACGGGTTTTCGAGGCGATCGTCAGCAACCCCCCTTATATTGCCGCCAATGATCCCCATCTGGTCAGCCTGACGCACGAACCGCTGGCGGCGCTGGCCAGCGGCGCCGATGGGCTGGACGACATCCGTGCGATCATTGCCCAGGCGCCGGCCCATCTCGCGCCCGGCGGCTGGCTGCTGCTCGAGCACGGCTGGAACCAGGCGCCGGCGGTGCAGGCGCTGCTGGCCACGGCGGGCTTTGCGCAGGTGCAAAGCCGCAACGATCTGGCGGGCATTGCCCGTTGCACCGGCGGGTGCATGACGGATTTGCAAAGACAGTGAAATAATCCCGGGTGTACCCACTGCCGCACGCGCGGCCGCCCTCTTTTGGAGCCAGACATGAGCAATACCCACCAACGCATCGACGAACTCGTCAAGACCAACGACATCCTGCTGTTCATGAAGGGCAACGCCAGTTTCCCCCAGTGCGGATTTTCCGGCCGCGCGCTGCAGATCCTCAAGGCCTGCGGCGTGGACACCAAGACCATTGCCACCGTCAACGTGCTCGAAGACCAGGAAATCCGCCAGAGCATCAAGGACTACAGCCAGTGGCCGACCATTCCCCAGCTCTACGTCAAGGGCGAATTCATCGGCGGCTCGGACATCATGATGGAAATGTATGAGTCCGGCGAGCTGCAGCAGCTGCTGGACAGCAAGGCCTGAACCCGGCCCGGCACCCTCCAACCGCCTTCGGGCGGTTTTTTCATCTTTGGGCGGTGTGCGCTCCCGGCTGCACGCATCTTTTATGATGCAATGGCGGCCATGTACCTGCTGCGAGTTTTCGTCTGCCTATGAGCCTGTCCCAAAGTCTGTTGACCATTGCCCTGCTGATTGCCATCAGCGCATTTTTCTCGATGGCCGAGATCTCGCTGGCCGCCTCGCGGCGCCTGCGGCTCAGACAGCTGGCCGACGAGGGCGATACCCGTGCCGATCGCGTGCTGCGCATCCAGGAGCAGCCCGGCAACTATTTCACGGTGGTACAGATTGGACAGAACGCGATTGCCATCCTCGGCGGTATCGTCGGCGAAGGCGCTTTCAGCCCCTATTTCACGCGTGCGCTGGAGCTGTGGTTCTCGGCCACCACCGCCGCCACGCTGGGCTTTCTGTCGTCATTCTTCATCATCACGTCGCTGTTCATCGTCTTTGCCGACCTGATTCCCAAACGGTTGAGCATGGCCGAGTCCGAAACGGTGGCGCTGCGCGTGGTCGGGCCCATGCAGACCTGCATGACGCTGTTCAAGCCTATCGTGTGGCTTTACAGCCGCACCACCGACGGCTTTTTCAAGCTGCTCGACCTGCCCACGCAGCGCGACGAGCGCATCACCTCGGACGACATCCTGGCCATGACCGAAGCCGGCGCGCGCACCGGCATGATGGGCCAGCGCGAGCAGCAGATGATCGCGAATGTGTTCGAGCTCGACTCGCGCACCGTGTCCTCTGCGATGACGCAGCGCGAGCGCATTGCCTATTTTCTGCGCGACGATCCCGAGGAAGTGGTGCGCCTGCGCATTGCCGCGGAACCATTTTCGACCTACCCGGTCTGCGAAGGCGACATCGACCATGTGGTGGGCTATGTCGATGCCAAGGATCTGTTCCAGCGCGCGCTGACCAACCAGCCGATCTCGCTGCGCGACGACACGCTGGTGCACAAGGCGCTGGTCGTGCCCGACCGGCTGACGCTGACCGAGGTGCTCGACCAGTTCCGCCAGGTGCACGAAGACTTTGCCATCATCCTCAACGAATACAGCCTGGTGGTGGGCGTGGTCACGCTTAACGACGTGATGAGCACGGTCATGGGCGATATGGTCGATACCGACGACGAGGAGCAGATCGTGCGCCGCGACGCCAACTCCTGGCTGATCGACGGCGTGACGCCGATACAGGATGTGCTGCGCGCCCTGTCGCTGGACGCGCTGCCGCATGAAGACGAGTACGAAACCCTGGGCGGTTTCCTGATGGTGATGCTGCGGCGCGTGCCGCGGCGCACCGACAGCGTCAACTGGGGTGGCTACAAGTTCGAGGTGCTGGACGTCGACAGCTACCGCATCGACCAGGTGATGGTGTCAAGGCTGGAGGCGGAAGGGGCGCCGGCCTTGGCGCAGAAGACCGAGGCGTGAGTATCAATTCCCACCCTTCGACCCTTCGACAAGCTCAGCGCGAACAGGATCGAACCATTCGTCTTGATCCTGAGCCTGTCGAAGGATCAAAGGATGAACGTGTTTTCCGTTTGTCCTGAGCCTGTCGAAGGATGGACGTCCTGTCCGATGAACCCGCCAGCCAGCTCACACCCGGCTCGCAGGATCAAAAGCCCATCTGCGCTGCGCCGCGAACACCGCATCGGGATAGGGCGAGCGGCCCCGGCTGCCGTTGTAGCGCCCCAGCGCCATGAACATGTCGCCGCGTTCGCGGTCCAGGTAATGGCGCAGGATCACGCAGCCAAAGCGCAGATTGGTCTGCATGTGGAACAGCTTGCTGGCGTCGCCGTCGCCAATGACGCGCATCCAGAACGGCATGATCTGCATATAGCCACGCGCACCGACGCTCGATATCGCGAACTTGCGAAACGCGCTTTCCACCTCGACCAGCCCCAGCACCAGGCTCACGTCGAGCCCGGCGCGCCGCGCTTCATACCAGATGGTCTGCAGGAATTCGCGGCGCACCGCGTCATCGGGCTTGCGCCGGTACAGCCGGTCGCTCATCGCGGCCAGCCAGCGCAGATACGACAGCCGGGCCTCGGTGGAAGCAAACATCAGCTCGGGCGGCCCGCCACTGGCCACGGCCGCCTGCAGCGCCGTGCGCACCGAGTCGGCCAGCGGCTCCTCGAGCTGACCGCCGGCATGCGCGGGCAGCGCCCACCAGGCCGGCAGCGCGGCCAGCAGGCCACGCCGGCGCAGCCCCGCGGCCGCAGGCCGCGACAGGGGTGCAGCGGTGCGGCCCGAGGGGTTCATCACAGTCCCAGACGCGCCTTGAGGTGCTCGAGAATGCCGTCCTGCGCGACCTTGCTGGCTTCGGTCTCGCGGCGGTGCTGGTACTCGACCGTGCCTTCCTTGAGACCGCGGTCGGAAATCACCACGCGGTGCGGCACACCGATCAGCTCCCAGTCGGCAAGCATCGCGCCCAGGCGCTCGTCGCGGTCATCGAGAATGACATCGACGCCAAGCTTGAGCAGCGCGTCGTAGAGCGCGCCGGCGCTGGCCTGAACGGCTTCGCTGCGCGCCATGCCGATGGGGCACAGTACGACGGTGAACGGCGCGATCGCGTCGGGCCAGATGATGCCGCGCTCGTCGTGGTTCTGCTCGATGGCCGCGGCCGGCAGGCGCGTGATGCCGATGCCGTAGCAGCCCATCTCGAAGAACGCGGGCTTGCCGTTGTCGGCCAGGAAGGTGGCGTTCATGGCCCTGGAGTACTTGTCACCCAGATAGAACACATGACCGACTTCGATGCCGCGCTCGATCGCCAGCGGCCCCTTGCCGTCGGGCGAGGCGTCGCCAGCCACGACGTTGCGCAGGTCGGCAACCACCGCCGGTTCCGGCAGGTCGCGGCCCCAGTTCACGCCGATCATGTGGAAACCTTCGACATTCGCGCCGCAGATCCAGTCGCCCATCACGGCCACGTCGCGGTCCACCACCAGGTTCACCGGCTGCAGCAGGTTGATCGGGCCCAGATAGCCGGGCTTGCAGCCAAAGTGCGATTCGATCTCGGCCTGGGTCGCGAAGCGAAAGCCCAAGTCCAGACCCGGCACCTTCGCGACCTTGATCTCGTTCATGTCGTGGTCGCCGCGCAGCAGCAGCAGCCAGACCTGGCTCTTGACCAGGACACCCTTGTCATCGAGCACGTCGGTAGCCAGCACCAGCGATTTCACGGTGGTCGAAAGCGGCACGCCCAGCAGCTCGGCGACATCGGAGCAGGTGCTCTTGCCCGGCGTCGCGGTCTGACTCATGGCCAGCGCTGCTTGCGGGCGCGGGCCCGCGGGCGCGAGCGCCTCGGCCTTCTCGAGGTTGGCTGCGTAGTCGCTGTCCGGGCAATAGACGATCGCGTCCTCGCCAGTCGCGGCAATGACCTGGAATTCCTCGCTCAGGTCGCCACCGATCGCGCCGCTGTCGGCACGCACGGCGCGGTAGCGCAGGCCGAAGCGGTCGAAGATCTGCTGGTAGGCCTGGCGCATGTTCTGATAGCTCAGCTGGGCTGCGTCGCGGCTCTTGTCGAAGCTGTAGGCGTCCTTCATGGTGAACTCGCGTCCGCGCATCAGGCCGAAGCGCGGACGGCGCTCGTCGCGGAACTTGGTCTGGATCTGGTAGAGATTCTTGGGTAACTGCTTGTGGCTGCGAAGTTCCTGGCGCGCGATGTCCGTGACCACTTCCTCGCTGGTCGGCTGGATGACGAAGTCACGGCCGTGGCGGTCCTGGATGCGCAGCAGCTCGGCGCCCATCTTCTCGAAGCGGCCGGTTTCCTGCCACAGCTCGGCGGGCTGCACGACGGGCATCGCGAGCTCGACCGCACCGGCGCGGTTCATTTCCTCGCGCACGATGGCCTCGACCTTGCGGATGACGCGCAGGCCCATGGGCATGTAGTTGTAGACCCCCGCGCCCAGGCGTTTGATCAGACCCGCACGCATCATGAGCTGGTGGCTGACCACTTCGGCGTCGGCAGGAGCTTCTTTGAAGGTGGAGATGAAGAATTGAGAGGCTTTCATGGGGCGAGAGTACAGCGGAAATCAGGCGAGCGCGCTTGCCGGGGGCATGGCGCCATGCATAATGGACGCAATTCAAAAAATTGGGGTTCGATTATGCTTGACCGGGACGGATTTCGCCCGAACGTCGGCATCATCCTGCTCAACCACAAGAACCAGGTGTTCTGGGGAAAACGCATCCGCACCCACAGCTGGCA
>JBEVDH010000026.1:0-5281 GCA_040514115.1 Comamonas sp. | reverse complement strand
CGGTTGACATCGATATAGGTGCGCGGAAAGGTGGCCGCCAGCAGCGTCGCGCCATGCGCGGGCCAGCGCTGCCAGAGCCGGTGCACATCGGTGTCTTCACCGCGGCGCAGCAGCGCCAGCGGCACGCAATGGCCGAAGTCATCGGGATAGGCGGTGCCGCTGTGTGGCGAATCGCAGACCAGCGGCAGGGCCGGCGCGGTGGGCGCGAACACCTCGACCGGAGTGTCCGGCCGGGGCTGCAGAAAATCAGCTGCGTGCATCAATCGAGCTTGATGTTGGCGCGCTTGGCAACGGCCGTGTAGCGGTCGATGGCGGCGGTGATCTGCTTGCTGAACTGGGCCGGTGTATTGCCCATGGATTCGCCCGAGATGCCTTTTTGCTTCTCGAGGTAGTCGGGCATGGCCATGACCTTGTGCGCCGCGGCATTGAGCTTGGCGATGATGGCCGGGGGCGTGCCCGCGGGCGCGACCAGGCCGAACCAGCCGCCGTCGCCCATGCCGGGGAAGCCCAGCTCGGCATACGTAGGCACATCAGGCAACACGTCGCTGCGCTTGAGCGCCAGCACGGCCAGCGGGCGCAGCTTGCCCGACTTGATGTGTGGCAGCGTCGAGGGCAGGTTGTCGGTCATTGCCGTGACCTGGCCCGCGAGCGCGTCGTTGATCGCCTGGCCCGCGCCCTTGTAGGGGATGTGCAGCATGTCGATGCCGGCCAGGTTCATGAAGTTCTCGATGTTCGCGTGGCCGAGCGAGCCGTTGCCGGGCGAGGCAAAGGTGTACTTGCCGGGCTGGGCCTTGGCCAGCGCGATGAATTCCTTCATGGTCTTGGCCGGCACGCTGTTGTGGATCACGAACACACTGGGCACCGACATCACGTTGGTGATGGGCGCGAAGTCCTTGACGGCGTCATAGGGCAACTTGGCCATGATGGCCGGGTTGGCCCCATGCGTGGACACCGTTGCCATGCCGATGGTGTAGCCATCAGGCGCGGCCTTGGCAATGGCATCGGCGCCAATGGAGCCGCCCGCGCCGCCGCGGTTCTCGACCACCACGGCCTTGCCCAGCACCTGGCCCATCTTGTCGGCCAGCAGGCGCGCCACCATGTCCGTCGAGCCACCCGCACCGAAAGGAACGATCAGGCGCAGCGGGCGATTGGGATAGTCGGCCTGGGCATGGGCCAGGGGCGCGAGCAGGGCGGTCGCAGCGCAGGCTGCAAGGCTGGACAACAGGGTTCGACGCAGGGCCATGGAAATCCTCTCGGGGAATAGGGGTTCGAAAACGCTGATTCTGGGCAGACTGCGCTCCTGCGAAAAGAGACAAAATGACACGCAACTATTACTGCCCGTCATAATTGCCCGCGCCATGCGCATGCACTCCCCTTCCCTTTCCGAATTGCACGCTTTCGCGACCGCGGCGCGCCTGGGCAATTTTTCGCTCGCCGCCGATGATCTGCACGTGACCCAGGGCGCGATCAGCCGCGCGATCGCCCGGCTGGAAGAGCATCTCGGGCTGGCGCTGTTCGAGCGCCACGGCCGGCACAGCGTGCTCACCGCAGCCGGACGCGCCTACCTCGATGCCGTCGGTCCGGCCATCGTGACCATCGAGTCGGCATCAGCCCAGCTACGCCGCCCGCATGCCGGCACGCACTTGCGCCTGTCGGTCACGCCCACGCTGTTCAGCCACTGGCTGATCCCGCGGCTGCCCGACTTCAACACGCGCTTTCCCGGCATCATGCTGTCTTTCGCGCCCTACCGCCGCGACGACCCGGTCAACGCGCCGGAGATCGACGGCTGGCTGCGCATTGGCCAGGACCCGTGGCCCGCGCATATCGCGGCCGACTACATCGTCGGGCGCGCGCTGGTGCCGATCTGCCGCCCGCAGGACCTGCAGGGGCCCAACGCCATCCGCACCCCCGCCGATCTGCTGCGCCGCCCGCTGCTGGCCCACACCAATTACCAGGACAACTGGGCCCGCTGGTGCGCGCAAAGCGGATGCGACCACGCAGCGCCGGCGCCGGCCGCCGACTTCGAGCTGGTGTCGCTGCTGGTGCAGGCGGTGATTGCCGGCATGGGCGTGGCCGTGGTGCAGCGCTGCCTGATCGAGGAGGACCTGGCCGCCGGCCGCATCGTGCTGGCCATCGACCAACCCGTGCAGCTGGAACGCGGCTATTTCCTGTGCCGGCCCGCGGCCCGCACGGCGACACCGGCGCTGCTCCATTTCCGCGCCTGGCTGCTGCAGCAGGCAGCCATGGGTTCAGCGACGCCAGGCGCCTGAAAGCACCCACTGGCAGGTGGCACATGCGAGCACCAGCGCGGCATAGGTAGCCAGCTTGCCATCGCGCCCGAACCACACCAGCCCGGCCAGCAGCACGCCGCAGCCAGCAACGAAATTGATAGCAATCTGCACCCACCAGCCGGTGAGATGCGCGTCTTTCGGAACGATGACGCGGGCCGCCAGGGCCAGCCCCAGCGCAAGCACCAGGGCCGGAGCGGCAAAGTTCAGCAGATGCGCGAGCGCGGCGGGAAAACCCATGTCAATGATCCAAATCAAGGCTTATGCAGGCAGAGGATGCCAAGCTGGCGCATAAATTTTATAATGCAGGTCTATGGCAGTCTGGGCGCTAGGCATCAACCACCACACGGCTCCGCTTGATTTGCGGGGTCGTTTTGCGTTTGCGCTCGATCAGCTCGCGCCGACGCTGCAGGGCCTGCGCCAGTCGCTGGGCAGCACCGGGCACCACGACGGCGTGGAAACCGCCATCCTGTCGACCTGCAACCGCACCGAAATCTACTGCGCCGCCAACACCCCTGCATTGGGCCACACGCTGGACTGGCTCGCGCGCAGCGGCGGCGTCAGCCCCGAGGTGCTGCGCTCGCACTCCTACCAGCTCGAAGAGGGCCTGGCCGCGCGCCATGCGTTTCGCGTCGCCAGCGGGCTCGACTCGATGGTGCTGGGCGAGGCGCAGATCCTCGGCCAGATGAAGAACGCAGTGCGCGCCGCCGAGACCGCGGGCGTTCTGGGCACGACGCTCAACCAGCTGTTCCAGCGCAGCTTTGCCGTGGCCAAGGAAGTGCGCAGCTCGACCGAGATCGGCGCGCACAGCATCAGCATGGCCGCCGCCGCCGTGCGCCTGGCCGGTCAGCTGTTCGAGGACCTGGGCAAGATCCGCATCCTGTTTGTCGGCGCGGGCGAGATGATCGAGCTCGCGGCCACGCATTTCGCCGCCAGGAACCCGCAGCACATCACCATTGCCAACCGCACCATGGAGCGCGGCGAAAAGCTGGCCGCGCGCTTCGGCGCCGAGGTCATGCGCCTGGCGGAGCTGCCCGACCACCTGCATGAATACGACGCGGTGATCAGCTGCACGGCGTCGAGCCTGCCGATCATCGGCCTGGGCGCGGTCGAGAGCGCGCTGACAAAACGCAAGCACCGCCCGATGTTCCTGGTCGACCTGGCCGTGCCGCGCGACATCGAGCCCGAGGTCAAGGCGTTGCGCGACGTCTATCTCTACACCGTCGACGATCTCGCGCACGTGGTGCAGACCGCCCAGGCCCACCGCCAGGCCGCGGTGGCCCAGGCCGAGGCCATCATCGACAGCGGCGTGCAGAGCTTCCTGCACTGGATGGACCAGCGCAGCCCCCAGGGCGGCGTGGTGCCGCTGATCCAGCAGCTGCACGATCAGACCGATGTCTGGCGCGCGGCCGAGATCGCGCGCGCGCGCAAGCGCCTGGCCAAGGGCGAGGACGTCGATGCCGTGCTCGAGGCCCTGTCGCGGGGTCTGACGCAGAAGATGCTGCACGGCACCATGGCCGAGCTGCATTCGGGCGACCCCGCGCAGCGCGCCCAGACCGTGCAGACCGTCTCGCGGTTGTTCCTGCGCTCGCAGGGCCACAAGAACGCGCTCTAGCGACGCGGCCCTGCCCGGCGCGCGCCCTGCGCCCGCGCCCTGTCTGCCCTCGCCCTCTTTCCAGCTATGCCCGCATAGCGCAACCGCCTCCCCGCCATGCAACCCTTTCTCCGCAGCCAGCTGCAACGTTTCGCCCAGCGCCTCGAGGAGCTCGACTTCCTGCTGTCGCGCGAAGACATCATGGGCGACATGGCCCAGTACCGGAAGCTTTCGCGCGAGCATGCCGAAGTCACGGCCGTGGCCGGCCGCTACGCGCGCTTTGCGCAGCGCGAAGCCGACCTCGCCGAGGCGCAGCAGATGCAGGGCGACCCCGAGATGGCCGAAATGGCGCAGGAAGAAATCGCCAGCGCCAGCGCCGAGCTGGCCCAGCTCGAGCAAGAGCTGCAGCGCATGCTGCTGCCCAAGGACCCGGACGACGCGCGCGACGCCTACCTGGAAATACGCGCCGGCGCCGGCGGCGATGAATCGGCGCTGTTTGCCGCGGACCTGACGCGCATGTACACGCGTTACTGCGAAAGTGTCGGCTGGAAGGTCGAAGTGATGAGCGCCAGCGACAGCGAGGTCGGCGGCTACAAGGAAATCGTGCTGCATGTCTCCGGCGACGAGGTCTACGGCAAGCTGCGCTTCGAGTCGGGCGGCCACCGCGTGCAGCGCGTGCCGGCCACCGAGACCCAGGGCCGCATCCACACCAGCGCCTGCACCGTCGCCGTGATGCCCGAGCCCGACGAGGCCCAGGTGGTCACGCTGAACCCGTCCGACCTGCGCATCGACACCTTCCGCGCCAGCGGCGCGGGCGGCCAGCACATCAACAAGACCGATTCCGCGGTGCGCGTGGTCCATCTGCCCACGGGCATCGTCGCCGAATGCCAGGACGGGCGCAGCCAGCACGCCAACAAGGCCAAGGCGCTGCAGGTGCTGCAGGCGCGCATCCAGGAAAAGGAACGCAGCGAGCGCGCGGCCAAGGAAGCCGCCCAGCGCAAGGGCCTGATCGGCAGCGGCGACCGCTCCGACCGCATCCGCACCTACAACTTCCCCCAGGGCCGGCTCACCGACCACCGCATCAACCTCACGCTCTACAAGCTGCTGTATGTGATGGAAGGCGACCTCGGCGACGTGCTGCAGGCGCTGCAGCATGCGCGCGAGGCCGAGCAGCTCGCCGAGCTGGAGGTCAACGCTTGAGCACGTTGCAGCAGGCCCTGCAGCAGGCGCGCGCGGCGGGCCTGGAGCGCATCGATGCGCAGTTGCTGCTGCTGCATGTGCTGGGCCGACCCGATGCGGGCCGCGCCTGGCTTTTGACGCACGACAGCGACCCGCTCGGGCCCGCGCAGCAGCAGGCATTCAACGACCTGTGCACGCGCCGCATTGCCGGCGCGCCCGT